>NZ_JBKQGX010000003.1:0-343971 GCF_050487245.1 Alcaligenes sp. Me129
CTAGAGGCCTAGGACACCACCCTTTCACGGTGGGTACAGGGGTTCGAATCCCCTAGGGGACGCCAAGATTCTTGGCAACCGCTGCGGAGCGGTAGTTCAGTTGGTTAGAATACCGGCCTGTCACGCCGGGGGTCGCGGGTTCGAGTCCCGTCCGCTCCGCCAAAAGATTTAAAAATCAGTCCCAGACTGGTTTTAGCAGTTTGAAGTGGCAAGCCTCGTCAAGCCTGACACTTATTTCGATACTTTGGTTTTTTGACGCAGTTAAAAAACGAAGTAAAGAAAATTGGGGGTATAGCTCAGCTGGGAGAGCGCTTGCATGGCATGCAAGAGGTCAGCGGTTCGATCCCGCTTACCTCCACCAAAACGACGATTTAGTTGTAAGTCCTGTCCCCTTCGTCTAGAGGCCTAGGACACCACCCTTTCACGGTGGGTACAGGGGTTCGAATCCCCTAGGGGACGCCAAGATTCTTGGCACCGCTGCGGAGCGGTAGTTCAGTTGGTTAGAATACCGGCCTGTCACGCCGGGGGTCGCGGGTTCGAGCCCCGTCCGCTCCGCCAAAAAATTCAAAAAGCCTGATAGATTTCGATCTGTCAGGCTTTTTTCATTGGTGGACTCCGGCCTGCAAGCATGCGCACCAGAACACCTCTCTCAGCCTCTGGTGCCTATCGCTCGTCTACGGATACCGTGCAAAGAAAAACCGATAAGCACTAATGCCCCTCCAAACAGGCATACCGCATGCCACCCACCCAGACGCCAGGCAATACCAGCCCCCCATGATCCTGTCGCACCACCCACGAACATGCCGCTCATAAATAGCGTATTCAATCGGCTCCTGGCCTCCGGACGGAGTGAGTAAATCACATGCTGATTGGAAATGAGTGCCAACTGCTCACCAATATCCAGCAACAAAATACCCACAATCAAACCGGCAAGACTGCTCCAAAGCCCCAACACGGGGTATGACAGCAACATGATCAGGCAAGCAGCCGTGATAACAATATGCGGTCCACGATGATCTGCGCTGCGACCCGCCAGTGGAGCAATCAAAATCCCGGCAGCACCGACAACGCCCATCAAGCCAGCTACATCCGCTCCCAAGCCGTATGACTCCTGCATGTGCAATGCCAGAACTGTCCACAAACCCATAAAGGAGCCAAACAGGACCGCTTGAATACGGGTTGCTCTACGCAACAAAGGCTCTTCCCGCCACAGAACGATCAATGACTTTATAAGGCTGAAATAACGTTGCTGCACCTGGGGATTGCTATGGGGCAATTTGAGAAAAAGCATGAGCCAGGCAATCGCCGTCATCACTGCACCTAAGCAATATGTGGCCCGCCAGCCCCAATGATCGCCAATAAAGCCACCCACAGCCCTACCCAATAAAAGACCGCACAACACCCCGCTCATTACCGTGCCTACTACTTGTCCCCGGCGGCTCGGCGTCGCTAGTTCTGCCGCAAAAGGCACAATTTGTTGAGCGGCTGATGCAGAGATCCCCACCAACACGGACGCACAGACAAACCCCCAGGCATTAGGGGTTACCGCCAGACATACCAGCCCGACCAGCAAAACCGCCGCCTGCCCCAGAATCAATTTTCTACGGTCAACCCGGTCTCCAAGAGGGACCAGAAAAAACAGGCCGCAAGCAAACCCCAACTGGGTCGCCGTCGGGGCCAGATTAATCAGCCCTCTTTCCTGCGGAAATGCCTGTTGCAATAGTTCCAGAAGTGGCTGGTTGTAATAGACATTCGAGACAAATACGCCACAGGCAATCGCCATCACCATCAGAAGCGCCGTATCCAGACGACGCACCAAGGCGGATTCTTTGGACATCACTGACTCACAAAGTAAAAAGTAGGCTGTCATGGTGAAGGAACACGTAGCCAAAGTCTTTGGCCTACAATTTCAGACGTCTGAAATCTGCTTTTCCGCCCAACTTTACCCAGAGACAAGCATGTCTAACGGTACCCACCCCGCCCCTCAGAAACACTCAAGATCCGCCCAGGCCCGCGACGACGATATGCTGGCATTTGGCCGGTACCAGCTATTTCCGGGCCTGCGGCTTTTGCTGCGGGACGGTGTGCGGTTGGAGGTAGGCGAGCGTGCGCTTGATGTGCTCATCTACCTTGTAGAGGCAGCAGGAAAAGTGGTGTCAAAAGACTCACTCCTTTCGCAGATATGGTCCAAGGACGTGGTCGAGGAAAACAGCTTGCAGGCACAGATCTCATCATTACGGAAAACTCTGGGTGACGATAGAGACCTTATTTCCACGGAGTTTGGCCGAGGCTATCGATTCACCGGCGCTGTGCAACCCCATCAAGCGGCAAGCCCAATTATTGCTCATCAAACACGGAGCAAACTGCCACGTCCCAGGTCCCCCTTGATCGGCCGTATAGAGGAGCTACTGGAATTAAATCGGCTCCTTGCAAGCCAATGCCTGATCACGCTCGCCGGCCCTGCCGGTGTCGGCAAGACCCGTTTGGCCATAGAACTGGCCTCTGAAGCAAGCCCGCTTTTCCCTGATGGTGTTTACTTCGCGGACTTGTCCCAACTTGGCAGCCCCGCCTCTGTATTACCGAGCATCTCAAGCGCCTTGGCCGGCCTTGTCGGCACAGACACACAGGCCGCATCGCATCCAAACAGGGCACTCCTGCTAATTGATAACTGCGAACATGTCGCTTCGGCTTGCGCACACGTGATTGAACAACTTCTGGAGGCCGACCCGAAGCTGAGCATCCTCCTTACCAGCCAAACCCCTTTGGGACTGGAGGGCGAGCAAGTCTTTCGCATCACCCCTCTCTGCGTCCCCGCACACCCCATCAAGTTAGAAAACGCACGAGCATACAGTGCTATCGAGCTGTTCGTACGCCGGGTTATCGCCGCAGACTATCACTTCAAGCTGACCGAAGATAATCTGGATCAAATTACGGCACTCTGCAGAGCGCTGGACGGGGTTCCCCTGGCGCTGGAAATTGCTGCTGCCCGAGTTCCCTCGCTAGGGCTGGCTGCCGTCGCTGAAGACCTGGCTATTTCCTCGGGTTTGCTGGCCGCCCGGAAGACCCCATCCTCGGGGCGCCACCAGACACTGGGCGAGGCCATGCAATGGAGTTACCACTTACTGAACTCGCGTGAACAAAACGCTTTTCAGGAACTGGCTATTTTCCCTGGCGATTTCACCCTCTCCGCTGCAGAACAAATCATCTCTGCAAGACCCAAAGACTCGACCAGACTGCCCGATATTATTTACGGACTGGTTGAAAAGTCCCTGCTCACCCTGCAAGCCGGGACGCAGACTATCCGCTATCGCTATCTGAGTATGCTGCGCGCATATGCCCTGGAGCAGCTTGGGGATCGACAGACTGTTTTGGCGGACAGACATGCGCACTTTACTGCCCAACTGGCATCCCAGGCTCAACACGACTGGATGTCCTTACCCACGCCCCAGTGGAGGCAACAATATGAACACCACATCGATGACATCAGAACCGCTTTGGACTGGGCATTCCGAAATAATCAGCACCGCAGTCTGGGGCTCCATATCCTGGCCAACTCCGCCCCATTCTGGATACAGCTGTCGCTTCACGATGAAGGTCGTCAGAGAATTACGGATGCACTCAAACAAAGCACAGGCTCATCCCTAGAAGAACAGCAGGAGATGATGATTCAAGCCGCCCTGGCCACCTCCCTGACCTGGTCACGCGGCCCGACGCCAGAGAATGGACAGGCATGGACCCGAGCTGGCGAGCTCGCATTGCAGCTGGGCGACAGGGAGATGCAGCTACAAGCGGAATACGGCCTATGGCTCTTTCATCTTCGTAGCGGCCGGTACACCCAGGCTCTGGAACACGGCCAGAACATGGCGGATTTGGCTCTACAGTTCTCTGACCGAGCCGCTTTTCTGACTGCCCGCCGTCTAATTGGCACGTCCTATCATTTTTTAGGACGGCACGCTGAAGCCTTATTTGAAATCGAGGCCATGCTTGATGCCTATGTGCGCGACGAACGCCATGGCTCTCACTTCCGATTCGGATTGGATCAGCGCGTCGCGGGCTGGGCTTTTCTTTCCCGCATTCTATGGGTCATGGGGAACACGAACAAAGCTCGCCATGCGGCCCAATTAGCGATCGAGGAGGCCATACCGCTGGATCACGCTTGCACCTTATGTTGTGCACTGGCGGAAGGAAGCTGCACGGTGACAGCGCTTTCAGGGGATAGCCAGGAGGTCACTCGAATGTCGCGAGAGCTTAATCACCTTGCTGGCCAACATGGTTTGGAGTTCTGGGCACGGTATGGTTCGGCATTTACGCTTTGGGCAAAAGTCGCCGAGAACCCCGCTGAAGTTCCTTTCCAGACACTCCAGTCAGCTCTGACACAGTTACAGGAGCACGGGTTTGACACGGCATATTCTGTTTTCTTGTCTGACTTTGCACATGCAATGATCGAACAAGGGCATAGCCCGGAAGCGGTTGCACTCATCAAGGCCCGCCTTGCTGATGAGACCGCTGAAGAGCAACTATGGAACGCCCCGGAACTGTTGAGAATTCAGGCGCAGGCAATGATGCATCTCCCATCCGAACAACCATACGTATCAGCTACCTTGCAGAAAGCGCTATCCCTGGCACGCTCTCAACAAGCCAAAGCCTGGAAAGTCAGACTCAAAGCATGATCCCATCCTGCGGCTGCCCTGCTGCCTGCTCAAGCCATCGGCTGATCTAAAAGGTTTGCCTGTCAAGAAGAGTCCCATCAAGCAAAAAAACGGGATATGTGGCCTCAATTTACTTGCCGCGGCTTAACAAGGAAGTTAATGTATTGCGTTATCGTTACTTCAACATTCAACTTCTATGCCAGCCAGTACCCTGGGCCAGCGTGGTCCGACCGAGCATCATCGCCGCGAACAGATCATTGAGCAGGCCAATACGCATTTCCGGCTCTATGGGTATCGCAAGACCTCTGTTGCCAGCCTGGCCAAATCCATAGGCGTGTCCAGCGCTTATCTCTATCGTTTTTTCGACTCCAAGCAGGCTATCGGCCAGGCGATCTGCCACTCTGTGCTCAAAGGCATGCACGTGCAGCTGCAACAGATTGTGGAGGGCGACTTGCCCCCTATCGAACGTCTGCGCCACTTCATTGAAACCGCCTGCACGCTAAGCCTGGAGCTGTTCTTGCAGGAAGGCCGCATGCAAGAAGTGGTCATTGAAGCGCTGCAAAACAATTGGGCAACAGTGGACCAGCACAGAGAAGATTTGCTGACCCAAATCACCGCCCTGGTGCGCGCGGGCCGTGAAAGCGGCGACTTTGAACGCCGCACGCCCTTGGACGAGGTGGTTCAAGGCATCCTGTTTGCCTTGACCGCCTGTCTACACCCTGTCTTGCTGGAAATACATCCGCCTGAAAAAACCCGCCAAGGTTTGCTGGTGGTAACGCAGCTTATCCTGCGCAGCCTGATGCCTTGAACATCACGCCCCAAGTTACAGTTCATCCAACTATTTACCTACCCGGAGTCCTGCATGGCTCTTTTTCGCTCTCTTAGTCCTGTCTTGAGTTTGTCCGCCGCCCTTGTACTGATGGGGTGCAGCCAGCAGACGCAGGAGGCCGACCCTCGCACTCAGGCTCCTTTGGTAATTCAAAGCGTGATTCAGCCCAAGGCCGATCAGCAGCGACGTTTCCTGGGACTGGTCAGCGCACGGGTGGAAAGCCCGCTGGCATTTCGGGTAGGCGGCAAGATTGATACACGCAAGGTCCAGAACGGCGAGCACGTGGAAAAAGGCCAGCTCTTGATGACGCTGGACCCCAAGGATCTGCAACTGGATTACCGCGCCCGTCTGGCTGCCGTGCAGGCCGCCCAGGCTCAGGCCGAACAAGCCCAGTCAGATTACAAACGCTTGTCCCTGCTGGTGGAGCAAGGCGGTGTTTCCCGTCAGGCGCATGAACAAAGCCAGAAGGCACTGCGTAGCGCACAGGCAAATCTGAAGTCCGCCCAAGCACAAGCTGAAATAGCCCGCAACGCCGACCAATACAGTTCCCTGAAAGCAGAAGCCAGCGGCATCATTACCGCCCAGATTGCGGATGTTGGCCAAGTTGTCAGCCCAGGGCAAGCCGTGCTGCGCCTGGCCCAGGACGGTCCACGTGATGTCATTGTCAGCCTGCCCGAGCAGTGGGATATTCCGCTGGGTACTCGCGCCACTATTGAGCTGACGGACTCCCAGGAAAGCCTGCCCGCCCAACTGCGCGAGTTGGCCCAATCCTCTGACCCTGCAACCCGCAGCTATCAGGCCCGCTTTTCCTTCGAGGGCGAGAATGTCACCGCAAGACTGGGTTCCAGCGCCATTGTGCATTTGACGCCCCCGGATGCAGACGCCTTGAATCAAGTACCACTGACTGCAATTTACGATGCGGGTAAAGGGCCCGGCGTGTGGGTAATTGATGATCAGAAAACTGTGCACTGGCAGCCCGTGACCATTGCCAAACTGGCCCAGGAACACGCTTACCTGTCCCAAGGCCCTGAAGCCGGTACGGCCATCGTGGCGTTGGGCGCTAACCTTTTGCATGAAGGCCAGGAAGTTCGTCCTGAAACACGCGAGGTCAAGCAATGACAGGCCGCTTCAATCTCTCCGCTCTGGCGGTGCGTGAACGGGCCATCACGCTGTTTCTGATCATTGCTCTGGCAGCGTCCGGCATTTACTCCTTCGTGAAACTGGGTCGAGCCGAAGACCCGGCTTTTACCGTGAAAGTGCTGACCGTCACCGCCATGTGGCCCGGAGCCACCGCCCAGGAAATGCAGGATCTGGTGGCCGAGCCCATGGAAAAGCGCATGCAGGAACTGCGCTGGTTTGACAAGGTAGAGACGGTTACCCGTCCCGGCACCGCCTTGATGGTGGTGACCCTGAAAGACACCATGCCGCCGGCGGACGTTCAGAGCGAGTTCTATCAGCTCCGCAAGAAGCTGCAGGATCAGGCTCCGCGCTTGCCCAAAGGCGTGCAGGGGCCGTTTGTGAACGATGAGTACTCGGACGTGTCCTTCAGCCTGTTCGCGCTGCAAGCCCCTGGTTTGCCACCGCGCCTGCTGACTCGCGAGGCCGAGAAAGTACGCAGCCAGCTACTGCAAGTCCCCGGCGTCAAGAAGGTCAATATTCTGGGCGAGCAAAGCGAACGTATTTTTGTCGATCTGGACGAAGCCAAGCTGCACAACCTGCAGCTCAACCCTCAACAGATTCTGGAAGCCTTGTCCAAGCGCAGCGCCATGACAGCCAGTGGTGCCGTCAGCACCGATGGCCCGCGCATTCACATGCGCCTTAGCGCCGGACTGGAGGATGTAGAGGCCATCAGCAATACCTATATCTACGTGCAAGGCCACAATCTGCGTCTGGGCGACATTGCCACCATCAGCCGTGGATACGAAGACCCGCCCAGCTTCGAGATTCACCACAACGCACAATTTGCCATGTTGCTGGATGTGGTGATGCAGGAGGGCTACAACGGCCTGTATCTGGGCAAGGATCTGGAAAAGGCACGGGAAGATATTGCCGCTGCCCTGCCCCTGGGCTTCTCCCTGGATACCGTCACCAACCAGTCGGTGAACATTGCCTCCGCCGTAGGCGAGTTCATGTTCAAGTTCTTCGCGGCGCTGAGCGTGGTGCTGCTGGTGTGTCTGGTCAGCATGGGCTGGCGGGTCGGGATCGTAGTGGCTGCCGCTGTGCCCCTGACGCTGGCCATGGTGTTCGTCATCATGATGATGACAGGCAAGGTGTTTGATCGGGTAACGCTGGGCGCGCTGATTATCTCGCTGGGCCTGCTGGTGGACGACGCCATTATTGCGATCGAGATCATGATCGTGAAAATGGAAGAAGGCATGGACCGCCTGAAAGCCGCCGCCTATGCCTGGAACCATACGGCAGCCCCCATGCTGTCCGGCACCCTGGTGACGATTATCGGCTTTCTGCCGGTGGGTTTTGCCCGTTCCTCTGCCGGGGAGTACGCCGGCAATATCTTCTGGATTCTGGCCGCTGCCCTGCTGACGTCCTGGCTGGTCGCGGTGGCCTTCACTCCCTATATGGGCGTGAAATTGCTGCCCGCCATTCCAGCCCGTCCTGGCGGCCATCAGGCCATTTACGACACCCCCAATTACATGCGCCTGCGCCGCATGATTGCCTGGTCGGTACACCACAAGTTTCTGGTGGCCGGAATTGTGGTGACGGCCTTCGTGCTGGCGGTTGTAGGCATGGGTTTCGTCAAACAGCAATTCTTCCCCACCTCCGACCGGCCCGAGCTGCTGGTAGAGGTGCAGTTGCCCGAGGGCAGCAGTATTCAGTCCACGCAGACCGTTACTCGCAAGGTGGAGAGCTGGTTGCGCGAGCAGCCCGAAACCAAGCTGGTCACCAGCTATGCCGGGCAAGGCGCACCGCGCTTTTTCCTGTCCTACAACCCTGAACTGCCTGATCCCTCCTTTGCTCGTCTGGTGGTGCTGACGGCTGATCACCACGACCGCGATGCGCTGCTGCAACGCTTTCGCCAAGTGGTGGCCGATGGCCTGACACCAGAAGCGCGCGTCCGTGCCACTCAGCTGGTGTTCGGGCCATCCACCAAATACCCGGTGGAGTTCCTGGTACGTGGCCCTGACCTGAACAAGCTGCGTGATATTTCCGAGCAGGCCATGGCGGTGATGCGGGCCGACAAGGACATGCGTCAGGTGAACGTGGACTGGGGTTCGCGCGTACCCGTCCTGAAGCTGGACGTAGACCCACAACGTCTGCAAGCCTTGGGGTTGAATCGCCAGAGTCTGGCCGAACAAATCCAGTTGCAGCTGGATGGCACAACCGTTGCGGAATACCGCGAGGACCTGCGTAATGTGCTGGTTGTGGCGCGCAGCTCGGCCAGCAACCGCCATGACCCAACTCGCCTGTCCGGCCTGACCGTCATGAATGATCAGGGCCAGAACCTGCCCTTGGAGCAAGTCGGCAAGCTGGAAATCATGCAGGAAGAACCCAAGCTGGCCCGTCGCAACCGCCTGCCCACCATGACAGTGCGGGGAGATATTGCTCCGCACGTGCAACCGGCAGAAGTGGCCAACCGGGTGATGAAGGAGTTTGCCTCCTTGCAGGCTTCCCTGCCCCCTGGCTACCTGATCGAGATGAGCGGCATCACCGCCGAGGCCAAGAAGTCCAATGACGCGCTGCTGCCCGTCTTCCCGGTCATGATTGCCTTGATGCTGCTGGTTATCGTGATTCAGGTACGTTCGCTCTCGAACATGATCATGGTGTTCCTGACCGCCCCCTTGGGCCTGATTGGCAGCGTGCCCGCCTTGCTGATTTTCCAGCAACCCTTTGGCTTTACGGCGATTCTGGGGCTGATTGGTCTGGCGGGGATCCTGATGCGCAATACCTTGATTCTGATTGAGCAGATCAAGACCAACCGGGCTGAAGGTGCCTCGCCCTACGATGCCGTGATTGAAGCCACTGTGCAGCGTGCCCGCCCCGTCATTCTGACGGCGCTGGCGGCGGTACTGGCCTTCATTCCGCTGTCCTTCTCCGTGTTCTGGGGCTCCATGGCCCTGACACTGATCGGCGGTACAGCCATTGGCACCATCCTGACGCTCTTGTTCTTGCCCAGCTTGTATTCGATCTGGAATCGAATCCAGGATCCACGCGCCTCATAACTTGCTTGAAGGCTGAAACTGTGTAAATAATGGATGCATGGTTTGAACACAAACAAACCATGCATCCCACTGCCAGTCTTGTGGGTCCAGAGAACAGAACGACGCAAGATAGCTTATGTCTACACAGAAAGACCTGCCCGCCGCCCTGTCTCACGCTTTCGAGAAGGCGATCTACCGTGTACACAGCCCAAAGGGCGATATAGACGTGCGCATCGGCCAGCTCAACCGCCCTCTGAATCAATTACTGGAACAAGAAAACAGCCGTGGTGCGGCAATTTTGACCGCCTGCAATCCGGGCGCGCAAATTTGCAGCCGTGCCTTTAACGATGCGGTTCAGGAAAGCTTGCTGCGCGATTTGCAGAAACTGGATCTGCGCTGGTGGCCCGCTGTGAATCTGGACCCCAAGGGCAAATGGCCGGATGAACCCAGCCTGCTGGTGCTGGACATCAGCCTGCAACAGGCACGCTGGCAAGCACGCCTGTTCAAGCAATTGGCTTTTGTCTATATACCGCTCAATGGCAAGCCGCAGCTGCATCAAGTGCAGCAGCGCCTGCCGGTGTCTGATCAGGCCGCTTCAAACAGCCCCGTTCCCTTCTAAGCGCTGACGAAAGTCTTCAGCAATGGCGGCACCTTTCAGCCGCCCTTCCGGCAAGACCTGCGCCCAGGCGCGCCACTCGTGGCCGGTTGCTACCAGCACGCCGTCCATATTGAAGACTTGATATTCAAGCTTGAAACGCCGGTCCAGCCATTGAGCCACATGCACGCAAACGCGAATCTCGCGATCATAGGTGACAGGTGCGCGGAAGTTGGCACCGACATCCACCAAGGGCGTTACCGCATCATATTCCTGGCGCAAGATACGCTGGCTCAAGCCTGCTTTCCGCAGCCACGCCTGATACGTGCAATCAAACCAATAAAAATAATTGGGATAGAAAACAATCCCGGCCTCATCGCAATCACCCCATTCCACGGTGATGCGGCGCTCGAACACGTGCATGTTTATCCTTTTGCAAAATCGCCTGCCAGTTTACCTCGGATAAAAAGGTGGAAACCACGGTAATCAGGCACTGAATCAGCCGCTGAAACATTTTGCAAACACTACCTTTGAAATAGTTTGTATCCCTCACAATAATTGAAATTAAGCGAAGTTAGCGACAATTTCGTCTAAGCATCACTGAAATAGGCCCCATAGCGAGAAAAGCCTCCGGAGCCTGCCAGCCCCAGGAGTCGTCTTTCACAGGCAGAAAACCTAGCATAGCTGCGTCACTGAATAAGGTAGCCTGCCATGTCTGTAAATACCCCCGCACCCTGGACGATTCGTAGCATCATGGAGCTTTACGAGCTGCCCTTTATGGACCTAGTGTTCCAGGCGCAGACCGTACATAGACAGCACCACCCGGCCAATCAAATCCAGCTCTCCAGTCTGCTCTCCATCAAGACAGGCGCCTGTCCCGAAGATTGCTCCTACTGCCCGCAATCCTCCAAATACCAGACCGAGCTGGAACCTGAACCCTTGATGCCCCTGGAACAGGTATTGGAAGCGGCCCGCGCCGCCCAGGCACAGGGTGCTCAGCGTTTTTGCATGGGTGCCGCCTGGCGCTCTCCTACCGAAAAACAGTTGGACCAGGTAGTTGAGATGGTTAGCGCCGTCAAAGCGATGGGGCTGGAAACCTGTGTCACCTTGGGCATGCTCAAAGACGGTCAGGCGCAGCGCCTGAAAGATGCCGGGCTGGACTACTACAACCACAATCTGGACACCTCCCCCGAGTTCTATGGCCAGATCATCAGCACACGCACGTACCAGGACCGCCTGGACACGCTGGAACGCGTACGCGCAGCCGGTTTGAACAGTTGCTGCGGCGGGATTATCGGCATGGGTGAAAGCCGTCGCGAGCGTGCTGGTCTGCTGGCTCAGCTGGCCAATATGCGCCCTTACCCCGAGTCCGTGCCTATCAACCAATTGGTGAAAGTACCGGGCACGCCGCTGGATCAGGTCGATGATCTGGACCCCTTCGAGTTTGTACGTACGATTGCCATTGCGCGTATCCTGATGCCCACCAGCGCCGTACGCCTGTCGGCGGGTCGCGAAACCATGGATGACAGCACCCAGGCCCTGTGCTTTATGGCCGGTGCCAACTCCATTTTCTATGGCGAGCAATTGCTGACTACCGGCAACCCGCAGTTTGTGGCAGACCAGGATCTGTTTGCCCGCCTGCAACTGGAAGCGGCCAAAACCACACTGTCCGAACCCCCTTTGTCATTGGAACAAACCCGTCCACGCGCTATGGTCGAGGCCCTCTAACATGCTCACTCTGATCGCCAGCATTCTGTGCAGTGTTGCCGTTTCCATTCTGCTGAAAGTCGCTCGCCAGCGGCAGATCGATGTCGCCCAGGCCATCATGGTCAACTATGGCGTGGCGGTCACCTTGAGTCTGGTATTGCTGCAACCGCATCCCAGCAGTCTGCTGAATCCTGCTACCCCCTGGTGGATTCTGATTGCCTTGGGTGTGCTCTTGCCCAGCGTCTTTCTGTTCATGGCGGCGGCAGTGCGGCAAGCCGGGATTGTGTTGAGCGATGCTGCCCAGCGCCTGTCCCTGTTCATTCCCTTGTTGGCGGCCTTTCTCTTGTTTGGCGAGCATCTGGCTGGTCAGAAACTGCTGGGCATCGCCCTGGCCCTGATTGCCTTGCTGTGCCTGCTGATACGTCCGCGGCAGGCCAGTAGCCAGGAAGCAGGCTCCGGGCATCCTGCCCTGATGCTGCTGGCTGTATGGCTGGGCTATGGCGTGATCGACATCATGTTCAAGCAGCTCTCCAAAGCCGGTGCAGCTTTCTCCAGCAGTCTGGTGGTGTCCTTCTCGCTAGCCGGTGTGCTGATGCTGTGCTGGCTGCTGGCCAAGCGCACCAGCTGGCATAAAGGCAGCCTTTTAGCCGGTCTGGTGCTGGGCCTGCTGAACTTCGGGAATATTTTCTTTTATATCCGCGCCCACCAGATCTTCCCGGAGAATCCCACTCTGGTGTTCTCGGCCATGAATATTGGTGTGATTGCCATGGGTGCCATCATCGGCGCGGGCTTCTTCAAGGAAAAGCTCAGCGCGCTCAATATGGTGGGGGTTGCCCTGGCGATTGGCGCTATCGTAGCCTTGATTCCGCGGTGAACAATATCGGGCGTGTCTCATACATGCCCGCGTAAACGCACTATACGAGAATTCTTATATTTGACATTTAAAACTTCGGGGACCGCGGCTTTTCATCTCCTGTAGATTAGAAAAAAACGATTTTTACCGACGCCCACGTCGGAGACTACACAGGAGACATGATCATGACCGGATTTACCCGTCGCCAGTTACTGCTGGCCGCCGCTTCCGCTGGAGCCGGCGCACTGGCTGCCCCTTGGCTTGGCCGCAGTGTGCTGGCGGCCAACAAACCCGTCGTTGCCGCCCTGTTCTGCGGCCACATTGATGACAACGGCTTCATGCAAGCTGGTTATCAGGGCTTCAAGAAGGCCATGGACCAGTTGCCCATTACCGGCCACTACAAAGACCAGGTGGCTAACGAAACCCAGGCGCAAATTGCCGCCCTGCGCGAACTGGCGACACAATACAAACCGACCTTGCTGATCGCCCACGGCGGTCAGAACACCGATGCTGCCCTGGCCGTTGCCAAGGAGTTTCCGGATACCCGCTTTGTGATCACGCAAGGTGCCGTCACTGCCAGCAATCTGAGCAGCTATGACGTGCGTCAGGAAGAGTCAGCCTGGCTGGCCGGCGCCTATGCCGCTCTGATGACCAAGACCGGCGTGGTGGCCCACCAGTCCGGCATACGCGTACCCCCTGGTTTGCGCGCCCGCGCTTCCTATGCCGCTGGCGTCAAGCATGCCAATCCGGATGTGAAGCTGCTGACAAACTTCTCCGGCAACCAGGATGATATTGAGCTGGCCGCGCGGGTCACCCAGGCACAGGCCAAAGCTGGTGCAGACATCATCTACACCATGCTGAACAAAGGCCGTAGCGGCACAACGCAGGCCTGCCGTGAACTGGGCATCAAAGAAATTGGCAATGTAATTGACTGGGTCGCCCGCGAGCCCGACGTATTCGTCGGTTCCGCCTGGGCCGATGTAGGCATTGGCGTATTTGAAGCTTGCAAGGATCTGAGCGAAAACAAGTTCGAATCCGGCAAGATCTTCAAGGTAGGCCTGCAGCAACCGGATGCGGTGCGCCTGATCATGGCCCCGGACACACCGGATGCCGTGCGCCAGCGTATTGCAGCACTGCAGCAGGATATTCTGGCTGGCAAGATTGAGGTTGTGGCCGAATTCAACGGGCCTGAGTTCCAGATTTAAGATCCGGGCAGAAATAAAAAACCCAGGCTTGGCCTGGGTTTTTTTTATGAGTGAATCATGGTCGTAAAGCGCCACGACAACAGGCTCGATTCTGGCGACTGTTTAAGGGGCTGGATCTGAGGTTTTACGTGCTTTCTCTGCGTCTTTCTCAGCGCTCGAGCTTTCCACATCTGCCGCGCTCCCAAAAGCGTCCAAGCCTTCAGAATTCACAGAGCTTCCAACAACAGGATCGGCCCGTTTGTCGTCCTCGGCAAGTGTCGCCTCTGCAGCCTCATCCTCCGCCTTGCGCTCCGCAGCCGTGCTTTCCGTCGTTGCAGGCACCCGCTCTTCAACAGGCGGCAGATCCTCGAACACAGGGTCGTGCGACACGTCAGAGCTGATATCTACCCGTGGGTCCAGTGCCACCGCCGCAGCCGAGCTTTGCAAGCTGTCTGGCATAGGCACAAAGGTAGTAGGCGCATCCTGGCTCAAGTGATCGCCCAGTACCTTTTGCGGGCGGACCAGCAGAACCAAAGCCAAGCCACAGGCTGCCACGAAGATGTAGTACAGATTGCTGCCGATATAAGACATCAGGCCGCCGGCAAGCAGCGGCCCCAGACAGGCCCCCAGGCCATACACCATATACAAAATGGCGCTCAAGCCAACTCGCCGCTCCGGATCCACGTTGTCATTGGCGAAAGCCGCGCCCAAGGGGTACAGCGTAAATTGCAGAATCCCGAACAACGCCGAAAAAATCAGCAGAAACCAGAATGGGGCCTCAAACCAGCCCCACAAGGGAATGGCCAAGGCCAGCAAACAGATCGCGTTAATGCGGATCAGTTTGACGCGATTCATGCGATCCGCCAGCCAACCCACCGGCCATTGGGCCAGCACACCGGCGGCCACAGACACGGCGACAAACAAGGCAGCCTGCTCATTGCTTAGATGAACGCGCACCGCATACACCGGCGCCAGACCATAAAAGGCCCCGGTCAACATACCGGCGACCAGCAGCACCATCATGGACAAGGGTACGCGGTCCACGTAATAGCGTGCGTTAATGGGCGCGGGCACTTGCAAGGGTGGGTGACTGCGACGGGTAATCGCCACCGGCACCAGACTGAAGGCCGAACAGATCGCCACAAAAACCAGCGGCTCGTAATTCAGATGCGGGAACAGGGTCAAAGACAACTGCCCCAGCACGGTGCCCAGGCTGGAGAACACCATGTAAAAGGCAAAAATGGTGCCACGTTGACTATTATCGCTTTGCTCGTTCAGCCAACTTTCAATCCCCATGAACTGCACCACCATGGCCGCGCCCGCCAAAAAGCGCAGCAGCAGCCAGACGTACATGGAATCAACCAGAATCTGAACCAGCACACAGATGGTGACAATGGCAGCACTAGCGGCGTACGCCCGAATATGACCCACGCCCATGATCAGGCGGTGACCCATGCGAGCACCAAATACCAGGCCCAGGTAATACACCGCAATCAGCCCGCCAATCCATACCTCTGACACCGAGATGGCCGTCAGGCGCACCCCCATGAAGGTATTGAACAGGCCCGAGCTGAGCAAGAGCATCAGGGTCGCAAAGTACAGGGACGAAAACGCACCCACCGATGACAGCATCCAGACATCCTAAAAAAACCGCGGCACCGGCCCCCAACTCTCGCCACCATCCAGTTTCCGGCCTGGGTTTTGCGACAGGAGCACGGTAAAAAAAAGCGCCAGCTTGCCGCCAGCGCCTTGTAATCCTTCTATCCCTCGCCACGCCGGACTGGCGGGGGATCAGATACTTACGACTTTACCTGTTTCAACAGGGTGTCTGCATCCGATGTGTGCAGGCCGCCGTCGTTATCAATGTTCAGTTGTTTGACAACGCCGTCTTCCAGCAAGGCAGAGAAACGCTTGGAGCGCACACCCAGGCCTTTGGACGTCAGGTCAAATTCCAGACCCAATGCTTTGGTCCAGACAGCACTGCCGTCGGCCAGCAAACGTACTTTGCCATTAACGTTCAGGGACTTGCCCCAAGCGCCCATTACGAAAGGATCGTTCACTGCCACGCACCAGATCTCGTCTACGCCGGCAGCCTTGAACTCGTCTGCCTTGGCAATAAAGCCAGGCAAGTGCTGCTCGGAGCAGGTAGGGGTGAAAGCGCCAGGAACGGCGAACACGGCAATTTTCTTGCCTTTAACCAGATCAGCCACCTGAAAGTTGTTGGGGCCCATAGGGCAGCTTTCTGTGGCGGTTTCAATGTACTCGCTAAGGGTCGCGTCTGGAACGCGCGCACCGACTGAAATGGACATAAGGTCTCCGTATGAATAAATACCGCCAGTATGGCGGCCCGAACAATCTATGATACTAATAGACTGGCCTGCCTAATAGGCAAATAATACTTATCAGTACGTTTCACTTGCCTACATGCCCCAGAGAAAACGCGCCTTCAACAGCAAAAAAACCGTTTCCGAGCAAACCCTTTGCCAAACAGCGAAACAACGGCCTCTTAGTCCACAAGCTGCAAAGCGCGCCACAAGATGGGGAAACACAGCACATACAGACATCCCCCCAGTAGCCAAACCCAACCGTTCCACTGCGTAGCGGTATAACTGTAGAGCTGCGTGAACCCCAGCGGGCCAATCAAGGCGCCCAGATTATTCAAACTACCCAACACGCCCTGCAAGGTCCCTTGTTGATCGTTGACAACGCGCTTGGACATCATGGATTGCAGCGCAGGCATGCCCACACCACCTGCCGCCAGCAAAGCCAGCACAGGGAAGATCATCCAGCTATGCGAAGCAAAAGCCAGCAGCACAAAACCTGCGGCGTCAGCCATCATGCCCAACATCAAGGTCTTGCCCTCACCCAGGCGCTGCGACAAGGGACCCACAGCAAAGGCCTGGAACAAGACATGAGTGATGCCATAAGCGGTCAGGGACAAGCCCACCGTCATGGTGTCCCAAGCAAAGCGATCCTCTCCGAAAATCACCCACAAGGCGGCAGGCAGTTGGCCGATCAGCTGGACAATAAAGAATACGACGCCCAAGCCCAGCAAGCCCTGCCCTAAATCCTTCAAGCCCAAAAAACCAAAGGAGCTGAGAGGCGGCGCCTGCTTCTTTTCCGCCGATCCACAAGCTACACGTGTTTCACGCAGAAAAAGGCAGGCCAGAACAAAGGCACTGGCATTAAGCAGCGCCGCTCCCACAAAGGGCGCATGAGTCGACAAGCCCGCCAAGGTCCCGCCCAAGGCAGGCCCGGCAATCATGCCCAGGCCGTAGCATGCCCCGATATAAGCAAACCAGCGTGCCCGCTCTTGCTCCGGGGAAGCATCGGCAATGGTGGAAGCCACCACCGCAGCTGTCGCCCCCGTGATCCCAGAGACAAGTCGCCCTATATACAACACCCATAAAACGGGTGCCAAAGCCATGATGGTGTAATCCAGCGCTGCTCCAGCTAATGAGGCCAACAGCACAGGCCGCCGCCCATACCTGTCGGACAAGCGCCCCAGTAAAGGCGCAAACACAATTTGCATCAGCGCATACAAAGACAACAAGACGCCGTAATGACGTGCCACCTGCTCTACTGGAAGCATTTCTCGCAACAAGGAAGGCAGCACCGGCATGATCAAACCTATCCCTACCGCATCCAGACAAAGGATCAACAGAGCAATCAAGCAAGAGCGATTGTTCAACAGACAGTGGTGGGCACTGGAATCAGGCATCTAATTTATCACCGATAAATTAGCCTTATTTTTAACTTATCAGTGATAAATTAGCAAGTACAGCACCACTGCCCTGCAGAACAAGGCGCAGCCCTGCCGTTTGCAGCCTTACCTTAATGCGCTGTCGATTATCATTGATAAATTACGAGCACGGAGATCCAGCCCACATGAAGAAGATCAGCAAAGAAACCGTCATCGAGACAGCCCTGGAGCTGCTCAATGAAGTGGGCATGGACGGATTGAGCACACGCAAGCTGGCTGAACGGCTTCAGGTGCAGCAACCCGCCCTGTACTGGCACTTTCGGGATAAGCGCGCTCTCTTTGATGCCCTGGCCCACGCCATGCTAGTCAATAAACATAGCCACGCCCTCCCGGAAGATAACGAGGACTGGCGTATCTTCCTGAGGAAGAATGCTCAGGGTTTCCGGGCGGCGTTGTTGTCTTACCGGGATGGTGCCCGCATCCACGCAGGGACTCGGCCCACTGAATTGCAATTGGACATTGCACAGGCCCAGATCGGCTTTTTGTGCAAGGCAGGCTTTGAGGCGAAAAATGCCGTTTGGGCGCTATGGACGATCAGCCATTATGTGGTGGGGTCGGTACTGGAACAGCAAGCAGCGCAATCCGAGCAGCAAAACACGGATGCTCCCAGCACTTCAGCAACGCAAGCGGACACTCCCCCAGACCTGCTGTCCCTGTTTCAGGAAGTTGAACAGGAAGGCATGGATGCCGCGTTCGATTTCGGCTTGAACAGCTTGATCGCTGGTCTTGAGCCTTTTTGTAAACAAGGTACAGAACGCTGAACCGTTAACCCACTGCACCCAGTCAGTGCAGCGATAAACTTTTCGAGATCCCAAGCGATCGCTCACAAAAAAGGCCGGGCTTTTTGCCCGGCCTTCAAGGTGATTCACGTCTTGCGCAGCTTGCATCAAGCCGTACTGCCACATCATGGGCTCACCTTGCCCTGCTCGCGGATAGCGATCAGGACTACTACAGCCATCCCATCATGCGGGGCAGCCAAAGCGTAATTTCAGGTACGAAGGTAATCATCAACAGGAAGGCCAAACCAGTCAGCAACCAAGGCAATGTGGACTTGGTAACTTCGGTCAGGCCCAACTTCGATATGCTGGACGCCACATACAGGTTCAAACCCACTGGTGGTGTCGCCAGCCCAATCTCCATGTTCACCACCAGCATGATGCCAAAGTGAACCGGGTCCATGCCCAGCTTCATGGCGACAGGGAACAGGATGGGAGCCATGATCAGAATCAGTCCCGAGGGCTCCATCACCATACCGATCACCAGCAACAGGACGTTCACGAACAGCAGGAAGGCGATCAGGCCCATGCCTTGCGACACGATCCATTCCGCAATGGCCTGTGGAATCTGCTCGGACGTCAGAATGAAGGCGAACATGACCGCGTTGGTGATGATGTACAGCAGCATGGCACTCATGGCTGCCGATTCCAGCACAATGCGTTTGACCTCGCGCAGCTTCACGTCCTTGTAGACCCAGACCGCAATCACAAAGGCGTAAACCGCACTGATAGCTGCTGCTTCGGTAGGCGTGAACACACCGGAGTAAATCCCGCCCATCACGATAACGATCAGCATCAGGCCCCAGATGGAGTCCATGAAGGCACGCCAGCGTTCCTTGTAGGATGCGCGGGGCATACGGGGGTAACCCAGTTTCCAGGCGCGGAACATGGTGGTTGCACCCAGGAAAAACGCCAGAATCAAACCCGGAACCACACCGGCAATAAACAGCTGACCAATAGAAGCCGTACCGACTTTGACCCCATCCGGGCCTTCAACCATCATGCCGCTGGTTGCCACGGCGTACATCACCATCACAATCGAGGGTGGCAGCAAGATGCCCAGACCGCCGGAAGTCGCCACAATGCCAGTCCCGAATTGCACGGGGTAGCCTTGTTTGACCATGGCCGGAATCATGATGGAACCAATGGCCGCCACCGTGGCAGGCGAGGAACCACTGATAGACGCAAACAGGGCGCAAGCCAGCACCGCAGCCAGACCCATGCCGCCGGGCAAGTGGCCGACCATGGAAGCGGCAAAGCGAATCATGCGTTGTGCGACCCCGCCATGCGTGAGGAAGCTACCGGCCAGGATGAAGAACGGAATCGCCATGATCTCGAACTTCTCGATCCCGGTGAACAGCTTGAGCGCAATACTGTCCATCGGTACTTCGGTCATGGTGAACAGGAAACCCATCACCGTCAGACCCAGGGCAATCGATACCGGCATGCCTGTCAGCAACAGGATAGCCAGCAAGGCAAAAATAATCAGGGCGGTCATGCGCGCGCTCCTTCGGATTCAGACACACCGCGCTCTGTTTCAGCGATCAGATCCGCCGCAGGCTCGTGATGAGGCAAATGGCCCGTCTGGATAAAGTTCATCAAGGCTTGCAGGAAGCGGAAGCACATCAGCAAGGAGCCCGCGGGCACCGCCAGATACACAATCCATACCGGCACTTCCAGGTCAGCCGACACCTGAGCAGTCTGGGCAATGCCATACACAAAGCGGCCACCAATCCAGGCAACAATGGCTGTGAACAAGGCACCGGCGAACAGGGAAATCACCACCAGCAGATGACGCCAGCGTGGGCCCACAGCGTTTACCAGCACGTCCACACCCACGTGGATACCAACACGAACGCCGTAAGCGGCGCCGAACTTGGCCATCCAGACAAACAGGTAAATGCACAGCTCCTGTGCCCAGAGCAAGTTGACGCCGGCCACGCTTCGGTAGGTAGAACGGGCCATGGCGGTAATGGACTCATAACCCTGAGCCCGCGACCAGGACACCAGATCAGCCAGTAGGCTGACCGAGTAGCGCTGGCAGACCGCTACAAAAATAATCACTACGGCCGCCACCATCAGAAATGAGATGAACATTTCCTCAAAGCGGTCCAGAAATCGTAAAAACATGGGTAGCTCCAGACTACAGTCTGCCCGCCCGGGGGCCGGGCAGACACAAGCATGTAGCGGGAAGAAAAGAAGAACAGGTCTGAATCAGACCTGTACAAGACAATCAGATGAAGCAGGCTTTATTCGGTAGCCTTGTAGAAGGCGTCGATCACGTCCTGGCCGATACGCGAAGCCATTTCCTTGTGCACGGGACGCAGCTGCTTGACCCATTCCTGACGCTCGGCATCGCTCAGTTGGTAGAACTGGGTCTTGCCGGACTCTTCCATGGCCTTCATGGAATCGTTGTTCTCTTGCTCAGCAATGTCGTTGGCGTAAACCGTGGCTTCTTCCATGGCTTTTTCCATGCCTTGGCGAATATCGTCAGGCAGACCTTCCCAGAACTTCTTGTTCACGATCACGGCATAACCCAGGTAACCGTGGTTGGACACGGTGGCGTGCTTTTGCACTTCGTGCATTTTCTGGGTGTACATGTTCGATGGCGGGTTCTCGGTGCCGTCGACCACACCCGTTTGCAGAGCCTGGTACACCTCGGAGAAAGCCATCACCTGAGGCACAGCGTCCAGTGCCTTGAACTGGGCTTCCAGAACCTTGGAGGACTGGATGCGCATCTTCAGACCCAGGAAATCATCCACGCTTTTCAGGGGCGTGTTGGCGCTCATGACCTTGAAGCCGTTATCCCAGTAGGACAGACCCTTGATGCCCTTGGGCTCCAGCTTGTCCAGCAACATGCGGCCTACAGGACCTTCAGTCACCTTACGCAGGTCCTCACGGTTCTGAAAAATGAAAGGCAGGTCGAACACTTCAAATTCGCGTACGCCCAGAGGGCCAAACTTGGCCAGCGACGGAGCCAGCATGTGCACGGCGCCCAGTTGCAGGGCTTCCAGTTCTTCCTTGTCCTTGTACAGTTGCGAGTTCGGGTAGACCTCGACAACCACCTTGCCCTCGGTGTACTTTTCGGCCAGTTCCTTAAAGCGCACGGCGCCCTTGCCCTTGGGTGTATCTGGCGATACAACGTGGCTGAACTTGATGATCATGGGGCTAGCCAGAACAGGCGCGGACAAGAATACGGACGCCAGCAAGCTGGCCACAAGGGTCTTTTTCATGTTTGCCTCCGGTCGGTTAAGAGCCGACACGTTTTATTGATTGATGTGCTTGAAAGCGTGTAGCTTAAAAAAGCGGTCCCGAATTATCTATTGTGGAAATCCGAAACCATTTGTCATGATGCGTCTTGCCCGTCCGTCCGGATTCATACGCCAAGCGGCCTCGCGCACTCTGGCGGCCTACCCGATCAGCACCTATGTGCCTATTTTGGCCATCCTGATTATTGTGCTGCTGATGGGCGTGTTTGCCTGGGCGGTCAATAAGGAACGGGATGAGGAGCAGTCCAACGAGCTGATACGCAATGCCTTGTGGGTGGAGCAATCCCTGTCCTTTCAGCTGCGCTCGCACGAGAACAATTTAAGCCGCATTGCCAGCGAAATTGAAGTCCAGTCCCAGCCCGTCACGACCCAGACGGCACTGACGCAATTACAGCACTTCAAGACCATCCACCCGGATCTGCTGAAAGTGGCCGTGCAGGATCGCTTTGGCACCACCTTGCTGGTGCGCCCGCCCGGTGCTGATACGCGGATTGCAGCCCACGTCAGCACGCCGCGCACGTCCACCTGGCTACCGGCCTATTACTCCAATGAACACCAGGAAAGCGTGCTGGATCTGGTGGTTCCCATTTACGAAGACAACGATATTGTCGGCACCTTGCGCGCCACCTTTTCGCTGGCCACCATCCTGATGGAAAACGTGCCCTGGTGGATTGCCGAGCAATATCACGTCTCCCTGATCGACCAAAGCGACCAGACGCTGGCCACACGCTCCAAAGGCGAGCCGGGCGAAAGCCAGTTGCGTTACGCCATGTCGGTAGACCCGCCCTTGCACGGTGTGCGTTTGCTGATGACGCCTTACCCGCAAAAGAACATCCCCACCTTCACCTTGCTACTGACCGTGATTGCGGGCCTGGCCCTGCTGGCTGTGGTGAACCTGGCGATGCAACATCACTACGCCCGCAAGCGCCGTGAAGCCGAGCTGGCCCTGATGCAGGAGCAAGCCTTTCGCAGCGCAATCGAAAACTCCATGGTGACTGGCATGCGCGCCCGCGATCTGGACGGCAAGGTGCTGTATGTGAACCCGGCGTTTTGCGAACTGGTGGGCCGCAGCAGCGAAGAAATTATTGGTCTGGCCCCACCCATGCCCTGGTGGGTGCCGGAGATGATGGATGAAACACTGGAGCGTCGAGATCGACTGAAATCCTCCCGCTCGGTGCAAGTTTTTGACACCCTGTTCCAGCGCCCGGACGGCTCACGTGTCGATGTGCAGGTCTTTGAATCCCCGCTGATTGACGCGCAAAAACGGCACGTGGGCTGGATCAGTTCCATCATCGATATCAGCTCGCGCAAGCAGGCCGAAGCCCTGGCCAGTTCCCAATCCGAACAGCTCCACCACACAGCCAAGCTCATTACCATGGGTGAAATGGCCTCCACACTGGCCCACGAGCTGAACCAGCCGCTCTCGGCCATTGCCAGCTATGCGGCTGGTTCCCTGAACCTGCTGGGAAATGAACCGCTGGACCCGAAACAGCTGCGTCGCGGTCTGGAAAGCCTGGCGGAACAAACCCGCCGCGCAGGGCAAATCATCCACCGCATTCACGACTTTGTGCGCAAGCGCGATCCGCAGCTTAGCCCTCTGAATTTGCCCGATGCCTTGCAAGGCGCCCTGGCCATGGCCAAGGCAGGTCTGCGCCATCACCAGATTCAATTGATTGTGCCCTCCCACCCCGAAAACCTGCCCGTAATGGGCGACAAGGTACTGCTGGAACAACTGATTTTCAACCTGCTGCGCAATGCCGCCGAAGCCATGTCGGGCCTGGAGCCAGAACGCCGGGTACTGGAAGTGACCATGCAGGCCAGCAATGGTGTCGTGCTGGTGATGGTGGCCGACCAGGGCCCCGGCGTGGCAGCAACGATCATGGCAGAAGTGTTCCAGGCCTTTACCACCACCAAAGCCCAAGGTCTGGGTATTGGCTTGAATATTTGCCGCTCCATCGTGGAGTTGCACCATGGCAAACTCTGGTTTGAAAACGGTGTTCCCCACGGTGCCACTTTCCTGTTTTCCCTACCCTTGATCGAACATGACTAAGCGCGCTCCTTTGGTCCACATCGTGGACGACGACCCGGCCATCCGCGATGCCCTGGCCTGGCTGTTCTCCACCCGTCAGGTCAACACCGAACTCTGGGACAGCGGCGAGGCTTTTCTAAATGCCCTGAGCCCCGAAACGCAGGGCTGCATCCTGCTCGACATACGTATGGATGGACTGTCCGGCCTGGAAGTGTTCGAGCAATTGCGCGAGCGCCAATCCCGTCTGCCCGTTATTTTCCTGACCGGCCACGGCGACCTGCCCCTGGCCGTGACCGCGCTGAAACAAGGCGCGGCGGATTTCATCGAAAAGCCCTTTAACGATAACGATCTGGTGGACCGGGTACTGGACGTGCTGCGCAGCTACGAAGCCAGTCAGGAAGAACGGGACAACGAGCAGGCACTGGAGGAGCGGCTGGACACCCTGTCGCAGCGCGAGCGCGAAGTGCTGGCCCTGGCCCTGGAGGGACGGCTGAACAAGCAGATTGCCCAGGACCTGAGCATCACCATGCGCACTGTGGAAGTGCACCGCGCTCGGGCACTGGAAAAAATGCAGGCTCGCACCCTGATCGAACTGGCCCGACTGCTGGACCCGGCCCGCTTGCGGGAAGACCGCAACCCGCCGGGGCCTTAGCCAGAGCCACCGCGCCGGGTGTATATAATGCAACCATAAACAATTAGAACCGCGCACTAGGCCCGGTCCCGGAGCGATCATGAGCACCACTACCGAAAACACAGATTTGCACCTTTCCCATCTGGATGAAGATGGAAAAGTTCAGATGGTCGATGTCAGCCACAAATCCGCCACCTCCCGCTCGGCCACGGCCCGCGCCGTGGTGCGTTTGAGTCCCGCTGCTTACCAGTTGCTGTCGGCTCAGCACAATGCCAAGGGCGAAGTGCTGAACACCGCACGCGTGGCCGGTGTGCTGGCCGCCAAGCGCTGTGCCGAGCTGATTCCCATGTGCCACAGCCTGCCCCTGGATTTTGTCGGCATTGATTTTGAAAGCGACGCCGCAGCAGGCACCATTGCCGTGCTGGCCACCTGCCGCACCCGCTACACCACCGGCGTAGAGATGGAAGCCATGACGGCCTGCTCCATTGCCGCCCTGACCATTTACGATATGTGCAAAGCGGCCGACAAAGGCATTGTGATCGAACAGACCCGTTTGCTGGAGAAAACCGGCGGCAAAAGCGGAACCTGGACTGCCCAGCTCTAAGCCCTTTCACGGAGATAGCATGACAAGCCCTTTGACATTGCGCGTCCTGTACTTCGCCCAAGTGGCCGAACGCACAGGCCAGCGCCAGGAAAACTGGGAATGGCCCCAGGAAGGCACTGTCCAGCAATGGACCGAGGCCCTGCTGCAACGCCACCCGAATTTAAGCGATATGGCCGGCCGCCTGCATGTGGCCGTCAACCAGTTTCACGCCAAGCCTACCGACCCTGTCCGCCCCGGCGATGAAGTGGCCGTGTTCGAGCCCGTCACCGGAGGTTGAGATGATTCGTATCCAGACTGAAGATTTTGATGTTGCCGCCCTGAATGACGAGCTGCGCGCCACGGCTGGCGGCAAGGCCGGTGCCATGGTGACGTTTACCGGCTATGTGCGCGATCAGGCCGATGGCACCGCCACCGAATCCCTGTTCCTGGAACACTACCCCGGCATGTGCGAGCGCGAGATTGAAGCGGTTTGCGATCAGGCCCGTCAACGCTGGCCCATACTGGATACGCTGGTCGTGCACCGCGTGGGCGAACTGCACCTGACCGAACAAATCGTTTATGTTGGCGTCACCAGCGCCCACCGTGGCGACGCTTTTCGCGCCTGCGAATTCATCATGGACGTGCTGAAAACCCGCGCCCCTTTCTGGAAGCGCGAAACCCTGGCTGACGGCAAGCGTTTCTGGGTACAGCAGCGCGACAGCGACGCCCAGAAAACGGACTCCTGGAATACCTCTGCGGACACCGACAAGCATGTCTAAAGCCAAGACCGATTTACCCGCTGTTCGCCTGAACGCTGCTGTGCTGACCATTTCGGACCGCCGTGGCCCGGATGATGACACCTCCGGCGATTATCTGGCGGCCAGCCTGACTGACAGCGGCCATTACTGCGTGCAGCGCGCCATCAGCAGGGACAATATCTACGCCATCCGCGCCCTGCTCAGCCAATGGATTCTGGACCCGGAAATCAATGTCATTATTTGCAATGGCGGTACGGGTTTCAGTCATAAGAAATCCACGATTGCAGCGGTCACGCCTTTGCTCGATCAGGTCATTACCGGCTTTGGCGAGCAGTTCCGCTACCTGTCGTACCAGGATATTGGCTCCTCTGCCCTGCAATCCGATGCTCTGGCGGGAACAGCCAACCGAACCTTGCTGTTCTGCATTCCCGGCTCGGGCGGTGCGTGCAAGCTGGCTTGGGAAAAAATCTTGAAAGAGCAGTTGGACAGCCACCATCGCCCTTGCAATTTTGCCTCTGAATATCTGGAGCCAGCCAAGCCCTGATACCTGCAACGGTATGACAGCGACAGCTCCCGAACGACCTCCTTTCCACCGTGCTCTGACGCACCGAGCCACGAATTGTTTTATCGAATTTATCCATCCTATGATCGAATTTGACGTAGCACAGCAAAGGCTGGCCCAGGCAGGGCAAGTTCCCACCCAAACCGAAACCTGCGATCTGTCGCAAGCCTTGGGACGCATTCTGGCCCAGGATATTCAAGCCCAGCTGGACATGCCGCCCGCCGACAATAGCGCCATGGATGGCTATGCCCTGCGCCTGGCGGATATTGCCGACGGCAAGGTCCTGCCCATTCAGCAGCGCTGCTATGCCGGCGATATTCCTGAAACACTGAAAGAGAACATGGCGATTCGCATCTTTACCGGCAGCATGCTGCCACCCGGTGCGGATACAGTAGTGATTCAGGAAAACTGCCAGGAAGACGAACAAGGTGTGCGCATTCTGGAAATGCCCGTGGCTGGCGTGAACATCCGCCGCCGGGGCGAGGACATGCGCATTGGTGAAGTGCTGATCACAACAGGCACCAAACTGACCGCAGCCCATATTGCTCAGCTGGCTGCGCAAGGCCATGCTCAGCTACAGGTGTACCCGCTGCTGACCGTCGGCATTCTGACCACAGGCGACGAGCTGACTCCTGCTGGCCAGCCTTTGAAAGCCGGCCAGATCTACAACTCCAACGCCCCCATGCTGCGTGCGCAGCTGCAGGCGCTGGGTGTTGAAACTGTGCATGCGGTGCATGCCAAAGACACGCTGGAAGCCATTCAGGACGCCCTGAAAGAGCTGCTGCAACGCTGCGACCTGGTACTGACCGTAGGCGGTGTCTCGGTCGGGGAAAAAGACTTTGTGAAGCCTGCCATCGAAGGCATAGGCGGCCAGCTGGATCTATGGAAAGTGCGCATGAAGCCGGGCAAACCACTGGCGCTGGCCTACATTGCCGACAAGCCTCTGGTCTGCCTGCCCGGCAATCCGGTATCTTCTTACGCCGTGTTTTCCTTGATGGTTTCGCCGCTGATTCGTCGTCTGCAAGGTCGCCAACACGTGCTGCCGACCACACGTTACGGCGTGCTGCAAGGTGAACGCCACTTTGAAGGTGACCGCGAAGAATTCATCCGCGTACAAGTAGACAACGACGAGCAAGGCCGCCTGTTGGTGCGCCCCTTCGACAATCAGGGTTCGGGCGTCATCAGCTCCTTGCCTTGGGCACAAGCGCTGGCACGTATCCCTGCTGACTCTCATATCGCCCCCGGCGATGTGGTGCGTCTGTACGAATACAGCCAGTGGCAGGCATAAGCTCGAACGCTTATTCACGCTTTGGCCTTGCCATACAAAAACCGCCCTGATCAGGGCGGTTTTTTTTGTGTTGTTTGTTTTGGTTTGGAGCTATTTAAAGGTACTTCACGTAAAGACAGCCTACTGCTCAGGAGGGCCGCATAACGGAACGCTCACGCACGAACAGCCCACCCCGCCTCTGTTTTCCTCTGCTCATCAATACTTGCGCAGCAAAGCCACTGCAACAGGCTTACCAGCTTTGTGCCTGATCCAGATCCTGCGGCGTGTTGATATTGAAAAAAGCATGTTCAGGCGCATCGCGGAAATCCACTTCCACCGCGCCTATGCTCTCCAGCCAGCTCATGACACGGCGCTCGCCGCTAAGCAGATAGTCTTTCAGGCCCGCAGCCTGATCGGTGCGCAGTAACAGGCATAAAGGGTGGCTACGCTCTGCCTGCGCGTAGGCAGCCACAGCGCCCTGCTCCTCAACGGCCTTGATCAAACGCTTGCCCAGATCCACTGGCACAAAAGGCAAATCCACCGGGCAGGACAAGGCCCACGGCGTACTGATCTGATCCAGCACACTGGCCAAACCGGCCAGCGGACCCAGATAGCCCTCCAGCTCCAAGGCATCAGGGACCACACGCCCCCAATGGACATACTGCTCGGGATTGCGATTGGCACTGATCAGGATAGTCCCCACCTGCGGACGCAAGCGACGTACCAGATGCTGCACCAAAGGCTGACCCTGCAAGAGCAGCAAGCCTTTATCGATCTGGCCCGACAAATCAAAACGGCGGGCTCGTCCGCCCGCCAGCACAATACCGCTGATGTCCTGTGTGCTTATCATCCGCCGATATAACTCATTTCGATACGGTCACGACTCGTGGTTTGCTCACCCCGAATCTCGGAATATCGGTCCTGCCGTCCCGTCCAGACGCCGTGCATATAGGCGGCTAACTGTTCGTCGGACGCACCCGAGCGCAATTGCGCCCGGACATCATAACCCTGGGAAGCAAACAGGCACAGAAACAGGCGTCCTTCGGGCGAAAGACGCATGCGCGAGCAGTCTCCACAGAAGGGTTGAGTGACGCTGGTGATCACGCCAACTTCGCCCGTCCCATCCTTGAAGCGCCAGCGGCTGGCGACTTCGCCACGGTATTGGGCGGCCACTGGCTCCAGCTCGAAACGGGACTGGATACGTTCCACAATCTCCGCACCGCTGAGCACTTCTTGCAGATTCCAGCCATTGCTGGTGCCCACGTCCATATATTCAATAAAACGCAGAATCTGGCCCGAGCCTTTGAAGTGCTCCACCATGGGCAAGATCTGATCATCGTTCAGCCCTTTGCGCACCACCATATTGACCTTTACCGGGCTCAAACCCACGGCCTGTGCCTTGGCAATGCCATCCAGTACGGTGGAGACCGACACGCCGCTATCACTCAATTGAGTAAAACGGGCATCGTCCAAGGCGTCCAAGCTGACGGTGACACGATTCAGCCCCGCGTCTTTCAAGGCCTGAGCCTTGCGACCCAGCAAGGTGCCATTGGTGGTCAAAGTCAGCTCCACCGCATCACCTTCCGGTGTACGCAGCTTGGCCAACATGGCAATCAGCACTTCAATATTTCGACGCAATAGCGGTTCGCCACCCGTCAGGCGCAGCTTGCGCACGCCCAGAGCAACGGCCTGCCGTGCTAGGCGCTCAATCTCTTCAAAACTGAGCAGGGAAGAATGAGGCAGGAACTCGTAGTCCGTGCCAAAGACTTCCCGCGGCATACAGTAGGTACAGCGGAAATTGCACTTGTCGGTCAGGGAAATGCGCAGGTCACGAAATGGGCGGTGACGCTTGTCCAAAGGTTGCCCTGACACAGCGGCAATCCGCACGGTCGGGCGGCGTGCAGGCTCTGCAGCACCCGCTTGCGCCCCCTGCTCGATGCCGGACGGCATAACCCCCGCTCCAGCAGGCTGCGGGTCACTCGGCTCCAAGGGCCGGGCCTCGGAACCTGGGGGAGCTGCTTCTTGATATGGCCTGTACTGAACCTGGTCTACAGACACCGGTTCACGTTTTGGCCCATGCTCATCGCTCATGGTGTTCTCTTTTTCAAGGACAGGGTTCGTCCCCGTCTCATGGTGTGTGTTTTCGTCATGCAATGGGGTCTAACGCCAGAGCATGTCGGCAGCCTGCCCGAATGCCTGTTCCAGCGTCATGATCTGTCCCAAACCCCGTGGGTCGTAACCCACCAGACCTTCCATGAATTGACTATACGCGGAACCGCCAATCACGTTCATCAGTTCCTGCATAGGAGCCTTATCCAGCGCTTCTTGCTCGACCGCAATGAAATAACGCTCCTGGGCCAGGGGAATGAACTCCAGCCCGCATCGGCTGGCCGCTGTTTCCACACCCAGGCCGGTATCGGCCATGCCACTGGCAACGTGAGCCGCCACCGCCATATGTGTCAATTCTGTTGTTTCAAAGCCCAGCACCGCATTCGTGTTTACCCCTAACTGCCCCAGCAGCAAGGTCGCCAGAAAGCGGGTACTGGACCCCATCTGACGGTTCACAAAGCGCACATCGGGCCGCAACAAGTCCGCCATGCCGGTGATGTTCTTGGGATTGCCCTTCTCCACAAACAAGCCGGTCCGGCGAGTGGAAAGGAAAATCAGCCTGTGACGCGCCGGAGACAGCCACTGCCCATAACGGCGCATGGCAGCCACCTCGAACTCACCCACCGGAACCTGAAAACCGGCCAGATCGCAATCCCCGCGCTCCAGCGAAGCCAGCGCTTCAATGGCTGTGCGGTAGCGCAGCTCCAGCGGCAGACCATCGTGCTCATTGGCAAAGCGCATCAGGCCTTCAATCGCAAATCCGTGACTGGCCTGAAAGCGCAAACGGTCCAGAGGCTGCGCATACAAGCGGCCCAGCTCCTCTTCCAGCTCGGAAGCCATGCTCTCCAGGGTTGGCGTCAGACGCGCATCCAGTCGCCGATTCGCCCACAGCAAACGCTGGGCGAACTCGGTCAGTTTGGTGCCTTTGCGCCGGGAGGTTTCCAGCAAGGCCGCATCAAACTGTTTTTCGGCATTACGCAACAAGCCCCAGGCATGTCTGTAGGAAAACTGGCATTCCTTGCTGGCTCCCGCCAAGTGCCCCAGTCGCTCGATGGCACCCAACAAACGCAACACATCCCCCATGGGAAGGTCCACGCCGTCTGCATTTTCCAGAATCCATTCAGAGCGCAGCCGGGCTTTGAATTTCTGTTTGGTCATGTGTTTTTAAGACCAGTGTGTTTTCGTATTTATGTTTTGTGCTGCATGTACCAAACATTATATATGCGAAATATTGCTTATTGAAGTTATGGACTTAAGTGGTTAGATTACAAGGGAAAACACCGTCAAATAATATGCACGGCTGTGCATAAAAAAACATGGAGGCGCAGGCTCCCTATCCGGGTACCGCGCACACAGGACATGCAAACAACCCCTCATCACCAGGAGCAGGACCTGTCCGGTCTGACTCCTGAAGAGGTCGCCTTGCAGGCCGTGCAGGAGCACGCCGGCCAGAAAGGTAACCTGTTGCCTATTTTGCACACGATTCAGGACCGGATTGCCTGTATTCCCGAGTCCGTGGTGCCGGTGCTGGCCGAGCAGCTGGCGCTGTCCCGTGCGGAAATCCATGGCGTTATCTCTTTTTACGCCCACTTCCGCACCCAGCCCCACGCGACTCATACCCTGGAAATCTGCCGGGCAGAAGCCTGTCAGGCGCGGGGCGGGCTGGAGCTGACGGCTCATGCCCGTCGCCGCCTGAACTGCGACTTCCATGAAAACAGCGACGACGGCCAGTACACGCTGGAGCCTGTCTACTGTCTGGGCCTCTGTGCTCAGTCCCCCGCCGTCATGCTCGATGGCGTACCCCATGCACGCGTCACCCCCGAAAAACTGGATGCCCTGCTAAGCAGCCAGGAGGCCCAGTCATGAGCACCATTACCGTTTACGTTCCGCGCGACACCGCAGCGGTCGCCATGGGCGCCCATGAGATTGCCCGGCAACTGGCGGCCCAGGCTCAGGAGCGCGGTCTGGATGTGCAGATTGTGCGCAATGGCTCGCGTGGTTTGCTATGGCTGGAGCCCATGGTGGAAGTGCAAACGGCTGAAGGCCGCGTCGCTTACGGCCCTGTCCAGACTGAAGATCTGCCCGGTCTGTTCGACGCTGGTTTTCTGCAAGGCGGTGCACATAAGTTGTGCCACGGTCTGACGGACGCCATCCCTTACCTGAAGAATCAGGAACGCCTGACTTTTGCCCGTGTGGGGATTATTGATCCGGTCAGCGTGGCCGATTACCAATCCTGTGGTGGCTTCGAAGGTTTGCGCAAGGCGCTGAGCATGGAACCGGCCGCCATTGTGAAAGAAGTGACCGACTCCGGCCTGCGAGGTCGTGGCGGTGCGGCTTTCCCGACCGGCATCAAATGGAACACGGTACTGAACACCCCGGCACAGCAGAAATACATTGTCTGTAATGCCGACGAAGGCGACTCGGGCACTTTCTCCGACCGCATGCTGATGGAAGGCGATCCGCTGTGCCTGGTTGAAGGCATGGCGATTGCCGGGCTGGCTGTAGGTGCGACCTATGGCTACATCTACGTGCGTTCCGAATACCCTCTGGCCGTGCAAGCGTTGAACGAAGCCATCGTGGCGGCGCGCGCAGCAGGCTGGCTGGGCAAGAACATTCAAGGCAGCGGCTGCGAGTTCGATCTGGAAGTACGCAAGGCAGCCGGCGCCTACATCTGTGGTGAAGAAACCGCCCTGCTCGACAGTCTGGAAGGCAAGCGTGGCATGGTGCGTGTGAAACCGCCTCTGCCCGCCATCAAAGGTTTGTTTGGTCAGCCTACGGTCATCAATAACGTAGTGTCCCTGGCTTCCGTGCCAGTTATTCTGGCCAAGGGCGGTGCTTACTACCAGAACTACGGCATGGGCCGCTCGCGTGGCACGCTGGCATTCCAATTGACCGGCAATCTGCAAAACGGTGGCCTGGTGGAAAAAGCCTTTGGCGTCACCCTGCGCGAATTGCTGTACGACTACGGTGGTGGCAGTGCCAGCGGTCGTCCCTTGCGTGCAGTGCAAGTCGGTGGCCCCTTGGGAGCCTATCTGCCCGAACACCAGTGGGATGTCCCGCTGGACTACGAAGCCTACATGAAGATCAATGCCATGGTCGGCCACGGTGGCCTGGTGGCTTTTGACGATACGGTGGACATGGCCCACATGGCGCAGTACGCCATGGAATTCTGTGCCATCGAATCCTGTGGCAAATGCACACCCTGTCGCATCGGCTCTACGCGTGGTGTGGAGACCATCCAGAAGATCCGTCGCCGCGAAGACATGGATAACCATGTCGAGCTGCTGCGCGACCTGTGCGACACCATGTTCTCCGGGTCCTTGTGCGCCTTGGGCGGCATGACCCCTTATCCCGTCCTGTCCGCGCTGGAACACTTCCCCCAGGATTTTGGACTGGCCCCGCAAACCGAGCAGGACCTGGCCAAGGTCTAAGACGGAGATCACCATGAAAGAAACAGTCGCCGTACGCGAACGTGACCTGGGCACCCCAGCCTCGACCCAGACCGAGATGGTCAACCTGACCATCGATGGCAAATTGATTGAAGTGCCCGTCGGCACTTCCGTGATGCACGCAGCCGCCTTGGCCGGTATCAATATTCCCAAGCTGTGCGCCACCGATTCGCTGGAGGCCTTTGGCTCCTGCCGTCTGTGCCTGGTGGACATTGAAGGCCGTCGCGGCCACCCTGCTTCCTGCACCACCCTGGTGGAAGAAGGCATGGTCGTCCAAACCGAAAACGACACCCTGCACAAGCTGCGCCGCAACGTGATGGAGCTGTACATCTCCGATCACCCGCTGGACTGCCTGACCTGTCCTGCCAACGGCAATTGCGAACTGCAAGACATGGCCGGTGTGGTGGGCCTGCGCAGCGTGCGCTATGGCTTTGATGGTGCCAACCACCTGGACGACACCACCGACAATTCCAATCCTTACTTTGCCTACGACTCCAGCAAATGCATTGTCTGCAATCGCTGCGTGCGCGCCTGTGAGGAAGTTCAGGGCACCTTTGCGCTGACCATCGACAAACGCGGTTTTGAATCGCGTGTCACCGCCGGTCAGAACGATGGCTTCCTGGGTAGCGATTGCGTCTCCTGCGGTGCTTGTGTCCAGGCCTGCCCGACTTCTTCCTTGATGGAAAAGTCGGTTATCGACCTGGGTCAGCCCGAGCACGCCGTCATCACCACCTGCGCCTATTGCGGTGTCGGTTGCGGCTTCAAGGCCGAGATGAAGGGCGACAAAGTCATTCGCATGACACCCTGGAAAGACGGCAAGGCCAACCGTGGCCACGCCTGCGTGAAAGGTCGTTTCGCCTGGGGTTACGCCACACACCAGGACCGTATCCTGAGCCCCATGATACGCAAGAGCATTACGGACCCCTGGCAGGAAGTGTCGTGGGACGAGGCCATCAATTACGCTGCCTCCGAGTTTCGTCGCATTCAGGATCAGCACGGTCGTGACGCGGTGGGCGGTATCACCTCCTCGCGTTGCACCAACGAAGAAACCTATCTGGTGCAAAAGCTGGTTCGTGCCGCCTTTGGTACCAATAACGTGGACACCTGCGCCCGCGTGTGTCACTCCCCGACCGGCTACGGCCTGAAGATGACCCTGGGTGAGTCCGCCGGTACGCAAACCTTTGACTCGGTGATGCACACCGACGTAGTGATCGTGATGGGTGCCAACCCCAGCGCCGCTCACCCCGTATTTGCGTCGCGCCTGAAACGTCGCCTGCGCCAGGGTGCCCGCCTGATCGTGATCGACCCGCGTCAGACTGAACTGGTCAGCTCGCCGCACATCCAGGCCGACTATCACCTGCCCCTGCGTCCAGGCACCAACACCGCCATGCTGACCGCCATGGCCCACGTAATCGTCACTGAAAATCTGGTGAATGAGGCCTATGTGGCCGAACGCTGCGATACCGCCGCCTTTAATGAATGGCGCAGCTTTGTCAGCCAGCCCCAGAACTCGCCGGAAGCCATGGCCGAGATCTGCGGTGTGTCCGCCGACGACATCCGTGGCGCAGCCCGTCTATACGCCACCGGCGGTAACGGTTCGATCTACTACGGCCTGGGTGTGACAGAACACAGCCAGGGCTCCACCACTGTGATGGCCATTGCCAACCTGGCCATGGCTACGGGTAACGTAGGCCGCGAAGGCGTGGGTGTGAACCCGCTGCGTGGTCAGAACAACGTGCAAGGCTCCTGCGATATGGGCTCCTTCCCGCACGAGTTCCCCGGCTACCGTCACGTCTCCGACACCAGCGTACGCCAGCAGTTTGAAGAGGCCTGGGGCGTATCTCTGCAATCTGAACCCGGTCTGCGCATTCCCAATATGTTTGACGCCGCCTTGAGTGGCAGCTTCAAGGGGCTGTACTGCCAGGGCGAAGACATTGTTCAATCCGACCCGAACACCCAGCACGTGGCCGCCGCCATGGCTGCCATGGAGTGTGTGGTGGTACAGGATCTGTTCCTGAACGAAACCGCCAAGTACGCCCACGTGTTCCTGCCCGGTTCATCCTTCCTGGAAAAAGACGGCACCTTCACCAACGCCGAGCGCCGCATTTCGCGCGTACGCAAAGTGATGGAGCCCAAGGCGGGCATGGCCGACTGGGAAGTCACCTGCGCTCTGGCCCGTGCTTTAGGCTACCCCATGAATTACGAGCATCCCGGCCAGATCATGGACGAGATCGCCCGTCTGACCCCGACCTTTGCCGGCGTGTCTTACGATCGCATCCAGGAGCTGGGTGGCAGCGTGCAATGGCCTTGCAACGAACAGGCGCCTGAAGGCACCCCCACCATGCACATCGACGAGTTCGTGCGTGGCAAGGGCCGCTTCATGCTGACTCAGTACGTACCCACCGAAGAGCGCAGCAGCCGCAAGTTCCCCTTGCTGCTGACCACCGGCCGAATCCTGTCGCAATACAACGTGGGCGCACAAACCCGCCGTACCGACAACGTGACCTGGCATGCAGAGGACTTGCTGGAAATTCACCCGGTGGATGCCGAAGATCGTGGCATTCGCAGTGGCGACAAAGTCTCGGTCAAGAGCCGTGCGGGCGAGACCGCCCTGCGCGCGACGGTGACCGAACGAGTGCAGCCAGGGGTGGTCTATACTACTTTCCACTTTCCCGAGTCGGGCGCCAACGTGGTCACCACCAACAACTCGGACTGGGCAACCAACTGCCCCGAGTACAAGGTGACGGCCGTGCAGATTCAGCGCGTGACCTCCGAGTCGGCCTGGCAAAATCGCTGGAACCGTTTCCACGATATTCAGCAGCGTCTCCTGCAAGGCGAGACCGTCCCGGCCGAGGATTTGGCCCAGGCGGATCACAGCCATTCGCATGAGCATGCCGAGGCCGTCGCGAAAGTATGATGCGTCCCAACAGGCCCTAAGGAGTTGCCCACGTGAGCCAGGCAGATTTTCGTGATGCCAGCGCCCCTGCCACCGTATGGCGGCAGGCGCGTACCCCAGCAGAAGCACAAGCTGACACCCTGCCCCAAGAGGATCAGGATGCGCTGGCGCGCGAACAGGCCGTGGCTCTGGAGTTCAATGGCATCAGCCATAGTGCCTTGTTATGCAGCCCCAGCGATCTGGAGGATCTGGCTTACGGATTTTCCATGACCGAGGGCATCATCCGTACCGCTGACGATATACGCGGCGTGGATGTGCTGGAAGGCGAGCGCGGCAGCCTGCTGCAAATCGAGATTGCCAGTGCTTGCCAGCATCAGCTCAAGGCGCGTCGCCGTCAGCTGGCTGGCCGTACAGGCTGTGGCCTGTGTGGACTGGAAAGTCTGGACGAGGTACGCCGACAGCTACCCCGTCTGGACGCTCCCGAGCACCGCCCCGATGCTGCCGCCATCTTCCAGGCCCTGGATGCCTTGCGCTCCAGCCAGCCCTTGCATCGTCTGACGGGCGCTACCCATGCGGCTGCCTGGTGCAATCTGCAAGGCGATATCCTGGCCGTGCGTGAGGATGTAGGTCGCCACAACGCGCTGGACAAGCTGCTGGGCCACATGCTGCGCAACGATATTGATCCCCGCTCTGGCATGGTGCTGATCTCCAGCCGTGCCAGCTTCGAGATGGTCCAGAAGGCCGCTGCCATGGGCATCAACTTTGTGGTGGCCGTCTCCGCCCCCACCGCCTATGCCGTGCAGATTGCCGATGAACTGGGTGTCATGCTGGCCGCCTTTGCCCGTGACCGCAGCTTCACGCTGTACAGCCATCCCCACTATCTGAATTCTGCCGAGTCACGCTCGGCCACATCACCATGAACATTGTTCCTTTGATTCCCATGGCCAACCAGATCGGTCAGTTCTTTGAAATCCTGAGCAATCGGGAGCAAGGACTGCGCGAGATTGCGGAACATATCCAGAAATTCTGGGACCCGCGCATGCGCCGCTCCCTGCTGGATTTTGTGGAACAAAATCCCAGCGGTAAAAGCGAAGATGGCGAGCTGCTGCCTATTGTTTTGCAGGCAGTCGTGACCCATAAACAGCAGCTGGAGCCACGCAGCCAATAAGACGTGCCGCAGACACAGAAAAGCCCGCCTAGGCGGGCTTTTTCTTTGGGCTGAAAACGATTAATCGCTTTCTTTGACGCGGTACACCAGCACGGTATTCTTGGCCATATTCAGCACCTTGATGGTCACGCTACCCAGCAACAGGCGGGAAAGACCACTGCGGCCGTGGCTACCGATAAAGATCAGGTCGCAGCCTTCCTGCTCAGCGACCTGCACAATCCCATCGGCCACATTGAAATTCGATACGGATCTACCAGTGGCCTTGACGCCAGCGGTCTCGGCACGGTCCAGAATCTGCTGCAAGTACTTCTGCGACTGTTCCTTGGCAGTCTTGTCGTAGTCCTCGTCGGTGATGGCGTAGGCAGCAGCCATACCATCAAAACCAACGGTGGCAGCAAATGGCTGCGTCACGTGCAAAGCCAGAACCTCGGCACCAATTTGGCGGGCAAAGGTCACGCCTTTGTTGGCTGCTTGGGAGGAGAGCTCGGAACCGTCAGTTGGAATCAGAATTTTCTTGAACATGGCATAACCCCTTTGAATGGAGACAGATAGCTTACCGCTGCATACCGACACAGGACAAGCTAGTACAGACCTGAACCTTGAGCCAGGTCAGGATTCGTTCAATGCGCGGAACAATACGGCACAGCGAGTACCCGTGCGGCAGTAGGCCAAAGTCGGGCCTGGCAAGGCTTCAAGCAATTGACCAAAACGGGCAACATCAGCAGAAGTAATAGCGCTACCCACTACTGGCTGATACTCCACCTGCAAGCCTGCCGCCTGGGCGGCCTTCATCACGTCTGCCGACAAGGGCTGGTCGGGACCGCCTTCCATATCGGGACGATTGATGATGACACTTTTAAAACCGGCATCGGCCACGGCTTGCATGTCCTCTCCCGATAATTGAGGGGCGACGGCCAATTGCTCGGTCAAAAACTGGTGCGGGAAGGACATAGAAACTCCTGAAATCGGGATAAACTAAATCAGTTCAAAGGAAAAATAGTATGTTCCCCCCTGAGAGTACGCAAGCCCCTTTCTCTGCGTCCCTGCCACAAGGCAATCACGCCAGCGCCTTGCTGATACGTCACGCGACCTTGGACGATATGGCAGCAGTGCAAAACATCTATGCCTATCACGTGCTGCACAGCACGGCGACCTTTGAACAAAGCCCGCCCGACGAACAGGAAATGGGTGCCCGCTATATACAAGTGCGCGAGCAAAACTTGCCCTGGCTGGTCGCGGAACTGGACGGGCAGATCGTGGGCTATGCCTATGCAGGCACGTATCGCTCCCGCCCGGCCTATCGATTCACGATAGAAGACTCCATCTATCTGGCTCAAGGTCAGATTGGCAAAGGTCTGGGCAAAGCCTTGCTGGAACAATTGCTGCTGGAATGCGAGAAAGGCCCGTGGCGGCAAATGGTGGCCATCATCTCCGGCCATGACAGCCGGGGCTCGATTGCTCTGCACCGTTCGCTGGGCTTTGCCCATGTAGGTACTCAGCCAGCGGTAGGCTATAAATTCCAGCAGTGGATTGACGTGGTCATCATGCAGCGCAGTCTGGGTGACGGCAGCCAAAGCCAGCCAGCCCAGACGCCCTGATCTTCCTTCTCAGGCAATGCGCAGGCTGTATTGATCCAGCCATTGCTGCATCTCATCGCCAGCCAGCACCTCGTACTCTGCCTGACGTTGCAAGCCTACAGGATCGTCCTGCACGCTGCTCAAGGAGGGATGGCACATCATGCTGTCCCCGTGCTGCATCACCGCCAGCCAGGCTTTGACCAGGGCACTGTAGCGCTCCTTGCCACCCTGAAAGTCGTATACACCGGTAAAGCTGCTATTCAAGGTGGCACCTTTGGCTCTGGCCAGACGCAACAAATCTCTGGAACCCAGCCCGGCAATAATCTGCGCCTTGAATCGGTCCTTAAACGCAAAACCCGTAGCCAGACGCTGGGCACCGGTATAACGCAGCCAAGGCATGGAAGCCGCGTAACGACGCTCCATTTCTGCCAGCAAGGCCTCGCGAATCATGGGTAGCTGATGCACGTGCTGATGCCCGTCGATATAGTCCGGGCCCTGCCCCATCAACTCTTCAAAACGATCCAGCTGGCGAGCCACGCTATCCTTGACCTTCTGATCATCCAGACGATGCAGCAGGCTGCGGATAATCACCTGCTTGAGCGGCATGGCATACACGCCCGCTTGGGAAGCAAACTCGGTAAAATTCAGGTGCAAACCTTTTTGCAGCGTGCTCTGGCGCAGTGCTGGTGCATTTTGCACAAAGCTGTCCCCATCGACCAGGCAGGATGTTCCTGTCAGGCGTCGGGCCTGGGCCAATTTCAGTATGGCCTCGTCCACGGCGGGGGCCATGCCAAAATCATCCGCGCATATACTGATCTGCCTGTCCTTGGCCACTGCTCGCTCCGCTTTATGTCTCGTCAAATCATTCTGTTCATACTGGTCGGCACTTTGGCCGCCTTCACACACTGGGGCATTGTAATCGCCCTGGTGCAAACGCTGAGCCTGTCTCCGCTGCTGGCCAATCTTTTTGGCTGGCTGATTGCGTTCCTGGTGTCCTTTGGTGGCCACTACTGGCTGACATTCCGCTCCCAGAATGCCCGCTTTCTGCCGGCTCTGACACGTTTTTTTCTGGTGTCTGCCGCTGGCTTCGCCGTCAACGAAGCCAGCTATGCGTTTTTACTGAATCATTCCGGTCTGCGTTACGACTTGCTGCTGGGCCTGATTCTTATCGGTTTGGCTGTGCTGACGTTTCTGGCTGGGCGGCTTTGGGCGTTTCGCCGCACATAAGCTCGTACTCGTCGTGATCAAAGCGCCACAGAGCAATACGCTGATCTTCATACAGGCGCTGAGCATGGTTAAGCACCTGGCTTTGGCGCACGGCATCTGGCGAGCCGATCAACCAGACTACCGCCTTGCTGTCCCGACATAACTGCTGACGAAGGGTTGCCCGATCTATCAAGGTCAGCGCCCCACGTTGCGGCTCAAAGCGAGCTGCCTCCAGCAGCTCCTTGCGCCAACTATCGGTGCGCATGATTTCCGGATCATCCCAGCGTCCCATCACGCTGATGTTCTGCAGGCCCGGAACATAGAAACCCAGGTCATAACGGTAATTATTCAGAAAGACGACACGGTCACCCTTTTGGTATTCACTGGCCAGTACACGGCCCAAGGCCTGACTGTTAACCTGTGGGCGCAACATCATCGTCACCACGGCAAACGCACAAATCGCAACACAAACACCCATGCTCCAGACCGCAAAGCGCTCTACCTTTGCTTCCCCATCCCGCTGACTACGGCGAATCACCACATCCGCCAGAAAAAAAGCCCAAGGGCCAATCGCAGGCAGGACATAGCCCACCAGCTTGGACGTAGGAATGGAAAAGAAAACCAGCACAGTCAGCAATGCCGACAGCATCAAGCCTCGTACTGCTCCCAAACCGTCGGAAGCATTAGCAGAACCACGAAAGCGCTTGAACAAGAATGGCGTCCAACCCAAGGTGGCAACAGGCATCAGGGCAAAGTAGAACCAGAAAGGCTGAGGGTTGTTAAAGCCGGTTTCCAGAAAGCGCTGGAAGTGCTGATAGACGATGTAATAGTCAAAAAATCCGGGGTAGCGCGCCTGCATGGCCCACATCCAGGGCGTGGCAACCAGCAGCAAGACTCCCAGGCCTGTCACAGAAAACAGACGCAACAACGTACGCCACTGGCCTCGACCCAGCAGCCAGAACACCAAGACACCGCCGGGGATCAAAATCCCGATCAAGCCTTTTGCCAGAAAAGCCAGGCCTGCGGTGGCATACAGCCCCATCAAGGCCCAACGATAGGAGCGCCCTTGCTCCATCTGCAAGGCAGCATGACCACCCAAGAGCACGCAGCTACTGATCAAGGCAGCAACCGTCATGTCCAGATTGGCGTAATGGGAAGCACCGAAAAGCAAGGGGCTGCTGACCAGAATCAAAGCCGTCCAGCCCGCATGTTGCTGGCTGGCGTGACGCTTCAAGAACGCGTGCATACCGGCAATCAACAAGGCCGCCATCAAGGCAGGTACCAGACGAGCAGCCACAAAATTCACACCCAACACTTTCAGGCTCAGGGCAGTCAGCCAATAATGCAAGGGAGGTTTATGGAAAAACGGCAGGCCGTCCAGACGCGGCACCAGATAATCACCGGATTCCAGCATGGACAGGGCCACGCCGACATAACGCCCCTCATCCGGAATCAACAAGGGGTACGCCCCCAGGGTCAGCGCAAACCACAGCAGTGCCAGCAGCCCCACGGACACACTAGAGAGCGTACCCAGGCGCTGGACGCCGCAACGTAACCAGTAGGCCGGTCCACGCGCTTGTCCAAGCGGTAGTGTTGCACCGGAAGAGGAAAAGGAATTATCGATACTCATCGCTCAAAGCCAAACCAATAGGGGTAGGCAGCTACTTGTGTAGCTGTCGAAGCGATTCAGAATATCGATGTAGCGTTCAATTACAAATGAGAGCAGTTCGCCAATTAAACGATCCGGCCTGCCTTCAAAACCGGGCTTGCCTTCAGCCTTGCTGCGGGTCCTGATCGGGGGTCGCTAACTGCTTCTGGTCAGGTGCCGGTTCAGAGGCCTGAGCCAGTCCCTGCCCCCGGCGACGATGCACCAGATACAAGGGCCGGTGCTTGACCTCGGCAAAGATGCTGGCGACATACTCGCCCACCACACCCAGCGAGAGCATATTCACCCCCGCGAAAAACAGTACCACCGTAATCAAGGTTGCCCAGCCCCGAACGGCATCCCCATACAACAAGTGCTTGAAGATAATGAACAAGCCGTAGCTGAAAGACAGCATGGCCAACACTGCCCCTAACAGGCTCAACAAACGCAGTGGCCAGGTGGTGAATGCCGTCAAACCATCCACCGCAAAGCGCAATAGTTTAGTGGGGCGGAATCGGCTGACACCATGCAAGCGTTCGGCAGGCGAGTAGTAAATGGGCTCGGACGGAAAACCCACCCAGGCAAACAAGCCTTTCATGAAGCGGCTGCGCTCGGGCAAGGCCATCAAGGCATCAACGACACAGCGATCCATCAGGCGAAAATCGCCTGCATCACGCGGCACACGCAAACCGTTAGACGTGCGCATCAGCTTGTAAAACAAACTGGTGCCCGCCCGCTTCATCCAGGTCTCGTCGTCACGGGTTTCCCGCACGGCATAGACCATTTCCAGGCCTGTAGACCAGCGCTCCAGCATGGCTTCGATCAAGGCAGGGGGATGCTGCAAATCCGCATCCATGCACACGACCACCTGCCCGCGGCTGGCCTCCAGCCCTGCCGTCAACGCCGCCTCTTTGCCAAAGTTGCGCGATAACTGCAAATAGACCAATTGAGGGTAGGTTTGACGCAATTGCTCAATAACCAAAGGCGTTGCGTCGGTACTGCCATCGTCAACGAAAATGATTTCAAAGTCCGGAACCAGTTCGCGCAACTTCGCCACCAAAACCGGCAGCAATGCGGGCAGGTTTTCTGCTTCATTCAAACCAGGGATAACGCAAGAAAGCGTTTGGGCCTGTCGTTTTGTAATCATTATTCCTTGAGCACCGTGCTGTAACAAAACCAAGGTCTAGCCAACAAAAAGTAATCGTAGCCCGCCAGACCGCCTAGTGCAATTTACCTTCGGTGATACTTGTCTTTCTTAAAGAGCACCGTTCAAGACTTGTACAGCCCTTGCAAGCCGGCCAGACTGGCCAAACACCGCAAACGCAACATCCATACGCTGAAACGTGCAAGCAGTGTAGGAAAGCAAGCGTTGAATCAGCGTGAAATCCGGCGTGAAAATGTCCCGTTCCCAAGCGTTTTCTTTCCGGCTTGACCCCGATGAGTCATACCAATAAGATAGATAAAATATATATCTTTAAATTCAAAATATTATGGCTCTCAACCCTTTGTGTACCCGCCAGGAAATTCATGACCTGGTCTGGGACTTTTACGATCGCATCCGCATGGACGACGTCCTTGGCCCCATTTTCTCCGAGCGCATCAAGGATTGGGATACGCATCTGGGCGTAATGGAAGAGTTCTGGTCATCCCTATTGCTCAAGACCGATGGCTTCAATGGCAATCCCATGGCCAAGCATTTGTCGCTCAAGCATATTCAGGCCAGCCACTTTGAACAATGGCTACGCCTGTTCAAGGAAACCTGCCAGGAGCGTGAAAACCAGGCCATGGCCGCGCTGGCATTGGAATATGCCCAGCGCATCGCCCGCAGCTTCTGGTTTGGCTACCAGTTCCAGCACAACCCCACTAAAGTGGCCAGCGAGCTGCAACTGCCCTGATCATGCGTCTGACCAACCTTACCGACTACGCCCTGCGTCAATTGATGTATCTGGGTCAGAACGAAGACAGGCTCTGTACCATCGCGGAAATTGCCCAGTACCACCAGATTTCCCAAGCCCATCTGATGAAAGTCACCCACCTGCTTGCCAAGGGCGGGTGGATTCAGACACAGCGCGGGAAAAACGGCGGAATGCGGCTGGCCCGTGCGCCGGAAGACATCAACCTGGGCGAGCTGGTACGCTATACCGAAACCGATCTGGCGGTAGTGGAGTGCCTGGGCAGCGGCACCCACTGCATCCTGAGCGGTCGCTGCAACCTGAGCAATATCCTTAAACAGGCGCTGGCCCAGTTCCTGAGTTATCTGGATAACTACACCTTGCGCGACATTATTGTTCCTGGCAGCAGCCCGGAACAGACGATTGCCTGGCCCACCAAGTCCATGCACTCGGCCTGATCGCAGACGGACGGATAGCAGACGGCCCCGGATTCAAAAGAATCCGGGGCCGTTTGTTTAGGATCCGATTACCGCTTCAAGCCGGGAAAATCAGATCGCTCCGTACGGTACCAGGATGGGCACGCACAGCTTCCAGCAAACCCTGCTCGGGCACACGATCCAGGTCCGTCATGGCATAACCCAACTCGCCTTGCGTTTGCAGCTGCTGGCGGGTGATGTTGATACCGTGCTGGGCCAGAATATTGTTCAAGCCACCCATCGCGCCGGGAACGTTGCGATGAACATGCAGCAGGCGCACAGCACCCTGGATGTCGTAGTAAGACACTTCGGGGAAGTTCACCGCGCCCTTGGTAGCGCCGCTACGCAAGTAGCTAACCAGTTTCTCGGCCACTTCACGGCCAATGTTTTCCTGGGATTCCTGAGTACTACCGCCAATATGCGGCGTCAGGATCACATTAGGCATACCGATCAAGGGGCTCTTCAAAGGTTCGTCCACGCTTTTCGGTTCGGTTGGGAACACGTCCAGCGCAGCACCTGCCAGATGACCGCTAAGCAAAGCCTGGTGCAAGGCATCAATATCCACCACCGTGCCGCGAGAAGCATTGATCAGGATGGAACCGGGTTTCATGGCCGCAATCGTCTCGGCATTCATGATGTTGTGCGTGCCCTGCCCGCCTGGTACGTGCAAGGTGACCACATCGGACTCGGCCAGCATCTGCTTCAAGCTGCCATAGACACGGGCATTGCTCAGCGGCAGTTTGGATTCCACATCGTGGTAGAGCACGCGCATACCCAGCGCTTCGGCCAGAGTACCGACTTGGGAACCAATATTGCCGTAACCAATCACGCCCAAAGTCTTGCCACGGATCTCGAAAGCGCCATCGGCACTTTTGTCCCAGAAACCCTGGTGTACGCGCAGGTTCTTCTCGGGGATACGACGTAGCAACAAGATGGCCTCACCCAGCACCAGCTCGGCAACGGAGCGGGTATTGGAGAACGGCGCATTAAAGACCGGTACACCATGGTTCTGGGCTTGATCCAGATCCACCTGGTTGGTACCAATACAAAAGCATCCCAGCACTTTGAGCTGGTCTGCGTGCTCCAGCACCCGGCTGTCAAACTGGGTACGGGAACGAATTCCGACAACTTCGGCGCCTTTGACAGCGTCCAGTAGCTCCTGACCCGACAAGGCTCCCTTGTAGGTCTGAATATCGGTCAAACCCGCAGCCTCAAAAACTTCACGGGCGCTAGGATGAATGTTTTCAAACAGGACAATGCGACTCATGATGGTTCCAGTCATTGAAATAGTATCTAAATGGTACTATTTTTTTAGCCCGCCTGATCGAGCATCAACAATAACAGCAGGGGATTCTTGTCTTGAACGCCAAGCAAGGCCATGAATCCACAGCCAAATACAAAAACCCAGGCCAGGAAAATAAAAAATCCAGGACCTGGGTCACTTCAAGGCGGCCTAGCTCATGAAAAGCCGCCTGAATAGCCTGCTATCAAGAACCAAATGGCACCGGACGTGGTGTGTTGTCACGCGAAGGTGGCAGGATTGGCAGCACGATTTCAGGCTGTTTGCCCGTCAGCGTTTTCAGGAACGCGACGATCTGGGCATTTTCCTCTGCAGAGAAACTGCGACCCAACTGCAGACGACCCATTGTATCCACGGCTTCGGTCAAGGTATTGACGGCACCATCGTGGAAGTAGGGGTAGGTCAGCTCGACGTTACGCAAGGTAGGAACCTTGAAGTTGAAACGGTCGGCATCCTTACCCGTCACAGCTGCACGGCCTTCGGCCGGATTGGTGGTTTTGTAGGGTTCGATCAGACCCATTTTCTGGAAGGAGGTACCGCCCAGATTGGGACCGTTGTGGCAGGCCACGCAACCACTATTCTTGAACAGTTGATAGCCAGCCAGCTCCTGATCGGTAATGGCTTTCTTGTCACCCTTCAACCACAGGTCAAAGCGGGAATCGGGCGTCACCAAGGTTTCTTCAAAGGCAGCAATTGCGGAGGTGACTTCATCAATACCGAAGTCGGCCTTGCCAAAGACTTGCTTGAACTCGGCCTTGTACTCGGGGATGGAGCTCAGGAACTCCATGGCCAGCTCGTGTGTGAACGCCATTTCCTTGGGGTTGGCAATCGGGCCACCGGCCTGCTCTTTCAGGTCGCTGGCACGGCCGTCCCAGAACTGGGCCACGTTCAGGCTGGAGTTCAGGACGGTAGGCGAGTTGATGGGGCCTTCCTGCCAGCGATCCCCGATGGAGGTACGGATATTGTCCGTGCCACCCATGCTCAGGTTATGACAGGAGTTACAGGAGATGAAACCAGAACGGGACAGGCGAGGTTCAAACCACAGCTTCTTGCCCAGTTCAACGCGTGCCGGATCAGTGACAACTGCGGCGGGAATCGGCTGTACAGGCTCATTTTCCTGAGCTTGCGCGGCACTGCCGAGCAGTAGACCGGCGGCCAGAGCAGAGAGAGTGAACAGGCGTAATTTCATAACAACTTCCTTATGGGATGACAGAGCTTCCTGCCAGTGAGTGGTCCGGTTAGGACCCATAACCCTGCTGGCCTTATGGACATCGTAAGGAATGCCATTTCATTACACATTGATACATCGCAAGGAAATAATCTTTCCAGAGATGCTTAGGGAACTTTCAGAAGAAAGTGCAACTACTCCGCCACAATCCCCTATAGCGCCTTGACGAAACGCATAAAAAATGCCGCCTGCAATCCAGCAGGCGGCATCTTGGGATTGTTGCAGTTTGTGTTTTTTTACACGCCCAAATAGCGCGTCCACAAGGTGCGATCAGCCCCCAATGCTTCGGAGTTCCCCTGCCAGACCAATTTGCCACGTTCCAGAATGATGTGGTGATCCGACAAGGCCATCAGCCGCTCGACATATTTGTCGATCAGCAAGATGGTTTGCCCTTCTTCACGCAAGACGGCCAGACAGTTCCAGATTTCTTCACGCACCTTGGGCGCCAGTCCCTCGGAGGCTTCATCCAGAATCAGCAGCTTGGGGTTGGTGACCAGCGCACGGCCAATGGCCAGCATTTGCTGTTCACCGCCCGAGAGCTGGTTGCCCATATTGGACGCACGCTCACGCAAGCGCGGGAAAAAGTCATAGACACGCTCGGGCGTCCAGGTCTTGTTGGCTTTGGGGTTGCGGTTGCAGGCAAAGGCCGTCAGGTGCTCGGCCACGGTCAGGTTGGGAAAGCACTGACGCCCTTCGGGCACAATGGCAATCCCGGCACGGGCAATACGGTCCGGATTCCAGCCCGCAATGGACTGGCCGTCGAACTTCACATCGCCGCCGCGCACCGGCAACTGGCCCAGAATGGTTTTCAGCAAGGTGGTCTTGCCCATGCCATTACGGCCCAGCACAGTCACAACCTGCCCGCTACGAATGGACAGATCTACCCCGAACAGCACCTGGCTGGCGCCATAGCCGCTTTGTAATTGAGTCGTTTCAAGCATGGCTTTCCACCTTGGTTGGAACTGGCGTGTCGTCGTCGCCCAGATAAGCTTGACGCACAGCCTCGTTATCGCGGATTTCGGCAGCCGTGCCGGTAGCAATGATGTGCCCCGCCACCAGCACAGAAATCCGGTCAGCCAGACGGAAAACGGCTTCCATATCATGCTCGACCAGCAACATGGTGGCTTTGCCACGCATGGTTTCGATCAATTCAGTCAGGCGCAGCGTTTCGTCCGGCCCCATCCCAGCCATAGGCTCGTCCAGCAACAGAACTTGCGGACGGCTGGCCAAAGCCAGGGCGAACTCCACCTTGCGCTGCTCGCCATGCGGCAACACACCGGCCTGGGTATGCAGCAAGGACGCATCAATGGCACATTCGGCGGCCAAAGCACGGGCTTGCTCGTACAGCTCGGTTTCCGCCTGACGAGCACGCCAGAAGCGGAAGCTGCTGCCACTGCATGCCTGCAAAGCCAGCACCAGGTTATCCAGCACCGTGTAGTTCTTGAAGATGTTGGTGATCTGGAACGAACGTGCCAGACCGGCAGCCACACGCTGGTGACCCGACAAGGAAGTCACATCCCGGCCACCCAGCAAGAGCTGGCCCGAATCCGGGGTCAAGGTGCCCGACAGCAAATGAATCAGGGTCGATTTACCAGCCCCGTTCGGGCCGATCAAACCATGAATTTCACCAGGCACCAGGTCCAGGGACACATCATTGGTAGCCTGCAAAGCACCAAAGCGCTTCATCAGACCACGGGCTTGCAAAGCGGCCGAGCCGCTGCCCGCCTTGGAGGCGGTTGCTATCGTGTTCGTCATGCTTGCTCCTTGGCGGTAGTAGCGGGATCAGCGGCCGAGCGGACACGCACCAGTCCGGCCAGCCCCTTGGGTGCAAAAAACACCACCAGCAGCAACAAGATACCCAAAGGCATGTGCCAGTACTCGGTCCAGTTGCGCAGCAACTCTTCCAGCACCAACATCACGAACGCACCCAGAGCACCGCCATACAGCAAGCCAATACCCCCCACCAGCACCATGATGATCAGGTCAGCCGACTGGGTCCAGTTCATCAGGCTAGGCGAGACAAACAGGTTGTGGTTGGCCAGCAAGGCTCCGGCCAGACCCATGATGGCTCCGCTCAAGGTGTAAGCCGTCAGGCGAATGCGGTAGACGGGGTAACCCAAGGTTGTCATGCGGCTTTCGTTTTCACGCGTGCCCATCAAGGCCTGCCCGAAACGGGCTTTAACCAGACGATTGAACAGGAACAGCACCGCCACCAGAATAGCCAGAACCAGGTAGTAAAAGCTCAGCTCATTGCTCAGATCAATCCCGGGCAAGGATGAATGGCTGTACATGTTCAGGCCGTCCTCGCCACCGTACTGGCGCAAGGAAATGAACAGATAAAAGATCATCTGGGCAAACGCCAGCGTGATCATGATGAAGTACACACCACGAGTACGCAGCGACACGGCACCGGTCAGGAAAGCCAGCAAGCCGGAGATCACCATGGCGGCAGGCCAGGCAATCAGGCCACTTTGCACGCCTTCGGTAGCCAGGATACCCACGGTGTAGGCCCCTGCCCCAAAAAACGCGGCATGGCCCAGGGCCACCATCCCGCCATAACCCAGCACCAGATTCAAGGCACTGGCAGCCAGGGCATAGATGAAGATACGGCGTACAAACGAAATGTAGAACTCAAGTCCGTACATCGGTGCAATCAAGGGGAAAGCCAATAAGGCCACCAGCACCAGGGCGGAAAAAATACGCGAAGTAGACATACATTAACCTCGCGCCGGGAACAGGCCCGAAGGACGGAAAACAAGAACAACAGCCATCAGGACATAGATCGAAATGGCGGCAATCGTAGGACCGACGCTGGAAGCCACATCTGCCGGGAAAACGTTACGCAGCAACATGGGCAGGAATGCACGGCCAGCGGTATCAACCATACCCACCAGCAAGGCACCTACAAACGCGCCACGAATCGAACCAATCCCGCCAATCACGATGCAGACCAGAACCAGGATCAGAATGTCCTCGCCCATACCGATCTGAACCGCGGTAATCGGACCCAACAAGGCACCAGCCAGCGCAGCCAGAGCGGCTCCCAGAGTGAACACACCCAGGAACAGGATGGGAACGCGTACCCCCATCAGGGTGGCCATTTGTCGGTTGGAGGCACCTGCTCGCACCAGCACCCCAGCTCGTGTTTTGGTCACGAAGGCATACAGGGCCAGCGCCATCACCAGACCGACCGCAATAATCATCAGACGGAAGGCGGGATAGAGAAAGTCAGGCAAGAGTTCTACCGGCCCGGACAACAAGGCAGGCATATTCAACATAACGGGGGTTGGGCCCCAAATCATTTTGACCACATCATTGGCGATCAAAATAACGGCGTAGGTTCCCAGTACCTGAGCCAGGTGATCACGAGTGACCAGCTTGCGCAGAATGAGAATTTCCAAGGCAATACCGACCAGGGCTGTCACCGCCACCGCCACCACAATGGCGGCGGTAAAAGACCCTGTACGCTGCATGGTTTCCGCGGCCACATAGGCTCCCGCCATATAGAGGGAGCCGTGGGCCAGGTTCATGATATCCATAATGCCGAAGACCAAAGTCAGGCCCGCGGCAATCAGAAACAACATCAAACCAAACTGCAAACCATTCAGCAATTGCTCGCTAATCAGAATAAGCGACATGCTTTTACCACCTGTGAATCTTAATTAAGTTTGCATTCTTTGGCGTAGACGTCCTGGTAGGAGTCAAACACCTTGCTGACCATACGGTTCACAAGACGTCCGTCCTGATCCTTGACCACTTCACGCAAGTAATAAGCCTGCACGGGGAAGTTGTTGTTGCCGTAGGTAAATGGGCCGCGAACCGAGTTGTAGTCGGCGGCTTTCAGTGCCTTGAGCACCGCTTCGCGGTCGGACACCTTGCCATCAACCTGTTTGACGGCGGCGTCGATAGCCAGAATCACGTCATAGGCCTGAGCAGCGTAAACCGATGGATAGCGGCCGTCGTAGGCTTTGCGGAACTCTTCCACAAAGGTCTTGTTGGCAGGAACATCCAGGTCAGGCGACCACTGAGCCGTGTTCAACATGCCCAGGATAGGCTCGCCCACGGCGGGGATGATGTCCTCGTCACCCGAGAAGGCTGGGCCCAGCAACACCACATCTTTATTCAGGCCAGCGGCCACGAACTGTTTGATGAAGTTGATGCCCATGGCGCCGGGCAGGAAGAAGAACACGGCCTGGGGCTTGGCCGCACGGATCTGTGCCAGTTCAGCCGAGTAGTCAATCTGGCCCAGCTTGGTGTAGAGCTCGTCGTTGACGGGTTTGCCGTAACCACGCTTGAAGCCGTTCAGGTGATCCTTGCCGGCTGGATAATCAGGGGCAATGATGAACATTTTTTCGTAGTTGCGATCCGCAGCCACTTTACCGGCGGCCTCGTCAAAGGCATCGTTCTGGTAGGACACGCCAAAGAAGTACGGATTACAACCGGCACCGGCCAATTGGCTAGGACCCGGATTGCTGGTCAGGTAGGGCACTTTGGCCGAGAACAGAGCGGGAGCCACTGCCAGGGCTACGTTGGAACCCACGGGGCCGGTAAAGAAGTCGATCTTGTCGCGCTGCACGAAGCGATTGACCAATTGGCGGGCCTGGTCGGGATTACCGGCCATATCTTGTTGAATGAACTCGGCCGGGAAACCGCCCAGCTTGCCGTCCAGTTGTTTGATGGCCAGATTAAAGCCATCACGAACTTCACCACCAACGGCAGCGAACGGACCGGATGTGTCCATTGCCATCCCCACTTTGATGGTATCGGCATGAGCCAAAGAACCGCCAAAAGCCGCCGCCAGAGCTACGGTCAATGCAATACGTTTCATGTTATCTCCTTGCGCCACCGCGCTTATAGGCTGTCTTTAAATAAGATGCACAGCAGATCGAACTACAAATTCAACTATGCCAACCATTCATTTATAAATAGTTTAGTTATGAAACAATTTTGCTGGCAAGCTGTGGTTTTTACCTACACCCCTCAAATGCCCTGGTAATTCGACAGGAAACAAAGCCCCGTGCCAATCCCATGGACGGATAAGCACTATAACGACTGTAGGGATAGCCGTTTATGCAGGTTTTCCTTGATTTTGTTAACAATCCCGCACTAAGCGCGCTGCTAAACTGAAGGCTCGCCTCATTATTGGAGATCCCATGCGTATTTCCCATTCTCTGTGCCGCCTTGTCCTTGGCAGCGCCCTGCTCGTTCCTTTCCTGAGCAATGCACAGTCCTCGGAATCCGTTTATCTGGCTGACCTGGCCAAGTCCAACAAGCAAGTGGCCCAGCAGTATCAGAGCCTGATGCAGGACGTCGCCAAAAACGCCAGCTGGGTTAAAGATTTCGGTACGGCTTCGCCGGGCGAAACCGTGTCTCTGGATGGCCGCGACTACCAGGTTTTCCAGGGCTGCAAACCCCATGACTGCACCAGCTCCAGCTACGTAGTGCTACTGGACACCCAAAAGCAGACCATCTCCTACGGTGCTTTTGTGGAAAACAAGGAATCAGGCCCAGGTTTAGCCAGCAGCCAGATTCAATGGCTGGGCAATCCCGAGTTTGATCAGATCCGCCTGATGTCACCGGCCCTGTTTTAAAAAAAACAGCACTTGACCTTGCCCCCGTGGCAAGCCTTAAGCTGACTCCATTGTTTTTATCAAAGGAGTCAGCTATGTCCACCTTCTCCGTACCCGACATGACCTGCGGCCACTGTGTACGCAGCATCACTGAAGCCATTCAGGCTGTCGCCCCTCAAGCCACCGTCAGCACGGATCTGGAAAAACACCAGGTTACCGTTCAAGGTCTGGATGGCGCACAAGCCCTGAAAGTGATTGAAGAAGCGGGTTACACCCCCAGCGCCCTGTAAGCACGACGCGCCTTTCACGGTGCCAGCGCTTCAGAGCCAATAAAAAGGCCGGTTGATACCGGCCTTTTTTCATACTGCTTCGTTTAGCACGCACATACCGTCAACAACTGACAGGCTCTTGTGTGGTGTCAGCCGGGTCTGTCAATATTGACCGCAAGAATCGGAGTGCTTGCGATGAAAGACCCGCGTATTCTGGCTTCGTAATTGATGATGTCAGGATCCCTGCCCTATGACTACGAACCCTGCTTACAAAACCGACGATCAGCGCTGGGCGGCTGTGCAGGCACGAGACCCCGCTGCCGATGGCCAGTTCGTCTATGCGGTGCGTACCACAGGCGTGTACTGCCAACCCAGCTCAACAACACGGTTGCCCAAGCGCGAGAATGTCGAATTTTTCGATTCGCCCCAGAGCGCTGAAGCGGCAGGCTATCGTTATAGCCGTAGGGCCCATGGCTCTCAAACCAGCGCCGCAGCCGAGCGGGCCGCCATCGTGGCTCGTGCCTGCCGCCTGATCGAAACTTCGGAGACGCCGCCATCGCTGGACACGCTGGCAGCCGCGGTGGGCAAAAGCCCCTTCCATTTTCATCGGCTGTTCAAAGCCGAAACAGGTTTGACGCCCAAGGCATACAGCTCGGCCTATCGTGCTCGCAGACTGCGCGAGGAACTGAGTAGTCCGGACACGTCCATCACCAATGCGATCTACGACAGCGGATTCAACTCCAACAGCCGATTCTACGAAGCCTCTGAACAGTTGTTAGGCATGCGTGCACGGGACTACCGGGCTGGAGGGGCCGGTGCTGTCATCCGTTTCGCTGTAGGTCAGTGCTCTCTAGGAGCGATTCTGGTAGCCCAAAGCCAACGCGGCATCTGCGCCATCTTGCTGGGCGACGATCCCGATCAACTGGTTCGTGACCTGCAAGATCAGTTTCCCAAAGCCGAAATCATCGGCTGCGACGGCGACTTCGAGCAATTGATCGCTCAAGTCGTGGGCTTCATCGAAACGCCCTCTATTGGCTTGCACCTGCCAGTGGATGTACAAGGAACGGCCTTCCAGGAACGAGTCTGGCGCGCGCTCTGTGAGATCCCGCCAGGCGTCACCGTCAGCTACACCGACATTGCCGAACGCATAGGCTCGCCCAAAGCTGTGCGTGCCGTGGCCCAGGCTTGCGCCAACAACCACATTGCCGTGGCCATCCCATGCCACCGCGTCGTACGACGCGATGGCGATCTGGCCGGTTACCGCTGGGGGATAGACCGAAAACGTGAACTGCTACGCCGCGAAGTACAAGACTGATAGTCGGCTGCCTGCCCAATCATCAAGAACGAGTTTTGAAGGCAAGAAACGGAGTTCCCCGTCAGGCCAGGACACATACGATGTGAGCTCCCAATAGAAATACAGGAGATTTCACTCATGGCTTTGCTTGATGGAAAGGTTGCCCTTGTTACCGGCGCATCCTCTGGTATTGGACGCGCCATCGCATTGATGTTTGCTGAGCAGGGAGCGGCACTTGTTCTTACGGCAAGGCGTGGCGCATTGCTTGAGGCCGTCGCCAAGGAGATCCGGCAGTCTGGCGGCCGTGCCGAGTTTGTGACGGGGGACATTACGCAGGCTGAAACCCATGAGCAACTGATCGAAGCCGCGACCAGCAGATTCGGTGGGCTGGATATTGCGATCAATAACGCCGGTATTGTCGGTGCCCTCAAGCCGCTGGCCGAGATGACACTGGAAGAATGGCAAGCAACACTGAATACCAATCTTGAGGCAGCCTTTCTGGGTGCCCGTAGCCAGATTCCGGCCATGCTCCATCGCGGAGGCGGCTCGATTGTTTTCACATCGAGCTTTGTAGGTACCAGTGTCGGCCTGCCCGGGATGAGCGCTTATGGTGCCGCCAAAGCGGCACTCATGGGACTGGTCAAAGGCATCACGGCGGACTATGCGGCGCAAGGAATACGAGCTAACGCTCTATTGCCTGGCGGAACTGACACAGACATTGCCGGGGATCAGAGCTCCAAGGATTGGGCGGCGGGGCTGCACGCCATGAAGCGAATCGCCCAACCTGAAGAAATTGCGTCCGCAGCGCTCTTTCTGGCCAGCCCCATGTCCAGTTTTGTGACCGGCTCCGCCTTGTTCGCGGATGGAGGCAATGCGGCCGTGAAGTGACAATGCGGTGCTTCCTGATAGCTGATGAAGCACCACACTGATAACAGGCAAATGCTGAAGCTTGTTAGCCCAGTTGCCCTAACACCGGGAAGGTCTTGAGCACCCAGATAGCAAACCGCGCCAGCTCGCCGGTTGCCATGGCCCAGCCCATCACAATCAGCACCAGACCCGCCCCCCAGCGCACATAGCGCCCGATCTTCCTGATCTGGGTCATGCGCTGCAAGAAGGGGGTCAGGAAGCAGGCGGCCAGGATGAAAGGTACACCCAGACCCAAAGCGTAGACGGACAACAGGATACTGGCCTTGCCCGCACTGGCCGTGCTGGCTCCCATCATCAAAATGCCCGCCAGAATCGGGCCGATGCAGGGAGTCCAGCCAAAGCCGAACGCCAGCCCCATTACCGTTGCCCCGCCAGGGCCTGCCGCTTTGCCGGATTCAAAGCGATAGTAACGTTGCAGACTCAAGGGCATGCGCAGCACCCCCATCACACTCAAACCCGCTAAAGCCACCATGACACCTGCCGCCACATTCAACTCGTAGCGATAGGCCATCAACAGCTGGCCAAGGTAAGAGAGACTGGCTCCCAAGGCGATAAAAACCAGTGAAAAGCCAGCCACAAAGCAAACGCTGCGACCCAGTAGCTGGCTGCGCTTGACCTGCGTATACACCTGCCCGTCCCCGGCCAGATAAGACAAATAACCGGGAACCAAGGGCAAGACGCAGGGGGACAGAAACGAAGCCATCCCCGCCAGAAATGCCGTTATCAGGGCGATCAGGCCCAAATCCAAAGACACTATTTCCATATCAAGGGGCCGTGGCAGGTTCCGCTGCAGGGGCGGCCGGCATACGCATACGTTCGCGCGCCAGTTGCAAGCCCTGGTTCACGACCTTGGCAGTTTCCGAATCAGGTGGAAACTGCGCCAGCAAACGCTGCCAGTAGTCGATCGCCGCCGGATACTCCTCTTTATGCAAAGCGGCAGCGCCGGCCAGCATCAAGCCCAATGGCTCTTCGGGATACAGCTCCAGCGATCGCTTGACCAAACGACCCGGCAAACCGTCCAAGGTATCGACACCGGCCAGCAGCATGGATTCCGCATACTCAGCCAATGCCGTCGGGTCTCCATCCACCACGGCCATGGCCTTGGCATACGCCTGTGTCGCTTCCTGATGGCGGCCGTAATAGCGATGCGAACGGGCCATCATCAACCAGGCGCCCGGATCGTCCGGGTTTTCTTTCAGACGCTGCTCCAGACGGGCCACCATGGCCTCAATATCCACGGGCTGTGCGTTGGCCTGCTGCTGCACGGCGGCAGGATCGAGCATGGCCGGATTTCCCAGATAAAAGTACAAGGCGATAGCCGCGACCGGAATGCTGACCATCAAGGTCCAGGCCAGCTTCGGTGCGCCTGCTTGCTGCACAGATTCCGTTTTCAGCCCTTCGTTTTCTTCCAGCACACGCTGGCGCAAATCCATCTGCGCCTGTTCGAAGTCCTGAGCAGACAGGACACCGGCCTGCTTGTCCCGTTCGATTTCCTTGAGCTGCTCACGCAGAATCGCCAGATTGGCCTGCTTGTGTTCAACCACACGCTGCACGGCGGGCTTGCGCTTGACGCTCAACATCAAATACACCGCGCACAGCAGCACCAGTAGCGCGGCCACAATATAAAAAACAATAGTCACGATTGTTCATCCCGAGAAGAGCCCTGCAAGAGAGCATCGGCTTGACGACGTTGTTCCTCGGTCAAGGCCGTGTCATTACCCGCGCGGCGTCGACGGCGCAGGGTAAAGGCATAAACCAGAAAGCCAGTCAGCAATAACAGAGCTGGCCCGAACCAGAGCAGCAAGGTGGTGGATTTAAAGGGCGGGCGATACAAAATGAAGTCGCCATAGCGATCCACCATATACGTGCGGATCTGATCGGGGCTACGCCCCTGCCCCAACTGCTCCATGATCTGCTGACGCAAGTCCACGGCCAGCTCGGCACGCGATGCCGCAATGGATTCGTTCTGGCACACCAGACAACGCAGCTCGGCCGCAATTTCCAGCATCACCGATTCCTGGGCACCCTGCTCCCCCGACTGGGCCTGCGCCGCCGGCACCAGAAACCACACACTGGCCATCAAGGCCACCATCCATTGACGCATCATCATGGCTGCTGCTCCAAACGACGGATCAAAGGCAACAAGGTTTCCTCCATGGATTCACGCGACACGGGGCCTATGTGCTTGAAGCGCACAATGCCCTGCTTGTCGATCACGAAGGTTTCCGGCACACCGTATACGCCGAAATCAATGCCCACACGACCGTCCCTGTCCATGACAGAGACTTCATAAGAATTGCCATTGCGTAGCAGCCACTCGCGGCTTTCTTCAGGTACGTCCTTGTAGTTCAAGCCCACAATCGGCACCTTGTGCTTGGTGGACAGCTCTTTGATGAAAGCATGTTCGGTCAGGCACGGGTAACACCACGAGGCCCACACGTTCAGCAACCAGACGCGTCCCTTCATTTGCTCCCCCGAAAAACTGGCTTCGGGATTGTGCAATTGAGGCAGGCTGAACGCCGGAGCCGGTTTATCGACCAAGGGCGAAGGCACTTCGCTGGGCTTCAAGGTCAAACCTATGCCCAGAAATACCAGCAACAGTACAAAACCGATCAAGGGAACAGTGAAACGGTTCATGCCTGCACCTGCGTATTCATGGCTTTGTTTTGCACAGCGGCGCGGGTTTGCTTGGCGCGATAGCGTCGATCACTGATTGCCAGAGCACCGCCCAAGGCCATCAGCAAACAACCCAGCCAGATAAAGTCCACCAGAGGCTTGTAGTACAGACGAACACTCCAACCGCCCTGATCAAAGTTGTCGCCCAGCGCCACGTAAATATGACGCAAACCATTGGCGTTGATGGCCGATTCCGTCATGGGCAAGGCCGAGGACAGATAGGTGCGCTTTTCCGGATACAAGGTGGACACCACCTTGCCATCCTGCAGCAGTTCTACCGTGCCGCGTTCGGCCGAATAGTTCGGGCCGGGCACAATACGCACGCCCTGGAAGCGCGCGTCATACGCGCCCACCTGCGCCGTCTGACCGGGCTGCAACAAGACATCGGTTTCTGTCTCGTAGTGGCTGACCATGGTCACCCCCAGGACAAAGACAGCGACCCCGATGTGGGCCAAGTGCTGACCCAGCCAACTGCGTGATTGCGAGAACACGCCGGACCGCGTGGCGCGCACACGCTTGACCACATCAAACAAGCTGCCCAAAACAATCCACATGGCCAGACCCGCGCCCAAGGCGGCAGTGCCCTGCCACTGGCCGTACAGCAAAGGAATGGCTGCACCCAGCACGATACTGAACAGGATCACCAGGGCCAGTTGGCGCACCATATCCATCATGCTGGCACGCTTCCAATTCGCCATGACGCCAAACACGATCAGAACCAGAGCCGGGATCATCAAAGGCACAAACACCTTGTTGAAATAAGGTGGCCCCACGGAGATTTTGCCCAGGCCCAGCGTATCCATAATCAGGGGATACAAGGTCCCCAACAGCACCGTGCCCGTCACCACTACCAGCAAAACGTTGTTGACCAGCAGCAAGGACTCACGCGACACCACGGCAAACTGCCCACCTGCTCCGACACGCGGTGCGCGCCAGGCAAACAGGATCAGGGAGCTGCCCACAATGACGGCGAACAGACTCAGAATGAACACACCTCGGGCCGGATCTGTAGCAAACGCGTGTACTGAGGTCAGCACGCCGGAGCGCACCAGGAAAGCGCCCAAAATGGACAGCGAGAAGGTGCTGATTGCCAGCAACACGGTCCAGTTCTTGAAGCTGCCACGTTTCTCCGTGACCGCCAACGAGTGAATCAGGGCAGTACCCGCCAACCAGGGCACAAAGGAGGAGTTCTCTACCGGGTCCCAGAACCACCAGCCGCCCCAACCCAGCTCGTAATAGGCCCACCAGCTACCTACGGCAATACCCAAGGTCAGAAACAGCCAGGCCGAAGTTGTCCAGGGACGTGACCAACGCGCCCAACTGGCGTCCAGACGGCCTGCCAGCAAAGCGGCAATCGCGAAAGCAAAGGCCACCGAAAAGCCCACATAGCCCATATACAGCAAGGGAGGGTGAACAATCAGGCCAATATCCTGCAAGAGCGTATTCAGATCCAGACCTTCGGCCGGAACCGGGAACATGCGCTCAAAGGGGTTGGAGCTAACCAACACAAACAGCAGAAAACCGGCGGTAATCAGACCCAAGACGCCAAGCACACGGGCCAGCATGGCTTCCGGCAAGGAACGCGAATAAATGCTGACAGCAAAGGCCCAACCCGTTTGCATGAACATCCAGAGCAGCAGCGAGCCCTCATGCCCGCCCCACACTGCAGCAATGCGGTAGAACAAAGGCAGTTTGGTGCTGGAGTTCTGCGCCACGTAGGCAACAGAGAAATCAAAGCTCACAAAGGACCAGGCCAGACACAGCAAGCTGAAGGCCACCAAACCGAATTGCCAGCGGGCTGCGGGACGTGCAAAAGCCATCCAGGCCAAATTGCCACGCCAGGCACCATACAAGGACACAATGCCTTGGGCCAGCGCCAGTACAAAAGTCAGAATCAGGGCAAAGTGTCCAAGCTCCGGGATCATGGCTGGGCTCCTTGTTTCGCGCGCTCGGCCTGCTCCATGGCATGCATGGCCTCGGGCGGCATGTAGTTTTCATCGTGCTTGGCCAGCACTTCTTCCGCCACAAAATGGCCCTGCTCGTTCAAGCGACCTTGAGCCACCACGCCTTTCCCCTCTTGAAACAGGTCCGGCAAAATTCCCGTATAGCTGACAGGCACCTGGGCCGCGCCGTCTGTCACCACAAAGTTCACGGCCATGCCTTGGGCGCCACCACGGCGAATGCTGTCCATCTGCACAATGCCACCCACCCGGAAGGTCCGGTTTTCAGGGCTTTGCCCCTGGCTGACTTCAGTAGGGGTAAAAAAGAACACCAGGCTGCTTTGGAAGGCATTGAGGATCAGGGCGGTTGCCGCCCCCAGCACGATCAATGCGCCCAGAATCAGGACCAGACGATTTTGTCGCTTAGTCATGGCGCTGGTCCCCCAGGGCGCGCTCGTCACGTACCCGCTGCCAGGCCCGTGCCCGCCCTGCCCGGACGCTGAGCACTTCACCCAGCATCAACACGGTACAGGCCAGCACCGAGCCCCACACATACACGGCATAGCCGCCCATAGCGAAAAAATCGCCCACACTCGACCAATGCATCATCAGCCCTCCGTCAAGTTGCGAACCCAGGCGGTATGCGCCTCACGTTCAAGAATCAAATTGCGCACCCGGTACAGTGCGATGGCAATGCTGTAGCACCACATGGCCAGACTCATCAGCAACATGCCTGTCAGCATGACGGTGGCCATGGATGGCGAGCTGGTCAGCGATACCGAAGCCCCCTGATGCAAGGTGTTCCACCACTGCACCGAGAAATAGATAACGGGCACATTCACCACCCCGACCAAGGCCAGGATGGAAGCGGCTTTGTCTGCGCGGCGCGGGTCGTCGATGGCACCACGCAAGCCCATGAAACCCATGTACAAGAACAGCAGCAACAATTCGGAAGTCAGACGGGCATCCCAGACCCACCAGGCGCCCCACATAGGCTTGCCCCACAGGGCTCCGGTGACCAGGGACAAGACCGTACAGATCGCCCCGGTCGGGGCCAGCGCGGCTGCCATCATGGCGGCGGTACGACTATTGAAAACCAGGCAGATCAAGGACCAGAAGCCCATGGCCAGATAGATCAGCATGGACATCCAGGACACGGGCACATGCAGGAAAATGATGCGGTAGCCTTCGCCTTGCTGGGCATCAGTCGGGGCCAAAAAGAAGCCTACATAAGCGCCGACCAGAAACAGCAGAAAGGCCAGGATGGCAGCCCAAGGGATAATGCGTCCGGCCAGAACATAGAAGTTTTGAGGAGCGGCGTAGCGATACAGAAAGTTCATGGAATTTACTCAAGAGCAAGGCGCAACGCCGCTGCCGTAGCAGGTGGCGCAAAGAACAAAGCCAACAGTAAAAAAGCGGCCAGAACGGACAGATGCGCTTGCGCACCCAATCCGGCCTGAACCGCTTGCACCGCCCCCGCCCCGAAAACCAGCACGGGCACGTAAAAGGGCAAAATCAATAAAGCCAGCAAAACCCCTGCCGAGCGCAGGCCCAACACCAGAGCCGCGCCAATCGCCCCCAACAAGGTCAGAACGGGCAGGCCCAGCGCCAGGGACAGCATCAGCACGCCCAGGCTGGACGTAGGCAGACTGAATTGCAGCCCCAGAATCGGAGCCAGCAAAAGCAAGGGCAGGCCTGTCAAAAAGGTATGTGCCAGCACCTTGCCCAAAACCCAAAGGCTAAGCGGCAGGTGAGAAAACAGAACCTGCTCCAGTGCACCATCCTGCTCGTCCTGTTCAAACAGGCGGCTTAGCGACAGCATGGTGGCCAGCAAGGCCGACACCCACAGCACGCCAGGCGCCATCTTGGACAGCAAGGCCGCATCCGCCCCCACACCCAAGGGAAACAGGCTGCACACCACCAAAAAGAAAACCAGTGGAATCAGGACATCGCAGGGGCGACGCATCGCCAGGCGCCACTCACGCTTCATCAAGGCTAAAAAGAGACTCAACATGCCTGCCCCAAATCCAGGTGCTGCACCTTCAAATCCCAGGGCAAGGTCTGGTGGCTAGTTAGAATGACAGCGCCCTGCTTATGCAGATGCTGCGCAATCAACTCGCCCAGAAACTTCTGACCGGCGCTGTCCAGCGCAGTCAGCTGCTCGTCCAGAATCCACAAGGGGCGATTGCTCAGGGACAGGCGCACCAGAAACACGCGGCGACGTTGTCCGGCTGACAGTTGCCGTACAGGCACGCGACGGTAAGCCAGCAAACCGCCAGCCAACAACGCTTGGTCGCAAGCGTCCCGCTCTAGGGGAACGCGATCCTGCATGAGCAGGCTGTCCAGATTTTCTTGCACCGACAAACTGCTATTGAGTCCAGGCGCATGTCCGCCATACACCAGCTGCCGTCGGTAATCGCTATCGTTGCTTTGCACGGGACGGTCGTGCCAGATCAGTTGGCCTTCGTCGGCCTGGGCGATATTGGCCAGGATACGCAACAAGCTGGTTTTGCCGCTGCCATTGGGCCCACTGACCAAACAACATTGGCCAGCTTCAAGCCTTAGGCTCAGCTCGGAGAACACACGACGCTGGCCCCGTCTACAGGTCAGCGAAACAGCTTGAAGCACAGCAACCCCTTGTCAAGAAAGCAAACAGAGCGAAGCCGCCCCTGAAAAAAGGCGGCTTGCTTAGCTCGCTAAGTAAAGACGAGCCCTCTTCAAGACAGGGGATGTTTTACTTAGTTCCACAATACCCACGAGAAACTCAAGCTTATTGATCTAGGCCAATCCGGGTTCAAGGCTGCATTCTTGATAAGATGCTGCCTTAGTACTTTCTTTGAGCAATAAACCATGAGCACCCCAATCACCCTGACTCCCCAGCCCCTCAGCCCCGAGGCTTTTGCTCCTTATGGCTGGATGTTGGGTAAAGGTCTGGCCACGGCGCCGGCGACGGCCGCCTTCAGCAATGCCGCCACTGACTTCTGGCACGAACATGCGTTTGACACAGGTCCAAGCGGTCAGACCGAAGTGCTATGGGTGAATTACCGCATTCAAGACCCCAACATCACGACCCTGGAAAACCACCTGCTGACGCAACAGGCACTGATCCCGCTGACTGGCGAAGTAGTCCATATCGTGGCCGAAAGCAAAGCCGAAGGCGGCCCGGATCTGTCCACCCTGAAAGCCTTCCGTATCCCTCAAGGACAAGGTGTGTGCATGCGACCCGGTTGCTGGCACAGCAGTCGGGTTGCTGGGGGTGAAGTGGCCTGTCTGATGTTGACGCGCATCTCTACCACGGTAGATCTAGTCGCCCATTTGAACGAGGGCAAACCCGCCACGGAAAGCGAGCTGCGCCCTCTGGAACAAAGTGTGGTGGTGACGCTATAAGGTGCCCGCAGCAGAGGGGGACCATCGCTCTGCCCGACACTCGCATCAAAACGTCGATGCCGCGCCGTATTTCAGCGCCAGCTCAATAAAGGCGCGCATTGCAGCAGATTGATAGGCGCCCTTGCGCTGCATCAAAATGGCCCGCCGTTGCGGCGGGGCCGGGTCCAGACTCACAGCCACCAAATACTCGCTATTGCCGGCAATAGCGGCAGGCAACAAGGTCGCCAGACCCGTGCGCCGAACCACCTCGATCACGGCATTGAGCGAATTCGACTCCATCGATACGTTCAAATCCAGATCATGCTGACGACAATGGCGTTCGATCTGCCCACGCGTGGCAAACTCGGGCGTCAGCAAAACCAAAGACTCACGCATCAGCGTGTCCCTATCGATGCTGCGGCGCTCGGCCAAGGGGTGCGTGCGGCTCATCACCAACGCCAGCGTCTCCACCAGTAAAGGCTGAAACTCCACGGCAGCCGAAGTCGGCTTTTCAAAAGCGATACCAATATCCAGCTCGTCTTCGACCAATTGCGTTTCCACGCGCTCCTGCAGCATTTCCTGCACCACCAGGCGCACATTGGGATAGCGGCGGTAAAAGGCCTCTACCAGAGGGCCAATCAAATAAGACGTAAAGGTAGGCGCCACCGCCACTCGCAAGGAGCCTCGACTCAAATCGCTGACGTCATGCAAGGCCCGCCGCCCCTCTTCCAGATCCTGCAAGGCTTGCCGGGCATAGCGCAAGTAGACCTCGCCCGCATCCGTCAAACGCACAAGACGTCCGGTGCGATCAAACAGTTGTGCGCCCAGATGTTCTTCCAGCTGGCGTACCTGCTGAGACAAGGCCGGTTGAGACACGTGCAAGGCGCGTGCGGCGCGGGTAAAGCTTTGATACTGGGCAACCGCCAGAAAATAATTAAGATGGCGCAAAAGCATAAGGGACCCTTCTATAAGCAAACCCAATGCAAAGCATCAGAAATCGGTATTTTACCTTATGACCCTGAAGGGTTAATCTTCTATCCAAGCCGAACTACAAGGACAAGGATGAAAGACATTATCGACGGTTTCCTGAAATTCCAACGGGAAGCCTATCCCAAGCGCGCCAAGCTCTTCAAAAATCTGGCCACACAACAAAACCCCCGCGCTTTGTTTATCTCTTGCTCCGATAGCCGTCTGGTCCCCGAGCTGGTAACACAACGTGAACCCGGCGATCTGTTCGTGATTCGTAACGCTGGCAACATCGTTCCCTCCTACGGCCCGGAACCCGGTGGTGTGACCGCCTCCGTGGAATACGCCGTGTCCGCCCTGCGTGTATCCGACGTCGTGATTTGTGGACACTCGGATTGTGGTGCCATGACCGCCATTGCCTCCTGTCAGTGCCTGGACCATATGCCCGCTGTAGAACACTGGCTACGCTACGCCGACTCGGCCCGCCTGGTGAACGAAGCCCGCACCCACGCCAACGAGCAAGAACGAATTTCTTCCATGGTGCGTGAAAACGTGGTGGCCCAACTGGCCAATATCCAGACTCACCCTTCCGTGCGTCTGGCCATGTCCGAAGGCCGCTTGACCCTGCACGGCTGGGTCTACGACATTGAGTCGGGCACGATCGACGCTTACGACGGTGGCAGCATGAAATTTGTGCCTCTGGCTGACAACCCGAATGTGTGTGTTGCTCCCTTGGTACGCCGATAAGTTCCTCCCGGACAGAACAAAAAACGCCATGCATTTGCATGGCGTTTTTTTTGCTACCTGCCTACGTTTATCCCGCCCTCAAAAACCTGTGCCTGTCTGTGTCAGGAATAAACGCCTCCCTACTATGATGGTCCTGATCCGATGATCTTTTCATCCCTCTATTCCATCCGAGTAGCGCGTTCATCTTGAACATCACGATATAACAAGCAAAGCGCTGTTCAGAACATGCCGCTCGGAGACTCTTTTTTAATGGCTGAACAATGAAAAAAACATGTCTTGCCCTGGCCTTGATGGCCTTGCATGCCGGGACACAGGCACAAGGCTTCTCCAACACCTACTTTATCGGCGACAGCCTGACTGACAGTGGGCAGTTCGGCTCGCGCTTTACCACCAATCCTGGCCAGGTCTGGTCCCAGGTACTGGCTCAGAAACTGGGAACCGACGCGGCCCCTAGCAGCCAAGGTGGTAACAACTATGCCGTCGGCGGAGCCCGCGTGGCTGTCGATGAGCTGCTGGATCCTAGCAAGCCTCCCAGCCCCACTAATCCCCCTTTGCCCGCCATGACCACGCAGACCGCTCAACTGCTGGCCATGCACAATGGACGCTTGGACGGACAGGCCCTGTACACCGTCTGGGGTGGCGCAAATGACTTGTTTGCCGCCGTAAAAGATCCGTTCAATATGTCCCAAATCGTGGCTGATTCCGTAGGCAGTCAAACCGCCTTGATCAACACGCTATCGCAAGCGGGCGCTCGCTACATTCTGGTCCCCAACATTCCTGATCTGGGCATGACTCCAGAGTTCGCCGGCTCCCCTATCAGCGCGGGTATCGCCACCTTGCTCAGTGACAGCTACAACCAGGCGTTTACCCAGCAGCTCAGTTCCAGCTCTGCCAATATCATTCCCTTGAACGTCTCGGCACTCTTGCATGAAGTGGCTACCGACCCGCAGGCCTACGGCTTCAGCAACGTCAATACAGCAGCTTGCGGCAGTGTGTCCTCTCGCCTGTGTACGCCTGCCGATCTGGTGGCTCCTGGTGCAGACCAGAACTATCTATTTGCTGATGGTGTCCACCCCACGTCAGGCGGCCATGCTGTTATTGCCGACTATGCCCACGCTGTCGTCAGCGCCCCCAGTCAGGTAGCCATGCTGGCCTCCGCAGCCAATACCGCCGGGCAGATGCAAATGCAGCACATTGACCGTCGTCTGCAAACGGTCAGTTCGTCACAAGACAGGGATCTGGCAGTCTGGTTCCAGGGAGAGGCCATCACGCGCAATGGCAGCAGTGCGAACTCACGTCTGGATGGCACGCAGGCAGCCTGGAAGCTGGGTTTGGATAAGCGTCTGGCTGATTGGACGGTCGGTGCCTACCTGTCTTACGACAATCTGGATGGCGATACGGACGAAAAAGGCACTTATAGCCAGAAGCGTCAGTCCGCTGGTCTGTACGGCCGCTGGCAGGCCGAGAATCTATGGGTGAACGCCCAGCTTTTCTACAGCGATCTGGACAATAAAACCCGCCGTCATATCCGTCTGGGTGCCGCCACGCGCGAGCACCAGGCCAAAGCAGGTGGCAGCCAATACGGCGGCAAGATCAGCACGGGTTACGACTGGCAGGCCGGTGCCGTCACCCATGGCCCGTTGTTAAGCCTGAGCATGCAGAAGTCCAAGATCAAGGCTCTGTCGGAAGATGGCCGAGGTTTGTCTACCTCCATGGGTTTTGATGCTCAGGACCAGACTTCGGTACAAAGCAGCCTCGGTTACCAGATCAATGTTGCTGTCAGCAATCAGTGGGCCGTTTATGCCTCCGCACAGTGGCTGCATGAATTCAGGAAACCGGCAGAGCTGCTGGGCGCACGCTTGCAGGACGGCGTCTACAACCACCACCACTTTTATCTGCCTACGGATCAGGAGCGCGTGCGTGACACAGGCCTGTTGGAATTGGGTGCGACGGGTCAGCTAAGCAATAACTGGACGCTGGGAGCCGGTGTCAGCACCCAGGTTGGTAAAGGCACCAGCGCTCAAACAGCCTTGTACCTGAATACGGCTTACCGCTTCTAAGTCGGCAAGTCTTCACAACTATTGCGGCATCCTGGCCTGGCCAGGATGCCGCAATTTCAATCTGCTTTACGTACCGATCTGCTGATCAGCCCAACAAGGAATCCAGGGTCTGATTCAGCGTTTCCAAAGGAGTACCAACCGCCGGTAGCTTTGTCACTTTTCGACCATCCACAAACAGCAAGGTCGGATAGGATTGCGCGCCCAAAGCCCGTGCCAAGGCAAAATCAGCCAAGGCTTGTTCCCGGCCTGAACCGTCAGTCAAACGGCGTCGCACAGCATCTACATCCAGGCCATTGGCAGCAGCGATTCCCAGGCAGACCTCCTGATCAGACAAGCTGCGTCCGTTCAAGTAGAAAGCCTGCTGCAACTCGTGCACCCAATGAATGGCCTGCTCCGGATCTTGCGCTCGCAGCACCGCCAAGGCCGTGGCCGCTTCCAGTGAATCCATGACAGTCGAGCCCTCCTCTGCCAAGGCTTTATAAGCAGCCCCAAACGTCGCCCCCGTCATTTGCGCGATGCGCTCGTTGGATTCGGAAATATAAGGGTAGCGGGACATGGGCGCAGCCCGGTCACCCACGAACAAGCCACCCGAGATAGCAGTAAAAGGAATGCGGTGCTTATTGGCCGCCTCGAACTCGACCATGCGTTCGGCAAAGCCCCAGCACCAACCGCAATACACATCCTGCACATACACAATCGAACGAGCGGGTAAATTGAATGTGTTCATGACATTCCTTCAAAATGGTGTGGCTTCCCGGAATGGGAGAGAAACGGCACTCCTGATCCTAGCCCCCAGACATGAAATGACACAGAGGATAAAAAGACGAGGACTCCACTTTATTGAATAAACGTCAGGAAATAAACTTCATTTCCTGACAGGTGGCAGCCTCTCGCGGCTCAATATTTCAAGCGGCCTGCAGCAGCACAGGCCTCACCGCGCTGAAGCTTGTAAAACAAGATCCCAAAACTGTGAGACAAGCCCAGGCTTCTGAGCCCAAACCCGCTCCTGTGTTGGAATCACACGACCTTCATGGCTCCCTTGAGAGCCCGACCGGCTTTACCTTCCCGGCACAATGCTTTTATAGTGTGGCTTCGATTCATTTCCCGTGAGGTATTCGTCCAATGCGCCACTAATGCCGCCGTCTCTTTGACGGCCAGTCTCCACCAGCCCCCACAACGCAGGGGGAGTTCTTGGCATTAATGGAAGCATTACGCATGACGAATCCTTATCTGACGCTGGAAAGCGTGTCCTATACCTTGCCGCAAGGCAAGACCCTGTTTTCCCAACTGAACGAAACCTTCGACTCGCGGCGCACTGGCCTTGTCGGACGCAACGGTGTGGGCAAAACCATTCTGGCTCAAATCCTGGCCGGAGAAATTCAGCCTGGCAGCGGCCGTTGCCTGCGCTCGGGAAAAGTGCATTATCTGGCGCAGCAAGTGGCTTCTGTCAGCGGCTTGCGCGTCGCCGATCTGGCGGGCGTAGGACCGGCACTGGACGCCCTTGCCCGGATTGAATCCGGCAGTAGCGCCGTAGAAGACTTCAATCTGATCGAAGACCGTTGGGATATTCGACAGCAATTGCAGGAAGCGCTGGAGCGCAATGGCCTGGGTCATCTGACTGCCGAGACGCCTGCCGAAACATTAAGCGGCGGCCAGGCCATGCGGGTGTCGCTAATCAATGCCTTGCTGTCTCAGGCCGATTTCCTGATTCTGGATGAACCCAGCAACCACCTGGATCGCGACAACCGGCTTGCGCTGATTGAGCAGCTACGACACTGGCCCCATGGCCTGCTGGTCATCAGCCATGATCGCCAACTACTGGACACGATGGAGCACATTGTGGAGCTGTCTTCCCTGGGGCTACGTAGCTATGGCGGCAATTACAGCCACTACGCCGAGCAGAAAGCCTTGGAGCAGCAAAGCGCCATGGACCAGCTTGAGCACCGCAAGCTGGAGCGTCAGCGCGCAGAAAGCACCATGCAAGAGCAGCGTCAACGTCAGGAGCGTAGACAGGCACGTGGCAATCAACAGGGCAAGCAGGCCAATCAGGCCAAAATCCTGCTGGACAGGCAAAAGGGCCGCAGTGAAGCCACCACCGGCAAACTGCGTCAACAACACGTGACGGCTCAAAAGCAGTTAGCGCAACGCGTGCAGGAAGCGGCCGAGTTGATCGAACAGGACAGCGCCATCAATCTGCATGCCCTGCCCTTGGTGCCGCTAAGCCGCCAACGCGTTGTGGAGCTGGATGAAGTAAAGCTCCCTTTTGCCCCGGTAGACCAAACCCCAATCTCGATGCTACTAAGCGGCCAGCAACGGATAGGTGTCATAGGCCCGAACGGATGCGGGAAATCCACGCTACTCAAGGTCATTGCAGGCCAATTGGCACCCGTTTCAGGCCACTGCAAAGTAGTGCCACAACATGTTTATCTGGATCAGGGCTTGGCCGATCTGGATCCACAGCAAACCGTGCTGGAGCAGATACAGGCCGTCAACCGCAAAAGCAGCGAAGGCGACTTGCGCATGCGTCTGGCACAACTGGGACTGGACGCCCAAAAAGTCACCGGCCCCAGCGCTGCCTTGAGCGGTGGCGAACGCCTGAAAGCCGCCCTGGCCTGCGTGCTGTACGCGGATCCTCCGCCACAACTGCTGCTTCTGGATGAACCCAGCAACCATTTGGATCTGCCTTCAACCTTGGCCCTGGAAACCATGTTGAGCAGCTACCAGGGCACGCTGATGGTGGTCTCGCACGACGATGCCTTCATGAACAATCTTGGGCTGACGGAACGGCTGGAATTTAGTGAAGAAGGCTGGAAATTACGGCCTTGGTAGCGGAGCAAAAACATAAGTGACTCGCCCCCGCTATCTTGACTGCAAACACTGATGGCGGTGGATCCGAGATCCGAATTCCGGAGCAATTGCCCACTAATAACAAGGTTTTGAAGCTGCTGCGCTTAATGAATTGAACTATCACTTCAAATTCACTGTCTTTACGCGAAAAACCTGACGCTTTCCAAAGCATCGAAGCTGCATGATTTTAGATGCACTCGTACAAAGTCTGCCTAAGGTTCCCAAGTAGTTCCCTTGCCAAACGCTCTGCTTCCTCACCCCTCGTATCCCAACGATCAACCACCTCACCGACATACGCCAGACGCGCATATTCCAAGGTCTTTGCCAGCTCCGCGGACAGCCTGGGAATAGCCCACTCTGCTGCCTGCTCTTTAGTCACAAAATCCCCATGAACACCTGTTCGCCACATGCGCGCCAAGGTCAGCAGAACATTGCGCTCGTCTCCACGCAGCCCTTCATGCAAGGGATCTACACCATCCCGCATTGCCTGGCGTATATGCTCGATCGGTGTAGCCGGAACATCTGCCAGCACATCGCTCCCCCATAACAACTGCGCCTGCTGGCGGGCCTGGGCCAAGAGCAAGGTATATTCCGGGTCAGCAGAGGCGTCGGACAAGTAGCCCTCCTTGAAGGCATCCCGCAGCCATTCACCGTAAATAAACTCCACCTTGGCCGGATGAACATTGCGTTGAAGATCTGCCAGACGACACACCACCAGCTCGATACAACGCGGACCACCAGGCGTGGCCGGATGAGGGGCTGAAACAGACAATAAAGCTGCAATCAGATCCTGACGCTGTTCATCTGACAGGGGAGCATCAACCACCGCCAATATATCCAGATCGCTATGTGGCCGGAGCCCTCCGGCCACAGCGGAACCGTGCAGATAAAGAGCTTGCACATTAGGGGTCAAGATTTTTTGTACGAGTTCCAAGGTAGCGCGCAACTGGTTGTTTGGATTTTCTGAATCCAGCATTCAACAAAGTCTCTTCAAAAACAGGATTAGCGACATAAGACAGCCATCAAGGTTGGTGGCCCCTTCCTGCCATGCACCCTCACAAACCCCGACTGCCCGTCAAACTCTTAGCGCGTCGCTGGATACGAAACCGGACGCACTGGCCCTTTATAAAGCCCAAAGGCCAGACCCGCAATAATCGCGCTGATCGACAAGGCCTCAACAAAACTTACTTGCTCGCCCAATATCAGCATGGAACTGCCCAAACCAAACACCGGAATCAGCAAGGACAAGGGGGCTACCGTGGACACCGGATACAGCTTGAGCAAGGAATTCCAGCCCCAGTAAGAAAAGTGCGTAGCCAGATAAACCTGAAACAGAATCGACATGACCGACATCAGGTTGATCGCCTCTGGCAGAGTCGTGAAGGGTTCGGCCCCGTGCAGCCAGTACGAAACCAGAAAAAGTGGAATAGGTGGAAACAGGCTGGCCCACACCATGAACGAGAAAATCTCCTTCACACCGGACAGTTTGATGATCACATTCCCGATACTCCAGGACACGGCACTCAACACAACCAGCACCAGCCCGAAGGTGGCATCCCCACCACCCTGAGACAAGATAATGCCCACCAGGCCCACAAACGCGATCAAGGCTCCCAGCAGTTGCGTCGCTCGCAAGCGTTCCTTGAACAGCAAAGCGCCCCAGCCCATCGTAAAGAAGGCACTAAGCTGAATCAGCAGCGAGGCCACGCCCGGATGGACACCCACCTGAATGCCATAGTTGATAATCCCCCACATGCCCAGGCCAAAAATAAAGCCATAAATCACCACATAGCGAAACGGGATATTGGGTCTGGGAATGAAGAACACCAGCGGCAAGGCCGCCAGAGTAAAACGTATCCCCGTAAGCAGAAAAGGCTCCATGGAAAGCAAGCCCAGCTTGGTGATCGGGAAATTCACTCCCCAAACCAGAGTGACCAAAATGGCAAGAATCAGGTGTTTTTTTTGCATGTCCGACAGCTCCAGACGAGGCCGGGGGGTCAATTCCCCCGGCCTGCTCCACTAGTTGATTGAAAACCGCTTCTGCATCAGGCAAAGCCCCGCGATTTCCATCAACAAGTGATCAGCAGACAAGCGCTGCTCACTAGAAAGCGTGGGGATTTTCTTCAGGAAATTTCTGACTCGACCGGCATCGAAAAAGGGCACCCGATTCAAGAGATCGCTATGAAGGGTGTCACTGACAAACTGATGCAGCCGCGACTGAGGTGCCAGACTGGCTGGCGGCGCACGGAAGTACTGTTTTTTGCGCTCGTAGATTTCAGCAGGCAGGTAAGGCCGCATTGCTTCACGCAAGGCGTACTTCTCCGTTTTGCCGCGTACTTTCATGGGAATGGACAGGTTGCACGCATACTCCACGACACGGTGATCCAGCAGCGGAGGACGTCCCTCCAGACTGCCTGCCATCTCCATGCGGTCACCCAGCGACGTCAGCACCAGATTGGGCAAACTGGATTTGGCCACCATATACAGGGCCCGATTCACAGGCGACCAGGACGCAAAGGAATGCGGCTTGAGGCGGTTATAGAACTGGCCATAGGGATCGCGATACGCATTTCTGTCCATAAAGCCCGTGCTGTACAGGCTGGCCAAAGGATCAAAAATTCCGGCCTGCCCATCCAGCCAGGAGACTTTGTGTCCCAACTCGCGATTCACCCAGGCCGTCCCTACTTCCTGACTATCCAGATAACGGCCAGAACCTGCCCCCATCTGCTGCAACAACTCGGACACTACGGTCTGGTCCTGCCCCTGGTTGTCGTACAACAGCATGTCACGGCGGCTATGGGGATAACCGGCAAACACCTCGTCTGCCCCTTCGCCGGTAATAACGGCTCGCATCCCATTGCTCTGTACAAATTTGCACAATAGGTACTTGCCTACGCTATGAGCATTGGTGAAGGGCACTTCAGCGTGCCAGAGAGCATGTTCGTAATTGTCTGCAAGGTCATTGGAGCTGACGCTAAGCACATTCATGTGTGCTTGGTTATGCCGGGCAGCAATCTCGGCAAAATGGCGCTCGTCGTAACCCTCTTCACCCTCAAAAGACAGGTGAAATGCTTGCAGCTGCTGACCTTGCAATTGCGTGCACATGCCCAGCATGGCTGAAGAGTCCAGGCCACCACTCAGGCAAACCCCAATTGGTACATCCGCATGCAGACGCAGTTTGACCGACTCCTCGACCACTGCGCGCAGCCCCTCAATCTGCTCTTGTTCAGAGCGCGCTTCCAGAGTCTGGCCTGAATCCGGAAAGCTCCAATCCCAATAGCTCTCGGTCTGAACGCCGCTTTGATCCACGATCAGCCAAGAGCCTGGTCGCACGCTGCGGATCTTCTGGAACACGGTACGATCGCGCAAAATGAAATAGCGATTCGCGTACGAATCCTCATCCCACTGAGCCGGCACACCAGCTGCCAGCAAGGCTTTGATCTCGGAGCCGAAGTACCATCGGCCATTATGCTCGGCGTAGTACAGGGGCTTGACCCCGATCCGGTCCCGGATCGCAATCAGTTGGCGACGTGCACGGTCATACAACAGAATCGAGAACTCGCCGCGCAGCTCTTTAAGCGCACGCACACCATGTCGCCGGTACAAATGCAGTGCAATTTCACTGTCTGACGATGTTTTAAAGCGGCAACCACTGTCTTCCAGTTCTTTGCGAATGCGTTTGTAGTCATAAAACTCGCCATTCACCATCAGAACCAGATCACCCTCGTCCGCGACAATAGGCTGGGTGCCATTTCCCAGGCCCACCAAACCCAGTCGCACATAACCAAAACCCACTTGCCCCATGGGGTCAAACCAGGTGCTGGAGCTATCGGGCCCGCGATGGTGAATTTCGCGCAAAGCCTGATCAAACATATTTCGGGGCAAGTCCGTAGGGACTGCAGAGAACACACCGACATAACCACACATACAGCTCTCCCTTACTGCTCATTTGTTTTTGATGCCAAGTCACAGCGCCATCGCTTGATTGGCGATTTAATTGAGAAACTTCTGCTTCTTGCTGATGCCGGGCTTAGCTCACCTTGTTCTTTTTCTTGTCCAGAAAATCTGCCAGCCTGGCACTGGTTTCCGGATCAGACTGAACCACGGCGGCAATCAAGGCCTCGGTCAGCAAACCGTCTTGCTGGCTTTGATCCGTGATACGCGGCAGCACATGAGTAATGGCGTAATTGGTCATGGGCAGATTGGAGGCAATCGTCCTGGCCAGCTCCTTGGCTTTGGCCAGGGCCTCGCCTTCGGGCGTCAGATACTGGGCAATACCTTTGGTGATGCTCTCCTCGGCATAAACGCTACGGCCTGTCAGCATCATGTCCGTCATCAGGCTCAAGCCCGCCAGACGAGGCAGGCGCACGGAGCCACCTACCCCCACGTAAAGACCACGCATGCCTTCAGGCAAAGAGAAAAAGGCAGTCTCATCGACCACTCGGATATGGCATGCCGTGGCAATTTCCAGTCCACCACCAATTGCCGCGCCCGACATGGCCGCCACGACGGGGACCTTGCCGTACTGAATCAGCTCGAAGGTCTCGTGCCACTCACGGAAGAAATGCACACAATCAATCACCGACTGATTGCGCACTTCACCCAGATCCAGGCCCGCACAAAAATGCTTGCTGGTGCTGTAGAGAACAGCTGCCCCAATGTCGCTGCCTATCGTGGAAAAAACACGACGCAATTCATGCATCACCGCCAAGGACATGGCATTGCGCTTTTCTGGCCGGTTCAAACCCACCAGCAGCACCGCACCTTCCTGCTGCACCGTTAAATACTCAAAATCGTCCATTCCCTCTTATCCCCAAGTAATTAATGTTTGCTGATCTTATGGGGACTGCCGGATTCCCACCTTTAAAAGTGGGTCAGTTTTTGGCAAAATTGGGCCATGAGCATTTCCGTGAATGACTACCCTCTGGAAAACTCGAACTGGGATGTGGAAGTCAGCCTGCGTGCCTTCACATCAGGGTCGATCTTTCCCAAGCACGTGCACCAGTGCGGACAGCTTGCCTATGCCGCATCGGGGGTTTTGTCGATGTTCACGGAAAAGGGAAACTGGGTCGTGCCCAGCAAAAGGGCACTGTGGGTGCCGCCGGGCGTGGCGCATGAAATGCATATGCGTGGCGATGTCACGATGGTGAATACTTATCTGACACGACAGGCAATCGAACAGGCGCAACTGCCTGACGACTGCCAGGTGTTCGGCGTCTCGCCCTTGCTGCGGCATCTGTTCAGCGCGGCCATGGAACTACCTGCCGAACGGCCGGATTGCGAACGTACTCATCACGTCATTGGTCTACTGGTAGAAGAAATCCGGCTGATGCCCAGGCTGGGCCTGAGTGCCCCCCTGCCCTCTGACAGCAGACTCGGGGCCGCCTGTCAGCGCTTTCTGGATAATCCCACCCAGAATATCTCTACTGATGAGATGGCCGCCTGGGCCATGCTAAGCCGCCGCACCTTCACCCGTCGCTTCAAGGAGCATATGGGCATGACGTACCTGGCCTGGCGACAGCAAATGTGCCTGCTGGTGTCGATTACTCGTTTGGGAAATGGAGAGCCGGTCACCCGAGTGGCCTCGGATCTGGGCTTTAGCAGCCCCAGCGCATTTTCTACTATTTTTCGTCGCGCTTTGGGGCAACCGCCTAGCCAGTATCTGGCGACGAGCAGGGAAGTGCCGGTTTATTAAGTCTAACGCTCGCTTTTCATTAGCTTAATTTTCTGGCTTTTTTTATAACCTTTAAGAGCAACGTCACGCGTCATAAAAAAACAGGCCTTTGGAATATCCAAAGGCCTGCTATTTACTCTGCACGTCAAAAGACGCTCTAGGGTATTAGACGTTGAACAAGAAGTTCAGCACGTCACCATCTTTCACAACGTATTCCTTGCCTTCAGCGCGCATCTTGCCGGCTTCCTTGGCACCTTGTTCGCCCTTGCAGGCTACGAAGTCGTCAAAGGCGATGGTCTGTGCACGGATGAAGCCGCGCTCAAAGTCGGTGTGGATCACGCCTGCAGCTTGGGGGGCGGTATCGCCCACGCGGATGGTCCAGGCGCGGACTTCTTTAACACCTGCAGTGAAGTAAGTTTGCAGGCCCAGCAGGCTGTAGGCAGCGCGGATAACGCGGTTCAGGCCGGGCTCTTCCATGCCCAGGTCGGACAGGAACTCGATCTTGTCGGCGTCGTCCAGTTCAGCGATTTCAGCTTCTACGGCAGCACATACAGCGACAACAGGAGCGCCATCAGCGGCAGCATAGTTCTGCACGGCTTCCAGGTGTGGGTTGTTGGTGAAACCGTCTTCTTTCACGTTGGCCACGTACATGGTGGGCTTGGCGGTGATGAAGCCGTAGGATTTGATCTGGTGCAGTTCGTCTTCGTCCAGCTTCAGCGAACGCACGGACTTGCCTTCTCCCAGTGCTTTCTCGATACGCTCCAGCAGGGCTACCAGCTTGGCAGCGTCTTTATCACCCGAGCGAGCCAGTTTCTGGTTACGGTGCACGGCTTTTTCAACCACGCCCAAGTCGGCCAGCGCCAGCTCGGTGTTGATGATTTCGATGTCAGCCAAGGGGTCAACCTTACCGGCAACGTGAATGACGTTGTCATCGGCAAAGCAGCGCACCACGTGCACGGTGGCGTCGGTTTCGCGGATGTTGGCCAGGAACTGGTTACCCAGGCCTTCGCCCTTGGAAGCACCGGCGACCAGACCAGCGATGTCTACAAATTCCACCACGGCAGGCAAAATGCGCTCGGGGTTCACGATCTTGGCCAGATCTTGCAAACGCTGGTCAGGAACTTCGACCACACCGACGTTCGGTTCGATGGTGCAGAAGGGGTAGTTTTCAGCCGCAATGCCGGCTTTGGTCAGAGCGTTGAACAGAGTGGATTTACCAACGTTGGGCAAGCCAACGATGCCGCATTGCAGTGCCATGAGTATCCTGAAAATCAAAGAGTTATATAAACGATGCGCTATTGTAGCGCCCTTGGGCGCTACAGAGCCTGCAGACAGATCAGAACAGTCGTGCCGGGGACACAGGATAGCGCCTTGAGACGCGGGCTTGTCTAGACTGGAATGCCGTCAAACAGCTTGAGCAGGCCAATAATCAGCAAGACCGGGCCACCATTGAAGATGGCATGCAGCACGATCGATGCACCAATGCCTCGACGCACTCGCAACCAGGCCAGTACCAACCCTGTCAAACATTGGGGCAGCACCAGCATGGGCAGCAAATACCAGCTCATACTGTTGAGCTGGAAGTTATACAAATGCAGCGCTCCAAAGGCCAGCGTTGCACCATAAAACACCCAGGGAAAGAAACGCCAATAGCGTCGCATGGATGAAAAGCGCCATGCCCTTCCCTGCAAGGCACCCACCAGCTTGCGCCACCAGCTACTGCCTGCGGGCAAGGCTTGGCGTGGCATGCCGGTATAACGGCTAATCCAGACAGCCAGGCACAAGACCAGCAAGCCTTGTATCAACCACCAGCCTGGTCCCTGAAACATCAGGAACACCGCCAGCGGAACAACCGTCAGCCATTGTGACGGCCGTCTCAGCACGAAACGAAAGACCAGCTCTTCCACAATGGGTGCCCAGATAATGGCTTGCACCCAGGGAATACGCGTCGGGTCCAGGCGATGCTGCGCACCGCCCACACCTGCTACCGATACTGCGATCGGCCCCAGCACCAGCGCATTGATCAGCCAAAGCATGCCCGCCCATTGCAGCAGACGCTTCCAGGGCAAGGGAGCAAACCAGTCCAGATACCAGCCGTCACCCTGGACTCTGCCAGGCAAACGCCGGGCGCTGCGAGGGTGACGCAGAAAATAAAAGAAATCTTTAAGCTCGTCCCGGAAACGCATCTGGCTGCTTGGCGCTGGCTTCATGTATCAAGCCTTCTGGGGCGCGTAAAGCTGGCGGGTCGCCTGCTCAAAGTCGCCACGCAGCAAAGCAGGCATCATGACGCGGCAACGGTTCATACCGTCCTCGATCTCGCGCAGCTCTTCATTGCGAGGGGTATGCAGTACAAAGTTCACCACTTGCTGGGCCAGGCCCAAGGTGCGAGGGTGACCAATGCCCAGGCGCAAGCGCCAGAAATCCGGTGTCCCAAAGGCGGACTGGATGTCGCGCAGGCCGTTATGCCCAGCGTGTCCCCCCCCTTTTTTCATCTTCACCTGACCGGGCAGCAAATCCAGTTCGTCATGCAGGACCAGCACCTGTTCGGGTTTGAGCTTGTAGAAACGCATCAAGGCACCGGCGGCTTGCCCGGACTTGTTCATGAAGGTAATGGGTTTGGCGATGATGACGTTTTCACCTTCAAAACGCGCTTTGGCCACCCAGGAGAAAAAGGATTTTTCCAGGTTGAACGTTGCATGCAGATCATCAGCCAACTGGTCTGCCAACCAAAAGCCCGCATTGTGCCGGGTGGTTTCGTACTCAGGGCCAGGATTACCCAGGCCAACAATCAAACGGATAGGCTCAGACATGAATGTTTTCGCAGAAAGCGCCTGCTCCGGCAAAGGCGCAGGCACAAATAACAAACCCCCGCCAGCATACGCTGACAGGGGTTGATTCGCCAAGCTGCAAGCCGACCGAAGCCGGCTAGCAATCTTGATTACTCGGCGCTTTCTTCTGTTGCTTCCGAAGCAGCAGCACCACCGCCAACTGGCAGAGCAGCAGCCAGCAGAGGGTTGGCTTCGTTGCCAGCGTAAGTCACGCCACGTGGCAGCTTGACGCTGTCCAGGTGCACGTTGGCGTTGGCTGTCATGCCGCTCAGGTCCACAGTGATGGACGCTGGCAGGTTAGCTGGCAAGCAGGTGATTTCCAGATCGGTCAGGATGTGGCTGATAACTTGGCTGCTCAGCTTGACGGCTGGGGACACATCGCCACCTTCAAAGTTCAGAGGAACTTTGGTGGTGATGGCTTGCGAAGCCAGAACGCGTTGGAAATCAACGTGCAGAACTTGCTGCTTGTAAGGGTGCCACTGAACCGAGCGCAACAGCACTTTTTCAGCTTTACCGTCCAGTTCCATCGTCAGGATGGAAGCGTGGAAGGCTTCTTTGCGCAGGTTGTGGTAGGTCTCGTTGTGATCCAGAGCGATCACGACGGGTTGTTCGTCGCCACCGTAAACGATAGCGGGAACCTGGCCAGCGCGACGCAGGCGGCGGCTCGCACCCGTACCCTGTACATCACGCGAAGTAGCGGTGAATTTCATGTAGAACTCCAATTGCAGAACGCTTAATACGTACTGCGGAAAGTGGTAGCGAACTACCAAGTTGACGTGCGCCGCGACCAGCGCACGCTAAAAAACTTAATCAGTGAACAAGGAGCTGACGGACTCGGCGTTGGAGATACGCAAGATGGTCTCGCCCAACAGTGCTGCACAGGACAGCTGGCGAATCTTGCTGCATTCACGTGCCTTGGCGGACAAAGGAATGGTGTCCGTTACAACCAGCTCGTTCAATTGGGACTGCGTAATACGTTCGATAGCTTCGCCCGAGAGCACAGGGTGCGTACAGTAGGCGTAAACCGCCTTGGCACCGCGCTCTTTCAGAGCTTCAGCCGCTTTGCACAGCGTACCGGCCGTATCCACCATATCGTCCATCAGGATGCAGGTGCGTCCGTTGACATCACCAATGATGTTCATGACTTCGGAGACGTTGGCACGTGGGCGACGCTTGTCGATGATGGCCAGGTCCACTTCCAGTTGCTTGGCCAGTGCACGTGCGCGCACCACACCACCGATGTCAGGCGAGACAACCACCATATCCTGGTAGTTACAGCGCCAGATATCGCCCAGCAAAATGGGGGAAGCGTAGATATTGTCGACAGGGATATCGAAGAAACCCTGGATTTGGTCAGCGTGCAGATCCATCATCATGACGCGATCGACACCGACCACTTGCAACATATTGGCCACGACTTTGGCAGAGATCGACACACGCGCCGAACGGGGGCGTCGATCCTGGCGGGCGTAACCAAAGTAAGGGATAGCGGCGGTGATGCGACCGGCCGAAGCACGGCGCAAGGCATCGACCATCACCATGATTTCCATCAGATTGTCGTTGGTGGGAGCACAGGTGGGCTGCAGAACGAAAACATCGCGACCGCGCACGTTCTCGTTGATTTCAACCATGGCTTCCCCATCAGAGAAGCGACCCACCGTCATTTTCCCCAGCGACATATCAAGGTGGTTGACGACATCGACAGCAAGGCGAGGATTAGCCGTGCCGGTGAAGATCATGAATCGGTCTTGTGCCATGATGGGAGATAGATTTTGATGCAGGAAAAGCAAAGCTGTTGATCGAAACCCCTACAAGGAAACGACTCAACAGCTTTACATTATCGCAGGCTAGGCCTGAAAGGTGGCTGGGGAAGAAGGATTCGAACCTTCGCATGCTGGAATCAAAATCCAGTGCCTTAACCAGCTTGGCGATTCCCCAAATACTTACTTAATCCAGTCGCGTAGCGGATGATCTTGCAAACCTGAACAAACCCAAGTTTGTTCGACCAGCAATTTACCACTATTTGATTCTTCGCTACCAGAAAAATCTATTTTACTGCTATTTTGGTCAATTTCAAACTGACCTGTCTTGGCGCTTTGTTCGTCTCTGCACTCAACAAACAAACAAGAACCTGAGCCCGTCATTCTAGCATTCAATTTTAATCTTTGCAAGCCCTGTTTTAAATTTCTTAAACCAGGATAAAGACTGAATGCTACTGACTCCAGATTGTTTCTGCCAAAATAAGGATTGTCGTCCTTGGCTTGCCAGAATTTTTCTTGCCAATCAGTAAAGAACGTCATTGTGATGGGTTTTTCATCACGTGTCAAGCATTCGGAGGTAAATATTTCCCCCGTGGATATAAATTGCGGCGGACGGATGATGATGTAGTGTCGTGGCGGCATCTGAATGGCCTGCAACTGCTCACCCACCCCTTGGGCAAATGCGGCCTGTCCGAATACAAAAACCGGTACATCGGCGCCCAGGGGCAAGCCAATATCCATCAAGGCCTGACGGCTCAGGCCCAGGTTCCATAAACGATTCAGGGCAATCAAGGTGGTGGCCGCATCGCTGGAGCCGCCGCCCATCCCCGCTCCCGAAGGAATATTCTTGATACAAGAGATGTCTACGCCTTGCCGAGCGCCGGTCGCTTGTTGCAGGGCACGAGCGGCTTTGATCACCAGATCCTGCTCCGGCTCCACATCGCTCAAGGTACTGTGTGCCCGATGGATCTGCCCATCGCTACGTGGAACGAAGCTCAGGTAATCATTCAGGTCCACAAAACGAAAAGCGGTTTGCAAGAAATGGTAGCCGTCCTCACGACGGCCCGTGACGTGCAAAAACAGATTGATCTTGGCCGGAGCCGGGACGTTGTAGAGCGCCATTACACAAACCTGCTCGGGGCTTTACTGATCCACGACCAAACGCACGCTGATGGAGCGATTGGCCTCATGACGATTCAATTGCAGCAAGCGCGGGCCTTGTTCGTCGTAACGCGAGAGCGTCACACGCCAGCCGGACTGCTCGAAGCTGCTTAGCTTTTGCTGGTCATCCCGGCGTTCGCTTTGAACCGGGGCACTACCCGTGCGGCCATGCAGCCAGTCACGCAAGCCTGCAACAGGAACAGGACTGCCCAAGACCTGTTCAACCAGGGCATCGGGATGGGAGGCCATTTCCTGACTACCGTCTGTGCGTTCCAGAATGGCGCGCCCCGGTAACACCCAGACTCGCGCCAAGGTATTACCCAAAGGATTGCTCAAATCCAGCATCAGCTTTTGGCCGTCGTCGCGCCAGGAAAAGCCCCCCTGCACGGCTTCGACCTGCGAGCTGGAATGAGTCACGCTCAGCGCAAAACGGCCTGAACGAGACAAGGCGCTTGCCTCTTGCGACGCATCCGTAACGCTGCCAAGGTCAGATTTGGGCGGTGTCGCACAAGCACTGAGCAAAGCAACCAGGGCCAAAGCCCCTGCTCGGGTCCAAGCCCGCTGTTTCAAGATACTCACGGCAGCGGTACTCCCAGACGCTTGATGGTTTCTGTCAGTGTTCGGTTTTCGGGGTCTTTGCTCAAGCCAGCCCGAAAGACCAGCATGGCATCATCACGACGGCCTTTGACCCACAGCACTTCACCCAAGTGGGCGGCAACGTCCGCTTCAGGCAGGCGCTCGTAGGAACGCTGCAAGTATTCCAGCGCGGCTTGCAGATCGCCAACACGGAACAGATACCAGCCTACGCTGTCCAGAATATAAGGATTGTCCGGCTCCAGCTCCATGGCTCGTTCCAGCAAATCCTGGGCCTCGTCCAGACGGCGATTCTGATCCGCATAGGTGTAGCCCAAGGCGTTATACGCATTGGCATGGTCCGGGCGCAGCTCAATAACACGACGCATCAAGGTTTCAAACTTGTCGTGCTTGGCGCGCTGCTCGTACAACATGGCCAGGTTGTATTTGATCTCGGCGCTATCGGGCAACTCACGGTCCGCCCGCTCCAGCACTTCCAGAGCCTGGTCGGTACGACCGCTGTCTTGGTAGATAGAAGAATACGTCAAAGCCACAACGACCTGCTCGCTCATGTCGCGTGGGCGAGAGTTCTCCAGGGTACGACGTGCTTGCGGCAGATTGCCTTGGCGGGCTTGCAGGACGGCTTTATGAATCTGGGCCTGGAAACGCAGCGCGGGCTCTTCAATCAAGTCCAGCTGGCGAATGGCTTCGTTCATATCGCCCTGAGCTTCAGCAATTTGCACCAAGGACAAGCGGGCTTCAGAAATACTGGCCAAAGCCGTGTTGACGGCGTCGTTCAAGGACTGGCGGCGCTGCTGCTGGACCGCAATGTATTGCTCCAGCAATTTACGGGCCTGGTCAAACTCCTGGGCACGAATATGAATTTCGGCCTGGGTGTAGAGCAGATCAAAATCTTCAGGATTGGCGCGTTGCAAGGCGCTGACGATGGACTGGGCTTCGTCGAACTGCTGGCGCTCTACCAGCCGGTTGGCCAGCAGCAGTTGCAACTTGCGGCTATCCGGATTGGCTCGCACGAAGGTACGTGCACTTTGCAAGGCAGCCGAAGGATCAATCTTGATACCGTATTCCAGCACGCGCTGCGCGGCAGCTTCGGAATGCGGGTCCAGCTTCAGGGCTTCCCGTGCTTCGCGCTCGGCCCGGCTCATGTCCCCGGCACTCCAGGCGGTATCCGCCAAGGCCAGACGGGCAATGGGCAAGGAGCGCACGGGTTGCTGCAAGGCCTTGTCCAGCACTTCCAGCGCCAAACGGCGATCCACCATCTTGCTGACCATGCTCATGGCTTGGACCACGGCCTGCTCTTTATCCTGGGCGCGAGAGATACGCAGCCACAAGGCATCGGCCAAGCCTTCGGTCTGACCGCTGGAGGCTTCCAGGGCCAGAGCCGTTGCTTTAGCTTCGGGATCATTCGGGGCCAGCAAGGCCCATTCTTTAGCGGCGCGCAGCGCACGACCCAAATCACGGTCGGCCATGGCGTATTGAAAGGCGTTTTGAGCCAGGCGAGGATCGCTGGTGTCACGCGCCAAAGACAGGAAAGTCTGGCTGGCAACGTCGTATTCACCACGCGAAGCAGCCACTTCGGCAACCAGAATGCGATACAGAATGTCCGAAGTCAGGCTGACCAAAGGCAATTGCCCGCTGCGCAAACGAATCTTGTCAGCAGGCGGCTCCGCCTTGAGTATGGGAAGTGAGGGTTGGGCTTGCACCGAAACCGCTGCAAGCAACGACATCAGGCCCAGCTTTAGTGCTAAGGTCAGAGCATTCATCCAGAAAAACCCGTGCCCTGATACGCGCGACAAAACGCCCGATGGCACAATAAAGGAATCAGATTTGTTGATGGTATCACCCCCCCATGCCTGAACTGCCAGAAGTTGAAACAACTCGTCGCGGAATTGCGACGGTTATCCAGGGAAAAAATGTCCGACAATTCCTGGTTCACGAGCCCCGTTTGCGCTGGCCCGTGCCTGCCTCTTTGCCGCAATGGATTGAAGGCCAGGCCGTCCAGAATTGCACGCGTCGAGGCAAATACTTGTTGTTGCATTTTGAACAAGGCGTCCAGATCATCCATTTAGGAATGTCCGGCTCCCTGCGTCGTGTGGATCTGGATGAAGAACGCCGCAAGCATGATCATGCGGAATGGATCTTTGATGAGGCCCGCTTCCTGCTGCACGACCCACGACGATTTGGTGCGATATTATGGCACGCCCATAGGGACGGCCCTCTGGAAAACCACCTTTTACTACGTACTTTAGGCGTAGAGCCTTTCGATCCCCTGTTCACCCCCGAGTATCTGCACCGACATCTGCAAGGGCGGCGCGTCGCCATCAAACAGGCCCTGCTGGGCGGCAAGATTGTGGTGGGAGTAGGCAATATCTACGCTTCCGAATCCTTGTTCCTGGCCGGTATTCACCCCGAACTGCCCGCCGGTGAAGTTTCCTTGCATCGCTGCGAAAAACTGCACTCGGCCATCTTGAGCACCTTGCAATCCGCCCTGGACTCCGGGGGCAGCACCTTGCGCGATTACGTCAATGCCAGTGGTGAACCGGGCGCTTACTTCGACATTCACGCCAATGTATATGAGCGTGCCGGCAAACCCTGCCCACGCTGCCAACAGCCTATCAAACGGATAGTCCAAGGCCAACGCGCGACCTATTACTGCTCGCGCTGCCAGCGCCGCTAAACCCTCCCCCTTTTTTCTGACAGCGTCTGATGCCGGTTCCGGCAGGCAGGCGCTCGTCTGCTTTTTTTCCAACTAAGCCTACCCTATTCAGGTATTCACCTATATCTAACTGATTCACCATAAACTAATCTGACACCATCCCTATCGACTGTGGAGTCATTTTCATGAGCAAGTCCTTCGCCTCGCATAACGACCTGGAAGACAAAGTCGTTGCCTTTGAAAAACTGTCCGACAACGCCTACGCCTATACGGCTGAAGGTGATCCCAACACGGGCATCATCATTGGTGACGAGGCCATTATGGTGATCGACACCCAGGCCACGCCTGTCATGGCTGAAGACGTGATTCGCCGCATCCGCGAAGTCAGCGACAAACCCATCAAGTATGTCTTGCTGTCGCACTACCACGCCGTACGGGTGCTGGGTGCCTCGGCCTACAACGCCCAGGAAATCCTGGCCAGCCGCGACACCTACGACCTGATCGTGGAACGTGGCGAGCAAGACAAAGCCAGCGAAATCGGCCGTTTCCCCCGCCTGTTCCGCAACGCCGAATCCATTCCTCCCGGCCTGACCTGGCCCACCATGACCTTTGAAGGTCATATGACGGTGGACCTGGGCAATCTGGAAGTACACCTGATGCAAGTGGGTCGTGGCCACACCAAGGGCGACACCATCGCCTGGCTACCCAAGCAGAAAATACTGTTCGCCGGTGACCTGGTGGAATACCAATCCACCCCGTACGCAGGCGACTGCTACTTTCGCGAATGGCCCCGCACACTGGACCGTCTGGGAGACTTCAAAGCTGAACAAATGGTTCCTGGCCGTGGCCCGGCACTGAAAAACGCCACCGAAGTGCGTCAGGCCCTGGCCGGCACGCGCGCGTTTTTGACAGACCTGTACTCCAGCGTGCAGCAAGGCGCGGCAGCCGGTAAAGATCTGAAGACCATTTACCGCGAAACCTACGATTTCATGAAGCCTCGCTACGCAGACTGGGTCATTTTTGATCACTGCATGCCCTTTGACGTGTCCCGTGCCTACGACGAAGTCAACGGCCACGAAGACCCACGCATCTGGACCGCCGAACGCGATCTGGAGATGTGGAAACAACTCGAAGGTCAGTAAGACGCAAGGCCAGGGAGAAAGAAAATGGGAGACATTAATTACCAGACCCTGGAGCTGACGCAAGCGCCCCCACCGGCTACCCATGCCCGCCACCCCGTTGTGGTGGTGGGTGCCGGCCCGGTGGGGCTGACCATGGCCCTGGATCTGGCGGCCAAAGGCCACCGGGTCGTGATTCTGGACGACGACACCACGCTGTCCAAAGGGTCACGGGCCATTTGCTTTGCCAAACGCACCCTGGATATCTGGGATCGATTGGGCGTGGGCTCGCGCATGATGGACAAAGGCGTGTCCTGGAATGTGGGCAAGGTTTTTTTCCGCAATCAGGAAGTCTGGAGCTTCAATTTGCGGCCCGAAGAAGGCCACCAGCGCCCCGCCTTTATCAATTTGCAGCAGTATTACTGCGAAGGTTATCTCTACGAAGCAGTCTGCGCTCAGCCCCTGATCGAACTGCGTTCCGGCCATAAAGTGCTGAACGTGGTGAATCAGGCAGAAGGCGTGCATCTGGATATAGAAACCCAGCAAGGCAATTACACCCTGGAAGCAGAATGGCTGCTGGCCTGCGACGGCTCGCGCTCGGCCATTCGCCGTGCTTTGGGTGAAAGCAGCAGCGGACGCGTATTCAAGGACCGTTTCCTGATTGCAGACGTGCGCATGCAAGCCGACTTCCCCGCCGAGCGCTGGTTCTGGTTTGACCCGCCCTTCCACCCCAATCAATCTGTCTTGCTGCACAGCCAGCCGGACAACGTCTGGCGTATCGACTTCCAATTGGGCTGGGATGCCGACCCGGTTGAAGCCGTCAAACCAGAAAACGTGCTGCCCCGCATTCGTGCCCTCCTGGGTGCCGACGCCCCCTTTGAGCTGGAATGGGTCAGCATTTACACCTTTGCTTGCGAGCGCATGCAGCGCTTTCGCCATGGCCGTATTCTGTTTGCTGGAGACTCGGCCCACCGTGTCTCGCCTTTTGGCGCACGCGGCGCCAACAGCGGTATCCAGGACGCCGACAACCTGGCCTGGAAGCTGAATCTGGTTCTGAATGCCCAGGCTCCCGACAGCCTGCTGGACAGCTACAGCCATGAACGTGAATTGGCTGCAGACGAGAACATTCGCCATTCCAGCCGTTCAACAGATTTCATCACGCCTAAAAGCGAAGTCAGCCGCCTGTTCCGTGATGCGGCCCTGATTCTGGCGCGTCGCCACGCCTTTGCCCGTGTACTGGTCAATAGCGGCCGCCTGTCCTTGCCCAGCGCCTACCCAGACAGCCCCTTGAATACGGCTGACACACACGAGTTCTCCGCCACGGCCACACCGCTAGGAGCCTGCGTCCCCGATGCACCTATAGAACAAAACGGTCAGCAAGGCTGGTGGCTGGGTCAATTGGGCAGCGGCTTCACCCTGCTGGAGTTTGGCGAAGGCCAGGCCAGCCAGTCTGAAGTGGTAGACGAACTGGTCGCCCAAGGTCTCTTGACCCGCCTGCGTGTCTGGCCTGCTGGCACCAGCGCTACCCAGGCCCAGAAAGAGATCATCGACAGCCAGGATATGCTGCGCCAGCGTTACGACGCCCAACCCGGTTCCTGCTATCTGATTCGCCCCGATCAACACCTGTGCGCCCGCTGGCGTCATCTGGATGGGCAAGCTGTCCAGGCAGCCTTGCACAAAGCCTGTGGCCATTTCCTGGAGAGTGCTTCATGTCTACACTGAATACCGATACCCCCCTGGAACGGGCTGACGATTTCTACCAAATGTTGATCGATGCCCACCAAGGCCTGAGCACAGCACAAAGTCATGCCATGAATGCCGCTTTGGTGCTGTTGCTGTGCAATCATGTCGGCTCGCTGGATGTGATCAAGCAAGCCTTGGACGCCGCCCGCCAGACCTGCCTGGAGCAGGCTGCCTGAATCTGGAGACCCCTAATGAGCTCTTTGAATTATCAGATTGGTTTTGGTAACGCTTTTGCCACCGAGGCTCTGCCCGGTGCGCTGCCACTGGGACGCAACTCGCCGCAGCGCTGCCCTTACGGGCTGTATGCCGAGCAGTTGTCCGGCACGGCCTTTACCGCGCCACGCGCCGATAACCGCCGCTCCTGGCTGTACCGCATTCGCCCCAGCGCCAAGCAAGGAGCATTTACGGCATTTGAAGGCGCTCCCCACTGGAATGAAGACTTTGGTCAAGGCCCGGCCAACCCCAATCGCCTGCGCTGGAGCCCGCTGAATCTGCCCAGCAAGCCGACCGATTTTCTGGCTGGTGTCCATACCTGGGCAGGCAATGGCAGCAGCGACTCGCAAAGCGGCGTTGCCATCCATCTGTACGCCATCAACCAGTCCATGGGACGGCGCGTGTTCTATAACGCCGACGCCGAAATGATGTTCGTGCCCGAGCAGGGTCGCCTGCGGCTGGTCAGCGAATTGGGCATCATGGAAATCGAGCCTTGCGAGATTGCCGTCATGCCGCGTGGCGTCCGCTTCAAGGTAGAGTTGCTGGACGATGTGGCCCGTGGCTACTTGCTGGAAAACTTCGGCGCTCCTCTGCGTTTGCCCGAACTGGGTCCGATCGGCTCCAACGGCCTGGCCAATGCCCGCGACTTCAAAACACCGGTAGCCTGGTACGAAGATGTCAGCGAGCCGCATGAGCTGGTCACCAAATTCACAGGCGGCTTCTGGGTTGCGCAACTGACGCACTCGCCCTTGGACGTCGTGGCCTGGCATGGCACGCACGCCCCCTATAAATACGATTTACGTGACTTCAATGTGATCGGCTCGATCAGCTACGATCACCCCGATCCCTGCATTTTCAGCGTATTGACCTCGCCCTCCGACACACCCGGCACGGCCAACCTGGACTTTGCTATTTTCCCGCCACGCATTCTGGCCATGGAAAACACCTTCCGCCCCCCTTGGTTCCACCGTAACTTCGCCAGCGAATTCATGGGCCTGATCCAAGGTGTGTACGATGCCAAGGCCGATGGCTTTGCACCCGGCGGCTCCAGCCTGCACAATTGCATGAGCCCGCATGGCCCCGATGCCAACACCTTTGACAAAGCCAGCAGTGCGGACTTGAGCAAGGCAGACTATCTGCGCGGTACCATGGCCTTTATGTTCGAGACCCGCAAAGTCATCCGCCCCTCGCCACAGGCCTTGCAAAGCGACAGCCTGCAAGCCAATTACGATGCCGTCTGGGACGGACTGGAAAAACACTTCTCTACGGAACAAAAGGCATGACCCGACCTTATCTGAATGACACTCACGACCCCAAGCTGCAAAGCTGGGTGCCCGGCGCCAACGAGGCCGATAACGGTTTCCCTATCCAGAACCTGCCCTTTGCCGTGGCCCGTCGCCGTGACAGTCAGGAAGACTTCCGCGTCATGGTGGCCATTGGCCCCTACGCGCTGGACCTGGGCCTGCTGGCCTGCGATACCCCCTGGCACGGCAAAGCCGCCGACGCCCTGGCCGCTTGCGTCAAACCTGCACTGAACGGCCTGATGGCCTTGGGCCAGGAATACTGGAGCGCGCTGCGTGCCGCCTTGTCACATGACTTGCGCCAAGGCTCCTCTGCGGAGTCGCGCCTGCGCCCCATGCTGATCGAGCGCAGCAAGCTGGAATACGCCCTGCCCGCCCAAATTGGGGACTACACCGATTTCTATATTTCCGTGCACCACGCAACGGCGGTGGGCAAACAGTTCCGCCCTGATGCGCCCTTGCTGCCCAACTACAAGTGGGTACCCATTGGCTACCACGGCCGTGCCTCCAGCATCGGTGTGTCCGGCCAGCAATTCCCACGACCCGTCGGCCAGACCCGCCCACCCGAAGGGCAAGAGCAGCCCAATTTTGGTCCTTGCCAACGCCTGGACTTCGAACTGGAAATGGGCATTCTGATTGGCAAAGGCAACGAAGCCGGTCGCCGTATCCCTATCGCTCAGGCAGACGAGCACGTTTTTGGCCTGTGCCTGTTCAATGACTGGTCGGCGCGCGATCTGCAAGCCTGGGAATACCAGCCTCTGGGCCCCTTCCTGGCCAAGAACTTTGCCTCGACGATCTCCCCCTGGGTAGTGACACTGGAAGCCCTGGCTCCCTTCCGTCGCCCCTTCAGCCGCCCCGAGTCTGATCCCCAGCCTCTGCCTTATTTGCAGGATCAGACCAACCAGGAAAGTGGCGTTCTGGACGTGGAACTGGAGGTGTACCTGAGCACCGAACAGTCTCGCCAGCAAAAGAAAGACCCCGCTTTGCTCTCGCGCAGCAACTTCAAGGAAGCGTATTGGACTGTGGCCCAATTGGTCGCCCATCACAGCGTCAACGGCTGCAATCTGCAAACTGGAGACCTGCTGGGCACCGGCACCTTGTCCGGCCCGGCCAAGGGTCAGGAAGGCTCCTTGCTGGAAATGAACCAGGGCGGCAAAAACCCCATCGACCTGCCTTGGGGCGAACAGCGTAAATTCCTGGAAGATCAGGACGAGATCATTTTGAAAGGCCTGTGCCGTCAAGATGGCTACCCGACCCTGTCTTTTGGTGAATGTGCCGGTCGAGTATTGCCTGCCGTGCCTTAAATTCAAGACACCTTTGTAAACGACACCCCGCAGCCGGTATCTGGCTTCGGGGTGTTTTTACGTAAAGCTTTATCGAAACAGGCTCGCAAAAACAAAAAAGGGACTTGAAGTCCCTTTTTGCAAACTCAGAGAGCCCTAGGCAGGCAATTGCTTATGTCTGGCCCAAGACCAGAGGATATAAAACAGAACGCAGCCATACAGCCCCAGCACAGCGCCTGAAGCCAGCACCTGGCTAAGAAAATGGTAGCCCTGCATGATGCGTAGAAAGCCGAACAGCAAACCGGCGCTGATACCCAGCACAAAGCCCCCGGCGGCCAGTTTGCGGCAGCCTGTCATGACGCCCACAAAGAACAGGGACAGGAGCACAAAGCCGGATGCGGCATGAGCACTGGGCAAGGCATTGCCTGCCTCAGCCCAGGAATGCGCCCAGAAGTAGGTGGGCATGGATTCTATACCGCCAAACATGGCCAGATTAAAGGGTCTTGGCATGGCGGTCAGATGTTTCAGGACGCCTACCATTAACGGGCCACTACCCATGAAGAAAGCCGCCCCCGCCCAAGCCAGTTGGCGGCGGGAACCCTTGGGCTGCCGCCAGGCCACGATCGTCCATACCACTGCGCCGCCAAAGGGAACGAACCACACCAGCCTGCGCCCGAATAAATCGACAAAAGGCTGCAATCGCCAGGAAAAATCCTGGACTTGTGGGTCATAGAAATAGGCACTGAGTGACAGGTCCGTTGCTGAACCCATCGTCACTGCCGCAACGATTCCCAAAACAGTAAAAAAAACGGCACTGGCAACGATATAAGGACGAAAAAACATCTACACACCAAGTAGCTTCAATCAATCGGGCAATACTTTACCGGGGTTCATGATCCCCAAAGGATCCAGCGCCGTCTTGATCTGCTTCATCAAGGCCAGGGAAACCGGGTCTTTATAACGGGGCAGCAGTTGGCGCTTGAGCTGGCCTACGCCATGTTCGGCACTGATGGAGCCATGGAAACGGTGCACGCTGTCATGGACCAGCGCATAGATCTCATCCTGACGCTTCAGCAGCTCTTCCTCCGTGAAGGCCGTGCCGCGCGCGACGTTGTAGTGCAGGTTGCCATCACCCAAGTGCCCGAATGTCACGTTTTCCAGACCCGGGAAGGCTTCTTGCAAAGCCTTGTCCGTCTCGTGCACGAACTGGGACATCACAGACACAGGGATGGACACATCATGCTTGATGCTTTTCCCATAGGCTTTCTCTGCCAGTGGAATGCTTTCACGCAAATGCCAGAGCGCCTTGCTTTGTGCGATGGTCTCGGCGATAACGGCGTCTTGCACCAGATCTTGCTCCAGAGCCTGGCCGATCACGCTTTCAAAACGCTCGCGGGCATGCTCCAGGCTTTCGCTATCAGACAGCTCCAGCAAGGCATACCAGGCTGCTTTTTCAGCCGGGCCCTGGAAAGGCATACGTTGATCGGGATAGCAATGCAGCACGGCTTGCAGACAATTGCCTGCAATCAGCTCAAAGCCGGTCAAGGACGCCGCCAGCCCCTGGCGCGCCAATGCAAGCACCTGAACGGCATCTTCAATCGTATTCAATGCCAGCAAGGCGGTGCACGCTGCTACAGGCTGGGGATAGAGCTTGATGGTCGCGGCGGTGATGATACCCAGGGTGCCTTCGCTACCAATAAACAAGTTGCGCAGGTCGTAACCGGTATTGTCTTTGCGCAGCCCAAGCAGCCCATGCAGAATTTCACCTTGGGCAGTCACCACTTCCAGCCCCAGGGTCAGGTCACGAGCATTGCCGTAACGCAAAACCTGTGTACCGCCTGCATTGGTGGCCAGATTGCCGCCAATCGTGCAGCTGCCTTCTGCGGCCAGACTCAAGGGGAACAGACGCTGATGATCACGGGCGGCCTGCTGCACATTTTGCAAAATGCAGCCTGCTTCCACCACCATGGTGTCGTTGTCGGTATCCACGCTGCGAATCTTGTTCAGGCGCTCCAAAGACAGCACCAGCGCAGTGGCGCTGTTGTCCGGCGTTGCGCCCCCGCACAAACCGGTATTGCCGCCTTGAGGGACGATGGGCACGCGGTGCTGCGCGCATAGACGCACGACCTGGGCCACTTCTTCTGTCGTTGCAGGCCGGGCCACCGCCAAGGCAGTACCGGTATAGCGTCCACGCCAATCCTCCAGGTACTGCTGCATGGATTGTCCTGTCAGCACATGTTGCTGACCAATACGCTGTTCAAGTTCGTTCAGAAAAGTCATGACCCAAGCCACTCAAGAAAAACAATCAGGCGCTCTTGCTGTCGCGCTACAGCTCTTAATGGTAACTCACGAAAGCCGGTGGCATTCGCGCTAAACTTCTTTCTTTGTGTATTCGTTCAGGACGCGACAGTGACCCACATTCCCGCTCTACCGACCGCTGTATTCAAAGCCTACGATATTCGGGGCACCGTTCCCGAGCAACTGAATCCCGACTTCGCCTACCAATTAGGTCTGGCCCTGGCGGCCCTGGCCCGTGAACAAAGCGTGCAAACCCTGGTAGTGGGTTACGACGGCCGCCACAGCAGCCCTGCGCTGTCTCGTGCCCTGCAACAAGGGATCCAGGCAGGCGGAATCAACACAGTCGATCTGGGTATGGTTCCTACTCCCGTCGTCTATTTTGCGGCCAATGTACTGGAAACCGGCTCGGGCGTAGCCATCACAGGTAGCCATAATCCGTCCAACTACAACGGCTTCAAGATGATGATGGCCGGCAAGACCTTGCACGGCCAGGATATCCAGGGTCTGATGAAACGCATGCAAGCCGGTATTGAGCCTGCGGCTCAAGCAGGCACCGGCGAGAAAAAGGACTTGCTGGACCAGTACGTCAGCACCATCGCCGAACGTGTCAAACTGGCCCGTCCCATGAAAATCGCCCTGGACTGCGGCAACGGCGTGGGTGGCGTCGTGGCTGCTCGCCTGTTCAAGGCCCTGGGTTGCGAAGTGGACATGCTGTTTGAGGATGTAGACGGCAGCTTCCCCAATCACCACCCGGACCCGGCCGAGCCGCACAACCTGCAAGACCTGATCTCCCATGTTCAAAACACGGACTGCGAAGTGGGTCTGGCCTTTGACGGTGATGCTGACCGCCTGGGTGTGGTGACTCGAACGGGTCAGATCATCTGGCCTGATCGTCAGTTGATTCTGTACGCGCGCGATATTTTGCAGCGCGAACCTGGCTCCACGATTATTTTTGACGTGAAATGCAGCCGCCACGTCGCCCTGGAAATTGCCAAGGCCGGGGGTGAGCCCTTGATGTGGCAAACCGGCCATTCGCTGATCAAGGCCAAACTGGCCGAAACGGGTGCCCCTTTAGCTGGCGAAATGAGCGGCCACGTGTTCTTCAAGGAAGGCTGGTACGGCTTTGATGATGGCTTGTACACAGGCGCACGCCTGCTGGCGATTCTCTCGCGCGGTGACAACCCGACGGCAGAGTTGGAAGCCTTGCCGCAAGACCTGTCCACACCGGAACTGAAACTGCCGCTGGCCGAAGGCGAGCCTCATGCCTTGATTGCCCGCCTGCAAAAAGAAGGCCGTTTCCCCAGTTCCAATCAGCTCAACACGATTGATGGTGTACGTGCCGAGTACCCGGACGGCTTCGGTCTGGCTCGCGCCTCCAATACCACTCCAGTGATTGTGCTGCGTTTTGAGGCCCAGTCCCAAGAGGCGCTGGATCGGATCCAGGGAGAATTCCGGGCGGCACTGCTGGCTTTGAAGCCGGATGCAGCATTGCCTTTCTAAAGCCGTGGAAGTTCACTCATACCCAGATCCCTGCTCGCTGGTCTCTAGTCTCTAGTCTCTAGTCTCTAGTCTCTAGTCTCTAGTCTCTAGTCTCTAGTCTCTAGTCTCCAGCGCAGTATAAAAATGCCTCCACGCGGCAACTTTGGCTTGCTGTCCCCCAAGGGAGCACTTTTTACCGGGACGACTAGCCTTGGGGCAGCACAGCGATAAAAAAAGAGCTGCACTGCCTCTGAAACCTTGGATTCAACCCTAAGTCACAGCAAGCAGTTCAGCCCGTTTTTTATGCCTTGGCCCAGGACCAAGGCAGTCAAAGCCTTAACGGCTCAAATACTGATACAGATCCAGATGAGCCTCGCTGATGCGGCCTATATCAAAAGCCTCTTCAGCCAGACGGCGGCTTTCCGCCCCCATGGCTTGCCGCTTGGCCGTATCTTCACCCAAGTCCATCACAGCCGCCGCCAAAGCCTGCGCATTACGTACTGGCACCAGCACGCCCGTTACTCCAGGTTCAATGGCATCACGGCAACCGGGTACATCCGTTGTAACCACCGCGCGCCCGCAGGCTGCGGCTTCTACCAAGGACTTAGGCAGGCCCTCACGGTAGGACGGCAGCACGGCAATGTGTGATTGAGCGTAAAGCTGCGCAATATCGCTACGTTCGCCCAGACACTCCACCACGCCCTGCTTTTGCCAGCTCTGCCACTCCTGATCGCTGATACTGGCCGGATTACCGGGGTCGGGACTGCCAGCCAGTACCCATTTAACCGGGCTACCTTGAGCAGCGCTGATGCGTGCAGCTTCAACAAACTCACGCACACCTTTATCTACCAGCAGGCGCGATACCATCAGGGCAACGGGCGGACCTTCGGGCTCTGGCAAAGCCTGAAACTGATTCAAGTCCACGCCTGAGCCACGAATCAGGACGCACTGATCGCGTTTGACAACACGGTCTTCCAGCAAGACATCACGGTCATTGCTGTTCTGGAAAATCACACGGCTATTCGGATGTCCCAAGGCAATGCGGTAAAGCTGCAGGGCAATCCAGCGCACCGGATCAAAGGACTTGTCGCGCTTGGTAAATACATAGCCCAGCCCGGATACAGCGGCCAGAAAACCAGGCACACCGGCCAGTCGCGCTGCAATCCCGCCATACAGAACCGGCTTGATGGTGACCGCATGCACCAGCTCCGGACGCTCACGGCGAAACAAACGCCACAGGGCCCAAATAGTTTGCAGCTCTTGCAAGGGGTTGGTCCCGCTGCGTGTCATGGGCAAAGCATGGTGATGCAGGCCGTGACGCTCGATCTCGGCAACCGCCGGGCCGTCCATGGTGGCGACATGCACGTCATAACCCTCACGTTGAGCGGCTTGCGCCAAAGGCAAACGATGCGACAGGAAAAAAGCGGGGTTATTGACCACGAACATCAGCATGCTCGTTTTCTTGCTGGTTTCGTCCGTCAAGGCACTCAAGGCCTGACGGCTGCGCTTGCGCTTGGGGGGATACTGCGCCGTCAAGGTCTTCCAGGCCTGCGTGTAATTCTTGACCATGCCTTCCAGGGAGAACAGGCGGGCAACCCGTTCACGCGCATGCTCATGACGAGCCTGCCAGGAAGGTGCACCCAGTTCATCAACCGCGCTATTGATCGCGCCTGCCAAGGCTTCAGCATTGCTGGGGGGTACAATCCAGCCCTCATTACCGACGATCAAGGCAGCATCACCCACATCGGTGACCACATTGGACACCCCCGCAGCCATTGCTTCGCAGACCACGTTGGGAAAGCCTTCTGCCGAGCTGGACAAGACATGCACGTCCAGCGCATTCATCAGGCGAGGGACATCGCTGCGTCGTCCCATCAGGATGACGCTCTCGCGCAACTGATGCTGATCCAGCAAGCGCATCAAGGTTTCGTTATTGCTGTCCATACCATCGCCAATCAAAAGGCAACGCAAGCCCGGATGACGGTGCAGGCTGCGAGCTAAGGCGGCCAGCAGATTGGGATGATCTTTAAGCGGATTCCAGCGGGCCACACTGCCAATAACAGGCGTATCCAGTGACAGGCCCAATTCTTCGCGCACTTCTTCACGTGCCTGCGGGTCAGGATGCCAACGGCTTAGATCGTAGCCATTGGGAATCACTTTCATGATGTCTGCACGATAACCCCACTGCTTGTGACGTCGGGCGGCATTTTCTGCGCAGGACACAATCAAATTGGGAATAAAGCGTGACAGGCGGGCGCACAGCCAGGCCACCATACGAGCTTTCGGGCTGCCTTGATACAGATTCGCGCCGGAGTTACGAATACCCCAGGACACAGCCGGAATGCCGACCAGTCGCGCTGCGGCACCACCGATCAGATCGGAGTGATACATCCAGGTCTGCACCACATCGGGCTGCAAATCGCGCAGCAAGCGCGTCAGCGATCGCAGACCTTTCAAAAAGCCCAGCGGCGAGTGCATGTGCAGGCAGTACAAAGGAACGCCTGCAGCCCGCAATTGCGGCCCAAAAACATCTTCCTCGCCCAGAGAAATCACAATATGTTCGGTATCTTGACCGGGTGCTGTCACCAAGCGGAACAAGACGGTTTCTGCCCCACCCTGCCCCAGTCCCGCAATAATATGCACGACTCGCAAGGGCGGCGTTACTTTCTCCAGCTTGTCATCCACGGCGTCTGTGTCCTGATTGAACGACCTTGGCTGCATTGCACTCATGCTTTGGCTCCCTCTTTGATACCGCCACGGGCGGCCTGAAAGACCTGGTCCCAGTTAAGCAAAACCTGCTCTAGTTCATAACGCTGACGCACCGCTGCAGCGGCACGACGGCCCAAGACGCCCCGAAAGACGCCATCCCCCATCAGCTCGGCCAGGGCGGCAGTCAAGGCACCTTCATCCCCTACCGGCACCAGCAGGGCATCCTTGCCATCGGAACTGATTTCGCGCGGGCCGCTGGGGCAATCAACCGTCACGGCGGGCAGGCCCATGGCCATGGCTTCCAGCAACACGTTCGGAAAACCCTCTACTTCCGAAGTCATGACAAAGGCATGGGAGCGCGCCATTTCCTGCCAGGGCTCAGCGGTCTTGCCGGCCAGTTCGATACGATCGCCCGCACCGGACATGGCAATCTGCTGCACCAATTGGGCTCGCTGCGGGCCATCACCCCAGATTTTCAATTTCCATTCCGGATGCTCGGCGGCCAGGCCTGCAAATACACGGATCAAGACATCAAAACGTTTGGAGGGCACCAGACGCCCCATGGCCATCAAGGTGCAGTGACGGTTCTCCTCCACCCGCACCTCGCGCTGCACGGCATTCAAGGCCTGCGGCAAGGGGTTGGGAACCACCATGACCTGCTTCATGCCCGGCACCATGGCCTGGAACGCCGCCACACTGGCTCGGGTCTGCACAGTCACTACCTGCGCCTTGGGGTACAGACGGCGGCGCAGGCTTTGCAGCAGCTTGCCTGCGCTGCTGCTAAAGGCCGGGTTAGTGCGTTCACCCACCACAATAGGGACGCCCATGCCGCCCAGCCCCAGCAACACATTGATATTCACATTGGTCAGAAAAGACACGATGACATCAGGCTGTTTTTCATGCACCAGCTTGCGCATGGCGCGCAGCTTGGCCAAGGGTTTGGGCAACCAGCTACCGCGCATGCGATGGGCCAGCCACACCAGTTCCACCTTGGAGTCAATAGGGTAAAAGGCGCTGCCTCCTCCACTATAAGTAGGCACCAGGGTGACCTGATCGCCCCGCAAACCCCAGGCATTGGCCAGGGTGGAAGCGACGCGCTCGGCGCCGCCTGCGTTCAGGGAGCTGACGAAAAACAGAATATTCACTGGGCCTCCGTGGGCTCATCGACCGGGTAGCTTGGGCCTGCTGGCACTAGGCAAAGCGCCATTTTAAGGCCGACGCAAGCACTGTTCCAACACTTGCTGCCATAGCGCCAGAACTCGGGCCGAGGAAAAACGATCGCGCACATCCGTGGCGCGGCGTGCCAATCGCTGACGCTTGTCGTCGTTGGACATCAGGTCGGATAAATGGGCTGCCAGGGCTTCCACGTCTTCAATCGGGCGTACCAAGACGCCGTCAATATTGGCGCGGATAATCTCGCGCGGGCCGGTATCGCAATCAAAGGCAACCGCGGTCAAACCGCTGGCCATGGCTTCCAGCAGGCTGTTGGACAAGCCTTCCATGCGGGAGCTGAGTACATACAGATCTGACTGCTCGTACCAGTCCGCCATATTGCCGACGCGGCCGGGAAGCTGAATCCGCTCTTGCAGCTCCAACTCTTCAATTCGTGCTTCCAGAGGAGCACGCTGCTCGCCTTCGCCCAGAATCACCAAGTCCCAATCCGGGAAATAGTTGGACAACATGGCAAAGGATTCGATCAGGGTGTCAAACCCTTTAACCGGGTGCAGTCGCCCCACAGCCAGCAAACGTTTGCGGCCTTCTGGCAGTTCGGGCACCGGCACGACAGGCTCGGCACTATCCATAGGCCACCGTACGGCATTAGGAATTACCTGAACCTGGCTGCCGGGCACATGCTCGCGCAACCAGTCTGCAGTACCAGCAGTCAGCGCGATCACGGCATGAGCTTGCGGATAGGTACGCAAACGGGCTTTTTGCCAAAAAGAGGACAAGGACTGGGAGGGCGGATGCGTATGCTCGGTAGCAATCACCTTGCAGGGCAAGCCTTTGGCGGCAGAAATGGCCAGTACCGAGGAAGTGGTCATCATGCCCAGAACCACATCGGGTTTGGTCTTGCGTATCAGGGATCGCACCCGGCTCACGCGCCGCCAGTTCTTCCACAAGGCATCCAGGCGGCCACGACTGCTGCCTGCCGTTCCCAGCACGTGGCGCTCTACGCCCTCTGCTACGGTATACGCGTCTTTGTCACGGCCGGCCTGCGTCACCAGAGACACTCGATAGCCGCGCGCCACCCAGGCTGCGCTTAAATCGACGGCGACACGTTCTGCCCCGCCCCCACCCAAAGAGTGGATAAGCAGCATGATATGAGGGCGAACTACCGAATGACTGTGCACGTTTTCCTATTCCTGCGAACCAGGCGCAAAGGCACTGGCTGGCTTCAAGGCCAAGATGAAATAACAAGTGAAAGAAGCCGCATACATCAGGCTGGTCGCCAGCATGATGCCCGACGGACCCATGCGCGCCGCCAGAATCGGGTTCAGGGCCGCTTTCACCAAAAAATTGATCACGGCAATAATTGCCATGGATTTATAACGGTTCTGACTGGCCAGTAGCTGCACCAGAATCAGCACCCCAAAATAAAAAGGCAGTTGCACCAGTCCCCAGCTAAAAACCTGGGCGACGGTGGCCGTATCCTGCGCGGTAAACGCGCCACGCTCAAACAGCAGTGCCACGCCCCAAGGAGCCAGCAGGACGCCGATGGCCGCCGCTACTCCACCAGCCGCCAACATCATGACCGACCATTTCAAGGCCATGGAACGAGCACGGGCGTTATCGCCCCGGCTTTGAATATCAGCCAGCACAGGCAAGGCAGCACGGCCTACAGAGGCCGCCCCCACACCTAGAACCAGGGCCAGCAAGCGCGTGGCATAACCCAAGGTCGCGTTGGCATTCGCGCCCAGATTGGCCGCCGTATATTGGTCGATAGGGCCGACAAAGCTCATGGCAACCTGCCCCACCAGCATGATGGTGGCGGCCTTGAGCAAATCCGGCCACTGTTCGGCACGCAAGCTGATCGTGGGACGAGCCCAGATCTGATCAGCCCGAGAAGCCAGAATCATCAGCCACACGGCCTGGATCGTCATACCCAGCAAGGTGCCCCACAACAAGGGGCCAATGCCAGCATTGGCGCCTGCGGCCAGCACCCAGATCAGGATGACAAAGGCAGGAACACTTTCCAGCAAGGTGTTGATGTGACGCTCATGCGCCCGCAAACGGGCGGCACTCAGGCCAATCATCAGGGTCAGAACCGCCGCTGGCGCAAAGGCAAACAGCAGTTCCTGGCTCATTTCATGGACTGCAGGACTTAAACCCTGTCCCGTCCATTGCAGCACCCAGGGCCAGCTAATCCAGATCAATGCACCCAGCACGCAGCCCAGCACAATGCACCAGGCCTTGAGTTCACCCAGAAAACGGCTGCGCGCAGCCGGTTCCAGACGATGCAAGCGCACCAGAACGGGAATCAGCACAACGGACATGGAGCCAACGATTGTCACTGGCAGCCAATTGGCCATGACCATCGTGAACTGATAGGCATCGACTACATCGCTCACACCGTAGCGATAAGCCACCGCCATTTCTTTGAAAGCGCCCGCTGCCTTGCCCAGCAACAGAAAAAACGCCACCCGCATCGCCCCCAGGGCGATGCGACGATGGTCGTCATGCAAACTAGACAGACGTGCTTTCAGGCTGGCCCAAATCAACTCAGAAACGCCACGTACCAGGGCATGGCTGTGTTCAGGCCCTGCAAAATCGTGTGAGTCGGCTCGTAACCCAATTGGGTGCGAGCCTTAGTGATATCGGCTTGAGAGTGCAGCACATCGCCCGCGCGGAAGTCCGCATAGATGGGCTGTTTGGTGTAGTTCACACCATTTGCACTCAAGGTCTGCTTCAAGTGCTCGAACAGCTCGTTCAAACTGGTGCGAGCATTGACGGCCACGTTATAGACCTCGGCCACAGCGGGTTTTTGCTGCACGGCGGCCAAGATATTCATCTGAATAACGTTGTCGATAAAGCAGAAGTCACGGCTGGTCTGGCCATCCCCATTGATTTGCACATCCTGGTTCTGGATCATGGCCGATACCCACTTGGGGATCACCGCAGCGTAAGCACCATTGGGGTCCTGACGTTTGCCAAATACATTGAAGTAACGCAGGCCCACGCTGGAAAAGCCATAGGCACGGGCAAACACGTCCGCATACAGCTCGTTCACGAACTTGGTGACGGCGTAGGGGGACAGTGGACGACCAATCGTATCCTCCACCTTGGGCAAACCGGGATGGTCGCCATAGGTGGAACTGGAAGCCGCATAAACAAAGGCTTTAACCTGTTCGTCACGCGCAGCCACCATCATGTTCAGGGCACCGTTCACGTTGACCTCATTGGAAGTCAGCGGATCGTTCAAGGAACGAGGCACCGACCCCAAAGCGGCCTGGTGCAGCACATAGTCCACGCCTTTAACAGCTTCGCGACAGGTATCCAGATTGCGGATATCGCCTTCAATAAAGCGAAAACGGGCCCAGCGCTCGGCACCAACCTGATCGCGCACTTCGTCCAGATTGTATTGATGGCCGGTTGCAAAGTTATCCAGACCTACCACCTGCTGATCCATTTTCAGCAGGGCTTCCAGCAGGTTGGAACCGATAAAGCCGGCACAACCCGTAACCAGCCAGGTTTTAGGCTGATTACGCAGTTGCTGGCTCGCCTGTTCAAATGCAGCGCTCATAATGCTTTCCAAAATTAAAGACGCAGATCGGATTGTTCGCGATCAAACACATACTTCAAGTCGTAGAGCACATGCTCGGGCTTGCCCCATTGGCGCACACCTTCCACACCCAGCTCCTTGAACTGCTTGTGGGCCACAGCCACGATCACCCCGTCGTACTCACCCGCTTTAGGAGTCTCGACCGGAGTAATACCGTATTCATGTTGCGCTTCTTTAGGGTCAACCCATGGATCGTATACATCTACGTGAACATCGTATTGCTTGAGTTCATGCACGATATCGACGATGCGGGTGTTACGCAGGTCCGGGCAGTTTTCTTTAAAGGCCAGACCCAGCAACAGGACGCGCGAACCTTGCACCTGAATGCGGCGCTTGGTCATAGCTTTAACCAGTTGGGAGGCCACATAGCCGCCCATGGAGTCGTTCAGACGGCGGCCAGCCAGAATGATCTCGGGGTGGTAGCCAATGGCTTGCGCCTTGTGGGTCAGGTAGTAGGGGTCCACGCCAATGCAGTGACCACCCACCAGACCAGGACGGAAAGGCAGGAAGTTCCACTTGGTACCCGCCGCTTCCAGCACGTCCAGGGTGTCAATGCCCAGGCGGTTGAAGATCAGAGCCAATTCGTTGATCAGGGCGATGTTCACGTCGCGCTGGGTGTTCTCGATCACCTTGGCCGCTTCTGCCACACGAATGGAGCTGGCCTTGAAGGTACCCACCACAATGATCTCGCGGTACAAGGCGTCGACCAATTCAGCGACTTCAGGGGTCGAGCCGGAAGTGACTTTCTTGATGGTGGAGACGCGGTGTTCCTTGTCGCCCGGATTGATACGCTCCGGACTGTACCCCGCGTAGAAATCTTCGTTAAAGCGCAGGCCCGACACTTGCTCCAGCACAGGCACACACACTTCTTCGGTCGCGCCGGGGTAAACCGTGGACTCGTAAACCACGATGTCACCACGCTTGAGCACTTTACCGATGGTCTCGGAAGCGCGGACCAGAGGAGTCAGATCAGGCTGCTTGAATTCATCGATAGGCGTGGGCACAGTCACAATGAACACATTGGCCTGGGCCAGTTCATCGGCCTCGCAGGAGTAGCTCAAGCCACTGGCCTGGGCCAGTTCTTCGCTCTCGACCTCCAACGTGCGGTCTACCCCTTCCTTGAGTTCGGCGACACGACGCGCGTTAATGTCAAAACCAATAACGGAACGCTTTTTGCCAAACTCTACAGCCAAAGGCAAACCGACATATCCCAAGCCGATGACGGCCAGTTTCACATTCTCAAGTTGCAACTTCATTCTCCAGTTAGCGCTATGCGCAAGGAATAATCTTGAACGCCTGACAGTATCAGTCCCGATCTATCCGCCGCCGCACCGAGGGTAGCAGCAGCCAGGAAGGGCGACGCCACGAAACCAGACGGGAATAGAGCCAGATATAAACCAGTGAGAAGGCCAGCATGCTGGCACACAAAGCCCAGGTATTGTCCCACCAGATCGTGGCCGGCACCAAACCGATCAGGGCCAGTACCCACAGGTACGGCGAGGTCATGGCATTACAAAACGCGGGCAAGGCTCCGCCACTGTCACGACTGAACGTGGAACGCACCAGACGACGGAACACCAGTTGATGCAGGTGCAGCGCGTCCGGCTGGTCCACAGGCACACCGCGTTTGAAACGGCGACGCCAGATCGAAAACATGGTTTCAAAAACAGGGTAAAACAGCACGGCCAAGGCGTAAAACGGCGACACACTGGGGTTGCGCACCACCAGTTGCACCGCCAGTTCAGCCAGCATGAAGCCCAGGAAATATGCGCCCCCATCCCCCAGAAAGACCCGTCCAAAAGGAAAGTTCCATACCAGAAAGCCCAGGGTGGCCGACGCCAGCGAGGCGGCAATCAGGAAAATCGGAATGTCCTGCACCTGCAAGGCCACCAGAGCCAGGGACAGCGCCATCAAGGTGGCGATCATGCCGGCCAGGCCATTCATACCGTCAATAATATTCAGGGCATGGGTACAGCCGCCTACCGCAATCATGGTAAAGAGCAGCGAAATGGGCCAGAAACCCAGAACCCAATCAGCCCAACTCACCCCAACACGCGACACGCCCCCCAGCAACCACCAGGCAATCGCGGCCGACAGGAAAGCGGCCAGCAAGCGTTTCAGGGAACCTACGTCCTTGGTGATGTCCTCGACCAGGCCCGCCACAAATACCGGCATGGCAGCCAGAAACAAGACCGGCCACAGCCAGGTCAGTGTCATATTGCTGGGCCCAAGGACCAGCAAGCCAGCCAAACTGCCTGCCACCACGGCCAGACCACCCACACGCGGGGTAGGACGAGAATGGGACGCTTGGGGTTTACTAAGGTCGCTGTCCCCGGTCAGACGGCCATGCCAACGTTCGGAGGCCACGATCAGCCCGCCGACCATAAAAGCCACGACACAGATATACAACCAGGTAAGAGACTCCCCCATCTGAGGTAAAGACACCGCAAAACACCTGCTAGGTTAGGAACTACACATTATCAACCTGCCTTCCGGCTTGTGTCCGTGACCAGTCGCATTAAATGCAACAATTTCCGTCAAGTCCCGTATCACTTTCGTGTAGGCAGGAGTAGCTCGCTAATTTGCCCGAGCGCGAGCCCGAAAGCAAGTATTTTGCGGGATTGGGGCTCAGGAATCGGGTTGCGGCAACGGTTCTGTCGAGGCCAGCTGATTACCGCACTCGGTCAGGAGTCGCCGTAACCAGCGATGGCTGGGCGAATGCCGGTTACGTTCATGCCAGAGCTGATAAAAGCGCATGGGCGGAAACTCCAGCGGGGCCTCCAGAATCGCCAAGGGCAATAGTCGACAATAAAACTCGGCGAAATGACGCGAAGTCGTAAAAATCAGGTCTGTATTCTGTAGCAAATACGGTGCTGCCGAAAAGGACTGCACCGCCACGCTTTCATCACGCTGAATACGTAAGGTCGCCAAGGTTGTATCGATGACACCGCGCTGGTTGATGGAATACGGCATGGGCACCACATGGCGCGCCCGCACGTAATCATCCATGGTCAGCCCCTTGCGAGCCAAGGGGTGCGTTGCCGCTACCAGGCAGACAATCTGATCTTCCAGCAGCACGGACAGATGCATGCGATCGGGCGGTTCGGGCCAGTTCCCAATGACCATATCCAGGTCGCCTTCCGCCAAAGAACGCTCAAAATCAAAGCTGGCATCCAGAGAATGCAGATTCAAGCGTGCCCCCGGTGCCTCGCGACGCATGCGCTCGACCACTCCGCCAATAAAGACAGGCGCCAGATAATCTGGCGCTCCGATATGAAACTCACTGCGACTTACCTGAGGGTCGAAACTGTCGGGTGCATTAACCATACAGTCGATCTCGGCCAGAGCTCCTTTAGCGTGGGCCAGCAGGCCAATGGCGCGCTCGGTAGGCACCATGCCACCTTTTTCGCGCACCAGCAAAGGATCGCCAATAATGTCACGCAAGCGTCGTAAGGCCGCACTGATAGCAGGCTGCGACTGGTTCATTTTGAACGCGGTACGCGAGACGCTGCGCTCGGTAACGAGTAAGCAAAACACCCTCAAGAGATAGGTATCAAGCGGGTTATCCCCACGTCGGGCGGCCATCTTATTCTCTCCTTCTTACGCTTTTTTCCAGCATGATAATGACATACATGCACAATACGAGATGGCATATATCATTTATACGCCTAATTCTATTTTATTTATAAACAGAAAACTTAAACTGGTCCCATATAAGAAAATCATAGCCCACAGGCGGTGGTTTATAAGGGTTTGAATAAATCAAACATACCGTGTAAACGCCCACCCACTACCCTTGATAAAACGGCCTCCAGGCCTGGTCCTGGAGCCGCCTCGGCTCGCTCTATTTACGCTTAGATAATCGGACTGACACATGACTACTCAAACCCTTACCACCACACAGGCGCTCACCGAACTCTCCAGCCTGGATCAGAGCCAATTTGTGGACAAGCTCGAAGGTATTTTTGAACATTCCCCCTGGGTCCCTGAGCGTAGCTGGAACCAGCGTCCCTTTGAAAGCGTGGATCAGTTGCACGCCTGCATGGTGCAAGTGGTCCAAGAAGCATCGCACGAAGAACAGAAGAACCTGATCTGTGCTCACCCCGAGCTGGCTGGTAAAGAAGCCGAGCAAGGGACCCTGACCACCGCATCGACAGGCGAACAACGTGGCGCCGGCCTGGATCAGTGTTCGGCCGAAGAGCTGGCCCGTCTGCGTGGCCTGAATGCCCAATACCGTGAGCGCTTCGGTTTTCCCTTCGTGATTGCCGTCAAGGGTTTGAGCCGTTACCAAATCATGGATACAGTAGAAGCTCGTCTGAACAACAGTGCTGAAACCGAGTTTCAAGCTTGTCTGACTGAAATCGGCAAGATTGCCCGTTTCCGTCTGGATGCGCTGCTGGGCTGATTTTGCTGCCTGCCGGGTCTTGTTGACCCATCCAGTTCACGGGGTAGCGCCAGCCTGCGGGCACGCTGCCCTTTGTTTCCTCTGACCCTTCGTGGCGCGGCTGCTTTCAGCCCCACGCGGGTCTGCCCTACCAAGGACCTCTACCATGACAATCACATTGAAGTTGGAAACCCTGACAGCCGAAGCCTTCGCCCCCTTTGGTGATGTCATCGAGGCCTCCGACACGGTTCAGCACTTCACCATCAATGAAGGCAATACCGAGCGCTACCACGACCTGGCCAAGATCGAGCCGGGTGCAGACGGCCACGCGATTGTGTCCATTTTCCGTGGTCAGCCACGCACCCTGCCCTTTACCGTGGAAATGATGGAACGCCACCCCAAAGGTAGCCAGGCCTTCATTCCGCAGTCCGGCCAACCGTATCTGGTGATTGTGGCCCCTGCTGGCCCGACTCCCAAGGCAAGCGATCTACGCCTGTTCCTGGCCCGTGGCGACCAGGGCGTGAACTACGCAACTGGCGTTTGGCACCACCCCTTGATGGCACTGAATCAAGTGGCCGACTTCATCGTGATTGATCGCAAAGGCCCCGGCGACAACTGCGATGTGATTCAGCTGGAAGAAAAAGCCATCATTGCTGAACTGGAAACCACAGCAGCGTGAGCCAGTCCTGTCCCATCACGCCGGACATAGCGGCCATTTACGCCCATCGTCCGGCCGATATTGATCCTGAGCACTGGCGCGCCCGTGTCAATCTGGCCGCCGCCTACCGGCTGGCGGCCCGCCAGGGCTGGGACGATATCATCTACACCCATATTTCCCTGCGCCTGCCCGGCCACGACGACACTTTCCTAATCAATCCCTTCGGTTTGCGCTTTGATGAAATCTGCGCTTCCAATCTGCTCTTGATTGATACCCAGGGCCAGGTTGTGGACGGCACAGGCCGTCGTGCCAACCCCAGCGGTTTTGCCATTCACGGCGCCGTTCACCGCGCCCGAGCGGATGCACACTGTGTCATCCACTTACATACAGATGCCTCGATTGCCGTCTCGGCTCTGTCCTGTGGACTGCTGCCTCTATCGCAACACGCCATGCGGTTCTGGCAGGATATTGGCTATCACGACTATGCCGGTCTGGCCTTCCCACCCCAGGAGCAAGAGGCCCTGCTCAAGCAATTAGGCTCCTATCCCGCCCTGCTCTTGCGCAATCACGGTGCCCTGACCTGTGGCCGTACTGTTGCCGAAGCTTATGTCCTGATGGATGCCTTGGAGCGCGCCTGTCGCATTCAGCTCTCGGCCATGGCTGCCAGCCCGCAACTGCACCTGCCCCCAACGGATGTGCTGGATTTGACACGTCGCCAGCTGTTACCCGGGGATGAGCCAGAGGGCTTGTTAGAATGGCCAGCCTTGCTGCGCAAGCTCTATCAGAGCGAGCCGGATTTTTGCCGCTAAGACCCTTTCCACCCCTACGGAGCTTTTATGCCTTCTATTAACGTACAACTATTCGACGGCCGTCCCGTGGAAATCAAGCGTGAGCTCGCCCAGGCCCTGACTAAAGAAGCCTGTCGCGTGCTTGGCTGTACCCCGGAGGCCGTCGATGTGGTCTTTACCGACGTCAAACGCGAGGACTGGGCCACGGCCGGCGTCCTGTGGTCGGACAAATAAATCAGACCCATGAAAAAGCGGCCACAGGGCCGCTTTTTTTATATCTTTCAGCACCTTAACGGCTCTTCAAACGTAAATCAAACAGTAGTTTGGAGGCTGCTAACATAGATTTTCAGGACGGACTAGGTGGGCAATACCCCTAGCACTGAAAAATGCATGAAAAAAGCAGGAATCTGCTAGGGCGTGGCCTGAACACAGGCCCCATCTACAGGGCTTATATCCTTTCCCCCCTGTCAGCATCAGCCTGCCATACGCTTTTACGTATTCTACTTATCAAGCCGTACTGCCTTCCAGTGATACGGCCCATCCGATAACTTTATGCTTACGCGGCCCAGGCATCGGCTGCGCATAACGTATTAATAAGGAGACCCGGATGTCCGCCAACCCAGAAGTGTCCACACCTGCTGCTTGTGACGGTGTAGACGAACGCCTACCAACGGGGCGCCTGGCAACCCTTGGTTTGCAACACGTCATGGTGATGTACGCGGGCGCAGTTGCTGTCCCCCTGATCATTGGTGCGGCCTTGGGCCTGTCCAAGGAACAGATCGCATTCCTGATTAATGCCGACCTGCTGTGCTGTGGCCTGATCACCATCATCCAGGCTCGTGGCCTGGGTATGTTCGGTATCAAACTGCCCGTCATGATGGGCGTGTCCTTTGCAGCGGTCAGCCCCATGATCGCCATTGGCCTGGATCCGCAACTGGGCCTGCCCGGTATTTTCGGCGCCACCATTCTGGCCGGTATCTTCAGTATTCTGATTGCTCCGGTATTTAGCCGTCTGATGGGCCTGTTCCCCCCGGTCGTGACCGGCATCATCATCACCGTTATTGGTGTGACACTGATGCGTGTAGGTCTGAACTGGATTGGTGGCGGCGCTCCCACTATTACAGATCCGGCCACCGGCATGTCCATCCCCAACCCCGAATACGGCTCGCTGGAAAACCTGGGCATTGCCCTGATGGTGCTGACTGTGATCCTGCTGATCACCAAGTTTGCACGCGGTTTCCTGGCAAACGTGGCAGTGCTGATTGGTCTGCTGGTCGGTTTCTTTGTCTCTTTGGCCATGGGTCGCATCACCTTTGAAGGTCTGGATCAGACCAGCTGGTTTGCGGTGGTGACGCCATTCCACTTTGGCGTGCCTACTTTCAGCTGGGCCCTGCTGGGCGCAGCGGCAGTCCTGTCCCTGATCATGGTTGTGATCATGGTTGAGTCTCTGGGCATGTTCCTGGCATTGGGTTCCATCTGCGGCCGTCCTACCGACCGAGAAGCGCTGGTGCGCGGTCTGCGTACCGACGGCCTGGGCACCCTGGTGGGCGGCATCATGAACACCTTCCCGCACAGCTCGTTCTCGCAAAACGTGGGCCTGGTCAGCGTGACCGGCGTGCGCAGCCGCTGGGTATGTGTCATGGGTGGTGCCTTCCTGATCATGCTGGGCCTGTTCCCCAAAATGGCTTTCATTGTGGCCTCCATCCCCAACTACGTTCTGGGCGGTGCTGGCATTGTGATGTTCGGCATGGTGGCCGCTACCGGCATCAAGATCCTGATGTCGGCCAACCTGAACCGTAACCCTTACAACCCCTATATCGTGGCCATCAGCCTGGGCTTTGGCATGATTCCCCTGGTTGCCGAGCACCTGCTGGACAAGATGCCCCCTGCTCTGGCTCCCTTGCTGCATAGCGGAATCTTGCTGGCTGCCGTATCTGCCATCTTGTTGAACCTGTTTTTCAACGGCATGGAAAAATACGCCGACCAAGGTCACACCGTTGAATCCACCGCTGCTACCCAGGCCCGCAAACAGGCCGCCGCTCAAAAAGCGACTGAAGACAGTGGCAATCACCTGGCCTCGCAAAACGGCTAAGCCCCTTTTTGATCAGCCGCCCTGCCTGAAATGGGCGGCTGTTCAAATTTCCGCAGTACCTTCATAAAAGTATCGACTGTCCATAATTAATCTAAGCAAGGTCAGTAACACCCACTCAAAGAAAACTAAGGCCGCAGGCCGTAAGGGACATCAGATCCCAAGGACCTGCTTGCGCTCAAACAAAGAGGAGACACCATGAAAAAGCTACACCCTGCTCGCTGGGCATGCGCCCTGCTGGCCGCCCCACTGCTGTCCAGCCCCGCCTTGGCAGCCGACTGGAGCGACACCTTTTTAGGCTACCGTTTCAGCACGCAATACACCGAGCCGATGAACGATCGGACTATCCAGAAGCACATCCTGAGCCTGACACACGTCAACGGCTACAGCCTGGGCCAGAACTTCTTTAACCTGGATATTCTGCAGTCGGATCGCTACGACCCGTCCAGCGGCAATGGCAGCAATGGCGCCACCGAGTTCTACGCCACCTACCGCCACCAGCTCTCCATGGGCAAGGTATTCGACAAGGATCTGAGCTTTGGTCCCGTGAAAGATGTGGCCATTACTGCAGGCTTTGACCTGAACACCAAGAACACTGCCTTTGCACCTCGCAAACGCCTGCTGGTGCTGGGCCCGACCTTCAAATTCGATGTCCCCCGAGGTTTTGTGGACCTGAGCCTGATGGTGGGTAAGGAATGGAACCACTGCGGTCTGGGTGCCCCCGCCTGCCCCGACAGCCGCAGCTCCTTCCACACCCAGTTTCTGGCCAGCCTGAACTGGAATCTGCCCTTCGATGTGGGTTCGGTCCCGCTGAAGTTCCAGGGCTTTGCCAACTACGCCGGCCCCAAAGGTGACGACTACGCAGGCATCAGCACCAAGTCTGAAGTGCTGGTCCGTACCTCCCTGATGGCTGACGTGGGTAAAGTGGCCTTCGACAAGAAGAACACCCTGTGGGTGGGTATTGGCTACGAGTACTGGTACAACAAGTTCGGTAATCGCTATATGGCGAACGGCAACCTGAAGCCTGGCATCAAAACCAGCGCCCCCACCGTACAAGTGGAATGGCACTTCTAAGCGCCATGCAGCATAAAAAAAACCGCTTTTCGAAGCGGTTTTTTTTATTCAGAAGATCAAAGCAGTTAGAACTGCACCTCGCCGTCCCAATAACCCGGGGTGTTGTAGATGGCTCGCAAATAGTCGATAAAACGTCGCACTTTGGCTGGCAGATAACGCTGCTGCTGATACACCGCCTGGATGTCGTAGCTGGGAATCTCGAACTCATTCAGCACCGTCACCAGCTCGCCCCGCTTGAGTTCTGGCTGAATTTCCCAGGTGGAGCGCCAGCCAATCCCCCAACCTTGCTTGACCCAATTAAAGAGCAATTCACCGTCATTGCAGTCCAGATCACCATCAACCCGTACCGCCAAAGGACGACCATCCCGCAAGAAGGTCCAACCGCGTTGCTGCCCACCCTGCAAATTGAACGCCAGGCAGTTATGACGAGCCAGATCTTCCGGTACGCGCGGCACCCCGTGACGCTCGAAATACTCGGGCGTACCACACACCACACGCCGGTTCGGATACAGACGTACCGCCACATAGTTGGGGTCAGTGACCTCGCCAATACGCAAGGCCATGTCATAACCTTCGCGCACCAAGTCCACCACACTGTCGGTGAAGTTGAAAGACAGCTTCAGCTCGGGGTAACGCTTCTTGAAGGACAAGGCATGCGGTGCCACATGACGGCGCCCAAAGGCAGCCGGAGCCGATACCACCAGGTGCCCGCGCACCACTTTACGCTGGGCGCTGATGCTGGCTTCAGCCTCTTCAAAGTCCTTCAGAATTTGTTTGCACTGCTCCAGAAACTGCTCGCCCAGATCAGTCAACGTCAGCCCGCGCGTGGACCGGTGCATCAAACGCACCCCCAGTCTCTGCTCCAAGGCATCCAGGCGCCTACCCATCACCACCGGGGTAACGCCTTCGATCACGGACGCAGCCGCAAAACTGCCTTTTTCAGCGACCAGCGCAAAACTTCGAATTTCGGTATAACGGCTCATTCAATACTCCAAGTATCGATAGAAACAATCGTACCACCATTTCTAGGCAGGGCTATCACTCCTTATTATCGAGTTGTGAATTTCGTCAAACGATGATCTAGGAGATATCAATGGCTCGAATGAGAGCAGTGGACGCCGCCGCCGCGATTTTACGTAAAGAAGGCGTGAGCACCGTATTTGGCGTGCCTGGCGCCGCAATCAACCCCTTCTACTCCGCACTGCGCAAGGAAGGTGGCTTTGATCACATTCTCGCCCGCCACGTGGAAGGAGCTTCCCACATGGCCGAAGGTTTTACCCGTGCCAATCCCGGCAATATCGGCGTATGTATCGGTACTTCCGGCCCCGCTGGCACAGACATGATCACCGGCCTGTACTCCGCATCGGCTGACTCGATCCCAATTCTGTGCATTACCGGCCAGGCCCCTCGTGCCCGCCTGTACAAGGAAGACTTCCAGGCCGTGGACATTGAATCCATTGCCAAGCCCGTGACCAAGTGGGCCGTCACCGTGCGCGAACCCGATCTGATCCCGCGCGTGTTCCAGCAGGCTTTCCACATCATGCGCTCTGGCCGTCCTGGTCCTGTGCTGATCGATATGCCTATCGACGTGCAGATGGCCGAGATCGAATTTGATCTGGATACCTACTCCCCGCTGGAAGCCTACAAGCCTGCTGCCACCCGTGCCCAGGCTGAAAAAGCCATCGAACTGCTGAACGCTTCCGAGCGTCCGCTGATCGTATCCGGTGGCGGCGTCATCAACGCCAACGCATCCGAGCTGCTGCAGGAATTTGCCGAGCTGGTCAACGTACCCGTTATCCCGACCCTGATGGGCTGGGGTACTGTGGCCGACGATCACCCATTGATGGCTGGCATGGTTGGCCTGCAAACCTCGCACCGCTACGGCAACCAGACCTTGCTGGCATCGGACTTTGTATTCGGTATCGGTAACCGCTGGGCTAACCGCCACACCGGTTCCGTAGACGTCTACACCGAAGGCCGCAAGTTCGTGCACGTGGACATTGAGCCTACACAGATCGGCCGTGTATTTGGCCCTGATCTGGGTATTGCCTCGGACGCTGGCGCTGCACTGAAGCTGTTCATTGAAGTGGCCAAGGAGTACAAGGCTGCCGGCAAGCTGCGCGACCGCGCCGCCTGGGTAGCCGACTGCCAGAAACGCAAGGCCACCTTGCAGCGCAAGACCAATTTCGACAACGTGCCCCTGAAGCCTCAGCGCGTTTACGAAGAAATGAACCGCGCCTTTGGCCCTTCGACCACCTACGTCAGCACCATTGGCCTGTCGCAAATTGCTGCCGCCCAGTTCCTGCACGTGTACAAACCACGTCACTGGATCAACTGCGGTCAGGCAGGCCCATTGGGCTGGACGATTCCTGCTGCACTGGGTGTGGTTGCGGCTGACCCCGGTCGCGAAGTGGTAGCCATTTCGGGCGACTACGACTTCCAGTTCATGATTGAAGAGCTGGCCGTAGGCGCACAATTCAAGCTGCCTTACCTGCACATTCTGGTCAACAACGCCTACCTGGGTCTGATCCGTCAGGCACAGCGCGGCTTTGAGATGGACTATTGTGTACAACTGGCCTTTGACAACATCAACGCCCCTGAAACCGAAGGTTATGGTGTGGATCACATCACCGTGGTGGAAGGTCTGGGTTGCAAGGCCATCCGCGTACACAAACCCGAAGACATCCAGCCCGCCATTGAACAGGCTCGCGCATGGATGAAAGAGTTCAGCGTGCCGGTTGTGATCGAACTGATCCTGGAGCGCGTCACCAACATTGCCATGGGTACCGAACTGCACAATGTGACGGAATTCGAGTCCCTGGCCGAAGCGGGTATTGACGCCCCCACCGCCATCTCGCTGATGGACTGATTGCTGATTTAAAAAACGGAGTAGCACTATGCCAAAATTTGCCGTCAACCTGACCATGCTGTTTAACGAGCACGACTTCCTGGATCGCTTCCAGGCAGCGGCCGAAGCTGGTTTCAAGGGAGTGGAGTACCTGTTCCCCTACGCCTACGACAAACAGCAGCTGGCTGACAAACTGCAACAACACGGTTTGACCCAAGTGTTGCACAACCTGCCTGCGGGCGACTGGGACGGCGGCGAGCGCGGCATTGCAATCCTGCCCGAGCGCGTGGGTGAATTCCAGGACGGCGTAGGCCGTGCCATTGAATACGCCACCGCGCTGGGCTGCAAGCAAGTCAACTGCCTGGCTGGCAAGCTGGCCGAAGGTGCAGACCGCGAACTGGCTCACAAGACCTTGGTCAGCAATCTGCAGTTTGCTGCCGCCAAGTTGAAAGACGCCGGCCTGCGTCTGCTGGTTGAACCCATCAATACCTTCGACATTCCAGGTTTCTACCTGAACCGTACCGAACAGGCCGCGGCGCTGTTGCAGGACGTGGGTTCGGACAATCTGTTCATCCAGTACGACGTCTACCACGCCCAGCGCATGGAAGGCGAGCTGGCTGCCACCATGAAAAAGCACCTGGACAAGATTGCACACATCCAGATCGCGGATAACCCAGGCCGCAACGAACCGGGCACAGGCGAGATCAACTACGCCTGGCTGTTCAAGTACATCGACAGCATTGGCTACCAGGGCTGGATCGGCGGCGAGTACAAACCCGCTGGCGTGACCAAGGATGGCCTGGGCTGGATGACTGAACTGACTAAAGTCACTGCCTGATCGTCGAATACCTGCAGATAATTATTAGGAGATTACACAATGGCTAAAATCGGTTTTATTGGTTTGGGCATCATGGGTGCACCCATGGCCGTCAACCTGATCAAGGGTGGTCATGAGCTGTTTGCCTACACCCGTGGCGACTTCCCCAAAAGCGTGAAAGAAGCTGGCGCCACCGTTTGCGCCAACGGCACCGAAGTAACCCGTCAGGCTGACATCATCATCACGATGGTGCCCGACACCCCGCACGTGGAAGATGCGCTGTTTGGCGAAGACGGCATTGCCGCCGGTCTGAGCGCTGGCAAGATCGTGGTGGACATGAGCTCCATCTCCCCCGTGGCCACGAAAGACTTTGCCGAGCGCATCGTCAAGCTGGGCTGCGAATACCTGGACGCGCCTGTGTCCGGTGGTGAAGTCGGTGCCAAGGCTGGCTCGCTGACCATCATGGTCGGCGGCAAGCAAGAAGCCTTCGACAAGGTCAAGCCCCTGTTTGAACTGATGGGCAAGAACATCACCCTGGTCGGCGGCTACGGCGACGGCCAGATCACCAAGGTGGCCAACCAGATCATCGTGGCCTTGACCATTGAAGCCGTGGGCGAAGCCCTGCTGCTGGCCTCCAAGGCCGGTGCCGATGCGGGCAAGGTTCGTGAAGCGCTGATGGGCGGTTTCGCAAACTCCCGTATTCTGGAAGTTCACGGTGAGCGCATGGTCAAGCGCACGTTTGATCCAGGCTTCCGCATCGAACTGCACCAGAAAGACTTGAACCTGGCCCTGACCACGGCGCGCCAGCTGGGTGTAGCACTGCCCAACACCGCAACGGCCCAGGAGCTGTTCAATACCTGCGCCGCCCACGGTGGCGCCGCACAAGACCACTCCGCCATGGTCCGCGCTCTGGAAATCATGGCCAACTACGAGATTGGTCAATAAGATCGGTTCAAGGATGCTCCCGTCCGGACTGATTTTTTCCAGATATCAAGCCAGTACGACCGGGACATCCAGCAAGCGGGCTGCGGCCCGCTTTTTTTTACCGCCAAGTCCCCCCCAGACAGCACAATCTTTCTCGAAGGCTGCAAGTCAAAGCGGGGAGGTGAAGGCGTGTTGTAGCGCAGTAAGATGGTTTGTTGCCGTCACTCTGCATTAGGATTGACCCATGAAGATCGAGCCACAAGACTTACTCAGCAAAATGTTTCAAGCTGCCGTCAACGCGGCTCAGCCTGAACATTGCATCCCGCCTTATCTGCCCGATGCTCCCAAAGGCCGCACCATTGTGATCGGTGCTGGCAAAGCATCGGCAGCGATGGCCCAGGCACTGGAGCGTCACTGGGACAAAGGCCCCATCAGCGGTGTTGTCGTCACCCGCTATGGCTACGGCGTGCCTTGTGATCACATCAAGATTCTGGAGGCCTCTCACCCGGTCCCCGATCAAGCCGGTGAAGACGCGGCCCGCGAAATTTTGCGCACGGTCAGCGATCTGAACGAAGACGATCTGGTTATTTGCCTGATTTCCGGTGGCGGCTCGTCTCTGCTGCCTCTTGCCGGAGAAGGTATCACCCTGGCGGACAAGCAAGCCATCAACAAAGCGCTGCTCAAATCGGGCGCTTCAATTGGTGAGATGAACACGGTACGCCGCCACTTGTCTGCCATCAAAGGTGGCCGTCTGGCAGCGGCTTGTGCCCCCGCCCGCGTCCTGAACCTGCTGATTTCCGATGTTCCCGGCGACAAGCCCATGGACATCGCTTCTGGCCCCACGGTGGCAGATCCCACCACGTGCGAGCAAGCGCTGGAAATCATTACCCGCTACGGCATCGAGATTCCAGCCGCAGCCCGTGCCCTGCTGGAGAGCGGCGATGGCGAAACCATCAAACCCGACGATCCACGCCTGGCTCATGTCACCACCCATCTGGTTGCTACCCCCCAATTGGCCCTGCTGGCTGCAGCTCGTGTCGCTGAAGCCCGTGGCGTGCGTCCCGTCTTGCTGGGCGACAGCATTGAAGGCGAAGCGCGCGATGTAGGCAAAGTCATGGCTGGTATTGCCCTGAGCGTTTCCCAGCATGGCCAGCCTGCCCAGGCCCCCTGCGTGCTGCTCTCGGGCGGAGAAACCACCGTGACCTTGCGCGGCCAGGGCCGTGGCGGTCGCAATGTGGAGTTCCTGTTGTCCACCGCCATTGCCTTGAACGGGGCACCCGGTATCTACGGTTTGGCAGGCGATACCGACGGTGTGGATGGCCAGGAAGAAATTGCCGGAGCCTTCTGCGGTCCGGACACTTTGGAGCGTGCTTGGCAACAAGGTATACGCCCAAGGGCCAGTCTGGACAATAATGATGGTCATGGCTTCTTTGAAGCCTTGGATGACGCATTGGTTACGGGCCCTACCCTGACCAACGTCAACGATTTCCGTGCAATTCTGGTTTTACCCCCTAGCGATTAACGCTTTTCTTAAAGGACTGGACATGAGAGACACGAAAGTACTGACCCTGGCCGATGTTAAAAAAATTGCTGCTGCTGCCGAGCAAGAAGCGCTGAAGAACAACTGGACTGTCAGCATCGCCATTTGCGATGCAGGCGGTCACGCGCTCTGGATGCAACGTATGGACGGCGCTCCCTTGATGAGCGCGCAGGTTGCTCCCGCCAAGGCACACACATGCGTGCTGGGCGGTGGCAAGCCCAGCAAGGTTTTTGAAGACATGGTCAACAATGGTCGCTTTGCCGCTCTGTCCATGCCCATCACGCCACTGGAAGGCGGCGAGCCGATTGTGGTGGACGGTCAAGTCATTGGTGCAGTCGGCGTGTCCGGCGTAAAGGCACCTGAAGACGCTCAGATCGCCCGCGCCGGTATCGCTGCTCTTTGAGCTATCGATCCCCCTAAGGACAACACCCCATGAAACGTCAACGTCATTCCCGCATACTGGCTACCCTGGGTCCTGCCAGTTCTACGCCAGAACGCATTCGTGAACTGTTCGAGGCCGGCGCTGATGTGTTCCGCCTGAACTTCAGCCACGGCACACATGAAGACCATGCCGCGCGCTATCACACCATTCGTCAGATTGAAAAGGAAACCGGTCGCAGTATCGGTATTCTGATGGACCTGCAAGGGCCCAAGCTGCGCGTTGGCAAAATGCAAGATGGCCGCGTGACATTGGAAACCGGCCAGAAATTCCGCCTGGATCTGGACCCCGCCGAAGGGACCAGCCAGCGTGCCTACCTGCCTCACCCCGAAATCTTCGCTGCACTGGAAGATGGGACAGACCTGCTGCTCGATGACGGCAAGCTGCGTCTGCGTGTGGACAGCTTTGGTCCGGATTTTGCAGAAACGACGGTCATGGTCGGCGGTCCGCTGTCCGACCGCAAGGGCGTGAACGTACCCGGCGTGGTACTGCCTATCTCGCCCTTGACCGAAAAAGACCTGATCGATCTGAAGTTTGGACTGGAATTGGGCGTGGATTGGGTTGCGCTGTCCTTTGTGCAACGTCCTGGCGACATCCGTGAAGCCCGCGAGCTGATCGGCGACAAAGCCTGGATCATGGCCAAGCTGGAAAAACCGCAAGCGCTGGAACACCTGGAAGAAATTGTCCAGCTGTGTGATGGCGTGATGGTGGCACGTGGCGACCTGGGCGTGGAAGTCCCACCCCAGCGCGTGCCTGTGTTGCAGCGTCAAATCGTGCGTACTGCCCGTGCGGCAGGCCGTCCGGTGGTTGTCGCTACACAGATGCTGGAATCCATGATTACCTCTCCTGTGCCTACACGTGCTGAAGCTTCCGACGTGGCTACCGCCATCTATTCGGGTGCCGATGCCGTCATGCTGTCCGCCGAATCGGCCTCCGGCCAGTTTCCACTGGAAGCGGTGTCCATCATGGACAGCATCATCAAGGAAATCGAAAACGATCCTAGCTGGCGCACCATTCTGGAAGCCAACCACAGCACCGCTGAAGCCAGCACCGCAGACGCGATCTGCTGCGCCCTGCGTCGCGTGGCCAGCATTCTGGAACCGGCAACGAACGTGGCCTACACCACAACCGGCTTTAGCGCCTTGCGAGCCAGCCGTGAACGGCCCATCGCCCCTATCCTGGCACTGACACCCCGTGTGGAAACCGCACGCCGTCTGAGCTTGGCCTGGGGTGTCCATGCCGTGCCTTGCGAGGACGTCAGCGATCTGGGCGAGATGATCGACCACGCTACCGATATGGCAGCGCAACATGAGTTCGCCCAGGCGGGCGACACCATCGTGATGATTGCCGGTGTTCCTTTTGGCACCAGCGGTCGCACCAACCTGCTGCATGTGGCCACGGTTCCACAGAAGTAATTTCGCTCAACCTTGGCGATAAAAAAAGCCTTGTCCATCCACAATGATGGGCAAGGCTTTTCCTATTCAGACTGTGCAGTATTTTTTTCATGTGAAGCCAAAACAGCGACGGCGAGCCGCACGGGCATCAACAAGGCCAGAAGCCCCGTAAATGCTAGCCCTTCAAGGCAGGTCATTCACAAACAAAGGATACGGGCAAAAAAAAACCCGAGATCTAGAGATCTCGGGCAAATCCACCAAAGGAGGAGGGTGGAGGAGACAATCGTGGCAAGTTGGGCTACCAGATAAAGTATCGAGCCAGAAAGCTAAGGGTTATTACGCTTGTGCTTTTGCTTATTTCCCGCTTTCTTTTCAACATCCAATAACTAAAGTCTACCCACAAAAATGGTGCAATGCAAGATAAATGCTGTGGAAAACCCTTAGATGCCCATCTTGTCGCTTTAATGCATCAATTTCCTAGCGCAAATCTCATCCCAGGTATCTAGTCGTTAACCCTAAGCCGCCAAACAAGCTCCAAACCTACAAAGCAAAACGGGTCAATTACTGACCCGTTTTGCTACTTGCATCCATGAAGGCTCGGCACTCATCAATAAGTGATTTGGCCCAGAGCCCCGTTTTACAAGCGATAAGCCGTCGTCGTCATGACTTTGGACATCATGCGCATCAAAGTTTTAACGGGTGGAGGCAAACCCACAGCCCCGTGATTCTCGGCGGTACGACGATGCTCAATCTCGTCATCGCGCATTTTTTCTACGATCCGGCGCGAGCGATTGTCTGTAGCAGGCAAGGACTCCAGATGGCTTTCCAGATGCTCTTCAACCTGGCGCTCGGTCTCGGCCATAAAGCCCAGGTTATAAGGCACCCCTGCCCGGCTGGCGAGCAAGCCTAACGCGAAAGAACCGGCATACCACAAGGGGTTGAACACGCTGGGGCGGCTATCGAGCTCGCGCAAACGGTCATCGCACCAGGACAGGTGATCCACCTCTTCCTGCGCAGCTTGCAGCAGCACTTCGGTTGCCTGGGGATCTTTGCACAACATGGCCTGGCTACGGTACAAGGCTTGGGCGCAAATCTCGCCTACATGGTTCACACGCATCAAGCCGGCAGCATGGCGGGCTTCGTCAGCCGTAATCTCGGACACTTCCTTGCCAGCGGGATTCGGGCGCGACGCGCGTGCCGAACGCCCCAATACTTCCAGGGCCCGATTCGTCTCGCTCAGAATCTGGTCAAAAAAGCTGTTGCGTCGGTACAGACGGGTATCGCTGTTGGAAACGGTATGGCTCATGAGGACACCTGCAAAACAAAATGGATGGGTATTATTGCCGCAAAAAGGCGATCACTGCCTTGCTCTCAGACAAGAGCCAAAGCAATGGCAGCACACAAGCCATGATAACCAGGCCTATGCCGGCAATCTCTTGGTCAGACTGCAGATAGAAATTACAGAGCCGAACCGGATTGTCGTAATACAGCAGACCAACAATGGCCATCATCCAACTGAAGTTACCAAAGAAGAACAGACGAAACACCAGATGGGCGCGGCGCCAGGACTCCATGAACAACATGCCCATCAAGACCAGACCGATATATTTGGCAGTAGCCATGGGAGGCGATACCAGCACATCGTCCAGTGCTTTGGGAACCATCCAGTAAGCCGCCGCAAAGCTGACCATGATCAGGCCAGGCAAACCATACTCATTCAAGGCGTAATACGGGCGTAGTAAAGACTGCATGGCAGCCGAACGTCCAACTCCCTGGTAGCGCAAGGCCAGTTGCAAGGTAATGCCCGACAGGACCAACAAGGGAATATGCACCAGCATGTGCAGACTCATGGAGGCGGTCAGCGGGCGATCCCAGAAGGCTGCGGCAGCAAACAGCAAAGCTGCCACCAATGCCAGGGCACTACCAAAATAAGGACGTACTTTAGGGGAGTCGACGACACGTTTTAAGGACATTACATCGCTCCCTTCTTATCCAGATCCTCGAGGGCACGCTTGGCATACGCCAGGGCCAACATAGGTTCACCGTAATCCACGATACGACCCAGGCGCGGTTCGGCACTGACAACGTGATAGGCCGCGTTGTGCTCGTACTCATCAAAAGGGGCGGGAATAACGACGATACCAAAATCATCCAGCACACGTTGACGCTGTTCGCCGGGCATCATGGTGACAAATTGCCAGACGTCCGGGTTGGCCTTCATGGTTTTGCTATAGCGGCGCAGGTGATCAGGCGAATCGGTGGGATCAAAACTGATGCTCAGCAGACGGATACGGTCCTGCAAGCCTTCGTCCACAATCGCTTTTTGCAGTTGCTGATACTCCGAGCCCATCGCCAGACATAGCGTGACACAGCGGGTATAGATGAAATTGACGATGGTAATACGGCCATCGTTTTGCAGCAGAGAGCTTAGCTGGGTACTGCCCCCGGCAGGGAGCAGTACTTCGACATCGGAGATCAGACGCGGCGAGGCGGCAACATCATTGCGACGGGCCGTCTCGGCTGTCAGGGCGGAGAACCCTTGCGTCAAATGGGCCAGTGCCCCAATACCCAGGGCGAAGACCAGGAGAATACTTATAAATAGTCTCATCGCTGGCCCATCATTTCAGTCTTACTCTTCCATGGGAGCCAGATCAGCGTCCCCATTCCAATGATCGGTTTTATCAGCTGTTTTTTCACGTTCGGCTTTGACAAAGGCCACGTCCACAGGATCGGCGCTATTGCCACCCAATTCTGTACGCAGGTAATTAACAACGGCCGTCATTTCCTCGTCATTGAACTTCTCGCGGAACTCGGGCATCGCACCATTGTACTTATTACCCTTGACCGTGATCTCACCCGTAATACCGTGCAGCATGATCTGGACCAAAACTTCAGGCTTGCGCAGTACCCATTCGGAACCCACCAGCGGAGGGAACACGCCTGGAACACCGGCACCCGTTGCCTGGTGACAGGCGGCACATTGGGCTACGAACAGCTGCTGACCATCTACCGCGCCTTCTGGCAATTCGAAGTCGGCAACGATACGGTTGTCGCCCACGGTTGCGTCATGGCTCAGGTCACTGCTGAAAATATAGTAGATGCCCCACAGGAACAGACCTGCAATGATCAGCAGAACCACCCAAGGGATCGGTGCTGCGTTTTCTTCCGGATCGGAATGCTCACGCAGCTGTGCTTCATATTTACGATTGTCGCTCATTCTAATTCTCCGAGGCGCCCCGCCTTGCGGGGCGCGCTAGCTCAGCAATGCCTGTTTATTTGATAACGCTGGCTGGCGCTACGGGATACGTACGATCCAGCGCCAACAGGTATTCAACCAGGTCCAAGGCCTCTTGCTTGGCCACAACCACCTTGCCTTCTGGTGCAAAATCACCTGGCAAGTTGACAACCTTGTCGCCTTCCTCTGCCTTGTCCTTGAGCTCGAACATGAAGGGGTAAGAAGGCATATTGCTGCCAGGAGTATAAGCACGAGGCTGATACAAGTGACCCAGGTGCCAGTCCACGCTAGGCTGACGAGCACCAATATTAAGCAAGTCTGGACCAGTACGCATGGTGCCGAGCAGGTGAGGTGTGTCGTAGAAGTAGTCGCCTGCTACCGAGGCACGACCCCAGCCACGCTGGAAGTCAGGAGCCTGGTTCTGGCTGCGTGGCTGCTGCGAGTGACAGTAGACACAGCCCATATCAATGTATTGCTGACGGCCGCGCAGTTGCACTTCCGTGTAAGGCTTCAGGCCTGGAGAGGGCTCCACCTTTTTAACTTGCAGGTAAGGGACAACGACCAGAGCCGATGTGGCCAGGGCGAGCGTCACCATGGCGCCGCCCAATAGTTTGTATTCGCTTTCCATGACTAAATCATGCCTCCACTACATTGCGAGTTGCCGAGCGCTGGTGAAACAGGGCTGGACCAATACGACGGCTGCCATAGCGCAAAGCCATTGCCACAAAGTGGAAGGCAAACACAAGGTGACCCAGAGTCATCAAACCACCACCAATCGAGCGCGACTTCAGGTAAGGCATCGTGACAAACACCGATTCCATGAAGGCTTTGGCAGGATCAAGCATGGCCAGACCTTGCAGCCAACCGCCAATGCTCAGACCAATAGCGTAGATGGAGAAACCAATCACAACCAGCCAGAAGTGCAGGGAGATCAGTTTGGGGTAAGGCCACTCCCAGGACAGCACGCGCGGCATCACGTAGTAGATGGCACCGAACATCACGATGGTAAAGAAGCCGTACAAGCCGATGTGGGCGTGGGCAACCGTGAAGTGCGTGAAGTGGGTAATCGTGTTGATGCTGCGCAGCGCTTCAAAAGAACCTTGGATGGAGCTGACGGTGTACATCATGCCGCCCAGCACGATAAAGCGCAGGGTGGGCGAGTGAATCAGGGTACGGAAGTGACCCTTCATGGTGTAGTGCTGGTTGATCGAGAAAGCCAGCACAGGGATGATCATCATCATGCTTTGCACGATGGACAGGGTAACCATCCACTGGGGCACAGGACCGCCAACCAGGTGGTGACCACCAACCTGACCGTAGAAAAATGCCAGACCCCAGAAACCCACCAGAGACAGGTTGTAGGAGCTGATAGGCTGACCGATGATCTTGGGCAGGAAGTAATACACCGAAGCCAGAGCCATCGGGGTGTAGAACAGACCCAGCACGTTGTGGCCAAACCACCAGTTCATGGTTGCTTGTTCAACACCCACGTGCACGGCAGGCAGGTTACCGACCAAGAACAGGATAGGGAACCAGAACAGGGCTGCGCCCATGTACCACACCGACACATACAGGTGGTGAGCACGACGGTTTTGCAAGGTGAAGACCAAAGGCAAGGCAGCCAGAGCACCACCGATAACCATCAGGATATCAACCTGCCAAGGCATTTCCAGCCATTCCATACCGTCGGTGATACCCATCGCGATACATGTCAGACCGATAGCCAGGCCAATGTTCCACAAGATCCCGCCCGTGATGGCATAACGCGCACCGATCAGGGGAGTCTTGAGCAAACGAGGCAGCATCCACATGGCAACGCCGAACGCGGCCATTGGAGCCCAGCCGTAAGCCACACCGTTCAGGTGCAGCGTACGCATGCGACCAAAGGTCATCCAGGCGTGTTGCGTCAGAAATTCGGGATCGTGCAGCTTGATCGAGCTGATCAAACCTGCCGTCGAGGCAAAGATCAGCCAGAAGACCGAACAGGCCAGCAAAATGAACGTGACCTTGGCGGAGGAGCGGTCGGCTTCCACGCGTTCTGCCAATTCAAGGCTCAGCGCCTGACGATCTTCAGCCGAAATTGCCTTGCGGCCCATTTCTTCTTGAAGTGCCTGACGTTGTTCAGGGGTGGCGGAGGGGTCATCTACCTGCCCGATTTCGCCTTTGGAGAAGATCTCTCGCGAAGCAGCGGGACTGTGGTCAAAGAAGTTACGGCGTAACGACCAGATGAAAACAAAGAGTCCTGTAACGGACAATATGAAAGCTAGTAGCAGTATTGAAACGGTATTCACAATGATCCAGGCCTGGTTAATGTGAAGCTGCCAAGCAGCTCGGCGGCACCTTGACGCGTCGCAGATCAAAAGAGCATGGACGCAAAAAATCTGCGACTGCCTAGGTCGCGAGAGCCGTCATGTTAAAACACCCGCTTGTGACGTCCGAATAAAGCCCCCATTGAAAGCAAGGTTTATTGAGACAGAACAAATACGAGCACGACATTTTTTGGTATACGGGCGACAGCCATTATAGGCGAGGGTAAACCCCTGTGACATATCTGTTTCAAAATGCCGTGTACCGCACAGCAGTTTATCCTAGGACAAACAACAAAACCAGTCTAAATCTTACAAAGAGCATGGTTCTGCTCTGATTTGTCCATATGGAATTTCTTATACGGGTGCCACATCCGCCACCATCAGATGCCCTGAGAAGTAACAAGGCCCACATCCGGGCTTCACATTTCAATTAGCAATAAAGCTGCAAAAATCCGCATCAAATCACGCTAAACCTGGTTTCCATCCAGGCGCGACACAGCCCTCATCAAAAAGTACAATCACCGCTATCAATCTACTGACGAGTCTTGGCTCGCACTGCAAACAAAGGAATTCATATGGAATGCACAATCGACTGGGGCGGCAAAGACGGAATGTTGTTCGTTGCCCGTACAGGCAGTGGTCATGTGACGGCCATGGACGGTGCACCCGAAGGTGGCGGCAATAACCTGGCTCCACGCCCCATGGAAATGCTGCTGACCGGCGCCGGTGGCTGCGCAGCCTACGACGTGGTGCTGATCCTCAAGCGTGGGCGTCACGCCATTACCGGCTGCCAGGTCAAGCTGACGGCCGAACGCGCCGACACAGACCCCAAAGTCTTTACCAAGATTCACTTCACTTTTGTGGTCACTGGCAAGGACCTGCCCCAGGCCGCCGTTGAGCGTGCCGTACAACTGTCGCACGACAAGTACTGCTCCGCTTCGGCCATGCTGGGCAAAACAGCCGAGATCACCTATTCCGTCGACATTCAGCAAGCCTGAGGCCACCATGTCCCTGTATCCCTACGAAGACCTGCTGCGCCTGGTCTACACCCAAGGCACTCCCAAAGGGGACCGCACCGGCACCGGCACGAACTCGGTATTTGGTCACCAAATGCGCTTCGATCTGTCGCAGGGTTTCCCGCTGATCACCACCAAGAAACTGCATACCCGCAGCATCTTTATTGAGTTGCTGTGGTTTTTGCGTGGTGAGTCCAATGTGCGCTGGCTGCAAGAGCGCGGCGTATCCATCTGGGACGAATGGGCCGACAAGGACGGCAATCTGGGCCCGGTCTATGGTGTGCAATGGCGTTCCTGGCCCACTCCCGATGGCCGTCATATCGACCAGATCAGTCAGTTGGTGGAACAGATCCGCAAAAACCCCGACTCACGCCGCCTGATTGTTTCGGCCTGGAACGTAGCGGATGTGGGCCAGATGGCCCTGCCCCCATGCCATGCCCTGTTCCAGTTTTATGTGGCAGACGGCAAGCTGTCTTGCCAGCTCTACCAGCGCAGTGCCGATATTTTCCTGGGCGTGCCCTTCAATATCGCCAGCTACGCCTTGCTGACTCACATGATGGCGCAGCAATGTGATCTGGAAGTGGGTGATTTCATCTGGACTGGTGGTGACTGTCACCTGTACTCCAACCACTTCGAACAAGCAGAGCTACAGCTCTCGCGCGAGCCTCGCCCCTACCCCAAGCTGACGATCAAGCGCAAACCTGCCAGTCTGTTTGATTACGAGTACGAAGACTTCGAAATCACCGACTACGATCCTCATCCCCACATCAAGGCGCCGGTTGCCGTATGAGTTCCACTCCTTTCATTCGCCTGGTCGTTGCCTATGCGGCCAATCGCTGCATTGGCAAGGACAATGACCTGCCCTGGCGCCTGCCTTCCGATTTGCAGCACTTCAAACGCGTAACCATGGGTTTGCCCATCATCATGGGCCGTAAAACCTGGGAGTCTCTGGGCCGCCCCTTGCCCGGCCGCCCGAATCTGGTGATCAGCCGCAATGCGGATTACCAGGCAAAAGGTGCGCAGGTATTCAGCAATCTGGACGAAGCCCTGGCAGCCTGCCCCGGCTTTGAAACCGCTTGTGTGATTGGTGGCGAACAGCTTTTCCGTCTGGCCCTGCCTGTGGCGCAGGAACTGATCGCAACCGAGATCAAGGCTGATGTGGACGGGGATACTTTCTTTCCGGAACTGCCCGCCGGAGAGTGGCAAGAAGTGGAGCGCCTGCCTCAGCCTGAGGAAAACGGTTTCACTTACGACTACGTGACCTACCGTCGCCGTAGTTAAGAAAACCGGCTACTTGGCCCAAGCTATCCGTCTCACTGCACGCTTAACCGCGTAGGCTCGAAACCAAATAAAAGGCCTGAATCCGATGACACGGATTCAGGCCTTTTTTGCGATCAGTCCGCCGAAATCAGGCAAGACCAAGGCGTATTCCTGCTAACTCAATATCTGAACTTACTCAGCCACCGCTGCATAAGCAGGGCCATCCAGCAAACCTTGCAGATCAGCCGGATTGTCAGCCTTGAGCTTGAAAATCCAGGTATCAAATGGAGCTTCATTGATCAGATGCGGTGCATCGGACAAGGCCTGGTTGAACTCCACCAGCTCGCCCGCTACAGGCGCGTAAATGTCGGAGGCGGCCTTCACCGACTCCACCACACCCGCTGTAGCACCCGCAGCCAGACGCGTCCCTGGGGTGAAGTCACCCACAAACACCAGGTCGCCCAACTGATCTTGAGCAAAGTCGGTAATGCCAACCAGCACAACACCGTCTTCATCTTTGGCCCACTCGTGGCTTACCACGTACTTTCTATCTCCTGGCAGCTGCATATCGCCTCCCTGACTGACCAGCCAACAATTCCGATGATTTCAGAAACGGCAGCAGACCATGCCCACTGCCCTTCCTGCTCGCATACTTAACCCTGCTCTGCCTGTGCCTTCAAAGCACGTGCACACGCTGCTGCCGACGCCCAGGCCCATTGGAAGTTATACCCGCCCAGCCAGCCGGTGACATCGACCGCTTCACCGATGAAGTACAGACCAGGTACTTTACGCGCTTCCATGCTCTTCTGATTGAGCTCGCGTGTATCCACGCCACCGCTCATCACTTCCGCCTTTTTATAGCCTGCGGTGCCACTAGGTTTCAACTCCCAGCCATTAATCACCTGTCCCACCGTGCGCAACACGCGATCCGGCAGATCAGCTAGACGTTGCTGTCCCACGCCTTTGGGCAACAAGTCCGAGGTATCCAGCCACTGCTCGACCAGACGGCGCGGCCACAAGGTCGACAAGACCGTGACCAATTGCTGACGGTTACCCGCTTTCAGATCCAATAATTGTTGCGCGATGTCCTGACCGGGAGCCAGGTCCACACTAATGCTCTCGCCCGACTGCCAGTAGCTGGAGATCTGCAAGATACCCGGCCCGGACAAGCCACGGTGCGTAAACAGCAGATCTTCCAAAAAGGCCTGACGTTGCTTGCCCTGCCCTGTGCTGACCTCCACCTCCAAAGCCATGCCGCTCAAGGCAGAAAATGGCTTCCAATCCCGACCGTCAAAGGTCAAAGGGACTAGAGCGGGGTGTGGCTCAATCACTTTCAGCCCAAAGTGACGCGCCACGCGCAAGGCATAGTCCGTGGAACCCAGCTGCGGAATCGCCATGCCGCCCGTGGCAATCACCACTTGCAAGGCATTCAAATCCCCCTGACCGGTGCGCAGCACAAAGCCTTCCTCGGTACGGCCAATGGACTGCACCGAACAGGGCATGCGCCAGGACACCTGCCCTTTCAAACACTCCTGACGCAGCATCTGGATGATGGACTCGCTGGAGTCATCACAGAACAACTGGCCTTTGTGCTTTTCATGAAAGCCGATGCGGTACTCCCGCACCAGCTCCAGAAAATCCTGAGGGGTATAGCCCGCCAAGGCCGAACGGCAAAAATGCGGGTTCTTGGACAGAAAATTCTCGGGTGAGGTGCCCGTATTCGTGAAGTTGCAGCGCCCTCCACCGGAAATACGGATTTTCTCGGCCAGCTTTTCAGCGTGATCAATCAGTACCACTCGCAAGCCACGCTGGCCTGCGATACTGGCAGCCATCATACCGGCCGCACCTGCGCCGATGACGGCAACATCAAAAAAAGGGATCACGCGGATTTACTCGTTGGTTTCAGACTCAAGCACACAATCTACGTAGTAGCGTGGCAGTCCATCAGGGCCGATATCCTGCGCCAGTCCATGCACATAGGTCTCAAAGCCAGGGAAGCGGGCATTGAACTCGCGCGCAAATTGCAGGTACTCCACAATGCGCGAGTTAAAGCGTTCGCCAGGAATCAGCAAAGGAATGCCTGGGGGGTAAGGCGTCAGCAAGACACCCGTCACACGGCCTTCCAGTTCGTCAATGCCAACGCGCTCGATATCGCCGTGCGCCATCTTGGCATAGGCGTCCGAAGGTTTCAGAGCGGGAATCATGTCGCTCAGGTAAACCTCGGTCGTCAGGCGAGCCAGATCGTACTTGCGGTAAGCTTGGTGAATCTGCTGACACAGGTCACGCAAGCCCATGCGCTCGTAGGTAGGCTGAGTCTTGCAGAAGTCCGGCAAAATGCGCCACATGGGCTGATTGCGGTCGTAATCGTCCTTGAACTGCTGCAAGGCGGTCAACAAGGTATTCCAGCGGCCCTTGGTGATGCCAATGGTGAACAGAATAAAGAAGGAGTACAGGCCGGTTTTCTCGACTACCACGCCGTGCTCAGCCAGATACTTGGAGACCAGAGCGGCAGGAATACCCTGTTCAGCAAAGGTGCCGGAAATATCCAGGCCAGGAGTCACTACCGTGGCTTTGACCGGGTCCAGCATGTTGAAGTTGGTCGACAACTTGCCAAAGCCGTGCCACTCCGCATCGGAGCGCAGAATCCAGTCGTCGCGCTCGCCTATGCCTTCTTCGGGCAGATTGTCCGGTCCCCAAACCTTGAACCACCAGTCGTTCTCGCCGTATTCCTTGGACACCTTGCGCATGGCGCGACGAAAGTCCATGGCCTCGCAAATGCTTTCCTCGACCAGGGCGGTGCCGCCGGGCGGCTCCATCATGGCCGCCGCCACATCACAGGACGCAATAATCGCGTACTGCGGGCTGGTGCTGGTGTGCATCAGGTAGGCTTCATTGAACACGTTGCGGTCCAAGGGGCGGTTCTCCGCATCCTGCACCGTAATCTGGGACGCCTGCGACAGGCCAGCCAGCATTTTATGCGTGGAGTGCGTGGCGTAGATCATGGTGTCTTTGGTGCGCGGACGGTCCGCACCAATGGCGTGCATGTCGTGATAGAAATCGTGGAACGCCGCATGCGGCAACCAGGCCTCATCAAAATGCAGCGTGGGGATCTTGGAATCCAGAGTCTCCTTGATCATTTCCACGTTGTAGATCACGCCATCGTAAGTACTTTGCGTCAGCGTCAGAATACGAGGCTTCTTGTTCTTGGCCTTGCTGGCAAAGGGATTGGCCTCGATCTTGCGCGCAATGTTTTCCGGCAGGAATTCGTCTTGTGGAATGGGACCAATAATGCCCAGGTGGTTGCGCGTGGGGCGCAGGAACACTGGGATAGCGCCCGTCATGGTAATGGCGTGCAGGATCGACTTGTGGCAGTTACGGTCCACTACCACCACGTCGTTATTGGCCACATTGGCGTGCCAGACGATCTTGTTGGACGTGGACGTTCCGTTCGTCACGAAAAAGCAGTGGTCGGCATGGAAGATACGGGCAGCATTGCGCTCGGCCTCGGCCACCGGGCCGGTGTGGTCCAGCAGTTGGCCCAATTCATCGACCGCATTACAGACGTCGGCACGCAACATGTTTTCACCAAAAAACTGGTGAAACATCTGGCCAACCGGGCTTTTCAGAAAGGCTACGCCTCCCGAATGCCCTGGGCAGTGCCAGGAATAGGAACCGTCAGAAGCGTACTTGACCAGCTCGCGGAAAAACGGCGGCGCCAGGCTTTCCAGGTAAGAGCGGGCTTCGCGGATGATGTGACGCGCCACGAACTCGGGCGTGTCCTCAAACATGTGAATGAAGCCGTGCAGCTCGCGCAAAATATCGTTGGGGATATGCTGCGAGGTGCGTGTCTCGCCGTACAGATAGATGGGGATGTCCTCGTTGCGGAACCGCAGCTCGCCAATAAAGGAGCGCAGGTTCTTGATCGCATTGGCGACATCCTCCGGGGAATCCACATCGAATTCCTCATCATCAATCGACAAAATGAAGGCGCTCGCGCGGCTTTGCTGTTGCGCAAAAGAACTAAGGTCACCATAGCTGGTGACCCCGAGAACCTCTACGCCTTCGGCCTCTATCGCCGAGGCCAGGGCTCGAATGCCCAGGCCCGACGTATTTTCGGAACGGTAGTCTTCGTCGATGATGACGATGGGAAAACGAAACTTCATCCAGAACTCCTAGGTACGAGGCAGGGTAACGCCTAGCTGACCTTGATATTTGCCGCCGCGGTCGCGGTACGACACTTCGCACACTTCATCGCTTTCAAAGAACAACATCTGTGCACACCCTTCACCGGCGTAAATCTTGGCTGGCAGCGGGGTGGTGTTGGAAAACTCCAGGGTGACGTGGCCTTCCCACTCGGGTTCCAGCGGAGTCACGTTCACGATGATGCCGCAACGGGCATAGGTGCTCTTGCCCAGACACATGGTCAACACACTGCGAGGAATACGGAAGTACTCAACCGTGCGGGCCAGCGCGAAAGAATTGGGCGGAATAATGCACACATCACCGACAAAATCCACAAAGGATTTTTCATCGAAAGCCTTGGGGTCCACGATGGTCGAGTTGATGTTGGTGAAAATTTTGAATTCGTTGGCACAACGCACATCGTAGCCATAGCTGCTGGTGCCGTAGCTGACGATACGTTGTCCGTCTACATTGCGCACTTGGCCTGGTTCGAAAGGCTCGATCATGCCCTGGGCAGCAGCCCGCCGAATCCAACGGTCGCTTTTGATACTCATAAGAAATTAGCCGCCTTAAATCAGTAACCGGTTATTTTATCGTTTAGATACACACACAAGCCAATTGCGGCGCAAATATGTCATTTGCGCCACAATTCTCTGCCCGCTTTGCGCCGGGCAAGCCTGCATCAATCCTTCGAGAACCAGCGGTAAATCAGGGCCAGACCGTTTACCGTACCGGCGCTGACCTCAGCCGTCAGGCCTCGTGCCAGGCGGTAGCTGGCTCGACCCACCGTTCCGGTATCGGCCATGGCCTGCTCCAGGCTAACGGAAATATCCGCCGTCAGTGCCTTGGTGATCGCAATAAACTTGCGCTCTTCGTTGCTGGTGCCGCTGTTCAGGGATTTGACCACACTTTCCACCGGCAAAATGCTACCGGCACTGCCCAGGTCGCCCGAGCGCATGGCCACTTCATCAATCCCGAACTTGCGGTAGAAGGGCTCGCCATCGCCCAGGAAGGACGTCCCGACACTGAGCAGCAAGGCCATGTCACCACCAGAATCATCCGGCCCGTGGCCCAGCAGGAGCCAGGACAGTTTTTCAACTTCGCTGACTTCCGGGTAGGACACCAAATCAATTCTGGGCTTGCGAGCCGTACCGGCTACCTTAACACCTGCCTCTACTGCCTGACCGGTACGCAAGGCTTCGATGTCCAGAATAGGCGAGGTAATGTCACCCTGGAAGGTCACGGTTCCGCGCTTGAGCAGCAACTTCTGACCATAGAGCTCAATTCGCCCGCCACGAGTGCGCAAGGCACCCATGCCGGTCAACTTGCCGCCGATCATGGTGACCCTCAGGCTGCCAACCAGACCGGAGTTCACGCCGTAACCCGTCAGGTAAAAACGCGGCCCCAGATCCACATCAATTTCCATGCTCATGTCGGTTGCAGCCTGGGAAGGCTCGGAAGCCGGTTCGTCGCCTGCCCGCACAATCACCACATCGCTATCAACAGTGGGAATACCACCCAACATGTCCAGGTTGAACCAGCCCGCATCAGCAACAACCTTGCCGGTAATGGCAATACGCGGCAGTTCCATGTCCAGATTGATATTGCCGGACATCATGGCGTAACGATCGGAGCGCTGCAGAATCGGGAAGCGGAAAATATCCACGTCAAAGGCCCCTTGCTGAGTGCTCAGGTTCCACTGCCCCGACACAGTCAGCTTGCCATCCTTGGCGTCCGGGCTCTCTTTCAGCCAGGTTGCGGTACGCCATTCCTGCGGCTCTACTCGTGGGCGAGCCGGGAACGTCAAGGACTCCAGGCGGAAAATGTCACCATCGAAACGGGCATCCAACTGACCGTCAATTAGACGGATGCCGTCATCCAGACGTGTGAAACGCAACTCGCGGCCCCTTACCGTGCCACGACTGGTCCAGGCCCATTTCGCACCCACATCAATATTCACGTCTGCATTCAAGCGACCGCCCAGCTCCATGGCATCGCCCAGGAACAGGCGCGTCCAGCTCAAGTCATCAATATTGGCTTGTATGCTGACCGTTTTGCGATCGTTCTCATTCAAGGCCAGCCCGTGAAGGGGAGTCTGGGCCTTGGCTGTGACGTAACCCATTTCCTTGGTACGCACATCCATCTGAGCATCCAGACGGCTGGTCGTGGCCGAGGTAGGTTTCGCATTGATGACGATACTCAGATCTTCCAGCCCCAGGGACATGGGCGGCTCAGCAAAAACCTGTACATCCCCCGCCACGCGGTCGACGCGCACCTGGCCGGACAAGGCGCCATTAAATTTCAGGTCCCAGCGCGCTTTGATATCAATTTCGGGCGGCTGGGTTTTCTTGTTCTTGGCAATCTTGACGCCACCCTTGGCCTTGTCAGCGTTTTCTTCTACGCCGACTTTACGCAGCAAGCGCGCGATGCGAGGCTCGGACAGCACCAGATCCAACAACTCACCACGGCTGGCCCATTGTCCAGGCTGGTAAGTGGATTCCTGATGACGCAGATTGATCCAGGGTTCGCCATCAACTGTGGTGCTCAACGTACCGGCACCAACTCGCACTGACCAGGGAGCCAAAGGCTCGGGTGCCTTGGGAGCGTTTGCTGTTTTATCGGCTGCGTTTTCGGGAACGCCAGCCTGTGCCTTCGCTTGCTCTGCTGCCAATGAAGCAGACGGAGCAGCATTGGCCGCAGCAGCAGGCTTAGTATCGGGGCTGCCCTTAGTTTCAGGATTTATACCGGCCTGAGCCGCTCCTTCTTCCTTGGCGGCCACCTGGCCTGCTACATCACCTTCAACCTTGGATTGGCCCTTGGCCTCTGCTGTGGCAACTTGAACAGGAGGCTCCAGCGCCCGCAGAGTATCGGTAAAACGTACAGGCAGTGCCGACTGCAAACGCACGATCAATCCGGCATGGTCGGCCACCAAACGGTTTACCTTGCCATCCCAATACGCGGCCTTGCCCTGATCGGCAAAATGCCAGCCACCTTCCAGTGCCAGATCGGCCTCGGCCATGCCTTGGCCCAACTGCCCCTTGGCCTTGCCGCCCAAGTCGTACTGGCCCTTCAACTGCAGGGTGTGATGAGCGATATCGCCACGCAACTGCCCTTCTGCCAACGCCTTGCCCAACTCCAGGCCAGGCCACAATTGTTCGGCACGAGGAATCTTCGCCAGCAAATCCAGCTCGGCCTTGCCGGACATGCCAAAACCACCTTTCAGCTGAACCTGGTTATCCCCGATCTTCATATCGGTGAGCACATCCGAAACCGACAGCAAACGCCACCAATCCGCTTGGCCCGGCTGAGCCGGAGCCGACGCTTTTGCCTTGATCTGCCCGATAGCGGCCTGCTTGTTCCAGCGACTGCCCTGCAAAAGCTGCACATCCACATCCGCGGAGAGCAATTGTTCTTTATCCGCCAAGACCACATCGAACTGGCCTTGGGTATTGATCAGAGCGTCGGGCAGCACATCGCCCAGCAAGGCATGCAGATCCAGCTTGTCGCTGCGGAACTGACCTTTGAAATGATCTTGAACGTGCACACCTTCCTGTGTGGCATCCCAGGCGAAGTCTGCATCCAGCGAGGACTCGTCCGGCAGTTTCACCGCCACCTTGGCCTGACGCACTGGCACGGAATCCAGCGGGCTCAATTCTGCGCTGGCGTCCAGGCTATAGCCCTGGCCCTGACCGTTAAGCAGCAAGGTGGCTTGTTCCAGAGAGCCATTCAAGGTGATTTGAGCGTTGACCACACAATCGGGCAAAGGCTCGGGCTCAGGAACAGCAACTGGTTCCTGGATACGTTCTTCATCGACAAGACCCGTACTACCCTCGGGCTCGGAGCTGATGACTCCGGCGACACCATGGGCGTCTACGGGTTGATCGACTGGCTGGCTGGCAGGAGTTGCATGACTCGGTGCGCTGGCCTCAGCTTGACCTTGCTGTGTTATTGCAGCCTTGGCACTAGTCTTGGCCGTTTCAACCGTGGCTGTTTTTTTGGACCGATCGAGTACTGCCTTCTCGGCAGGTTTGCCGGATTTCGACGGCTCTGCATAAGCGGGCAAATACTGTTTCGCACAAATAGGCGAATCGGCCGTCAAACCGCGAGCAATGATTTGAATATCGGCTCGTGCCGGGTAAGGCGCTTGCAGTCCCGCCAGTTCCACCTCACCCTGAAAACCAGCGCGGATGGACTCATTAGCCACCATTAAATCGTACAGTCGAAGCTGCGCGCTGTCGGAATCCAACGCCAGTGCCGAAGACAAATCCGCAATCGCGACCGGCAAGGGCGTGCCATCCTGCGTTAACAAGAACTGCCCCAAAGCCAGCTTGTCCACGGCAATACTGATAGGCAGCTCGGGCATTGTGAAGGGCTCATCGGACTTGGGCTCGTCCGAGGAGGTCAAGGCCACATCCACTTTCTGAGCACTAAGCTCTACCACGTGCAGGCGGCGTTCCCACAGTTCTTTCCAGTTGGCCTGCAAGCGCAAACGCTCGATATCCACATGTGTGTCCGGCAAGCCCAGCACCAGGTGGTCGATACTCAAGCCATCCCAAATGGTTCCGCGCACGCCTTGGGCGCTGCCCTGCGCATAGGGCAAAGCCGTGCGCAAGGCCCAGCTTGTACCGGCCTGACTGGCCAGCACCCAATACACAAAGCCGCAAACAAGCAGCAGGGCAATCACCACAAAGGGAATGCCCCACAAAGCGAAATATCGGAACCAGCGCCGAACCCAAGCCATTAAAATGCGATTCCCAAAGAAAAGCTCAAACGTACTCGTTTGTCTCGCTGACCATAGGCCAGATCAAGATTGAAAGGGCCAGCAGGGGTGCGCACCACCGCACCCAAACCGTAGCCCCAGGCTAAATCCATATCACCAAAGCTGGGCGCAGCGTCACCCACGTCAACAAAAGCGCGCATGCCATACATGCTGGTGAAAAAGTGCGTGTATTCCACGCTGGCTACGGCCATGGCTGGCGCCCCCACCACGGCGTCGCCTTGTCGAAGGCCAATGCTTTGATACTTGTAGCCACGGACACTGCGAGCGCCCCCGGTGCGATAACCGAAGTCAGGCGGTGTGCGGTCCGTCATGCGCCAAACCTTACCGATTTCACCCCGCAGGGACAAAATATCCCGCTCCCCAACTGGCCACCACTGCTGCAATCGCAAATTACTGCGGTAAAAGGTCTCGCCCTTGTCCAGCGTGACACCGGCACCTACGCCGAAATCAATCAGATTGCCTTCGCGCGGATCGTACTTCTTGTCTACGTCCCGACGCAGCCATTGCCAGGTTGCAATGGCAGAAGGTGTTTCACGGGTGGGCAGACCGGAAATCTTGGTCTTGTCCCAGGCGCCCAGTAAGCCCCATTCGGTTTCATATTCCACGCGGCTATTGCCCGCTGCCTGTCGTTCCTGGCGCAGCTTCCAGCCCAGGGCCGCCCGCTCCGTGTCCAAACCTTCAATGTCGGAACGATCGTACAAGACACCAAAACTGTTCTTGTAGCCGCTAATGGTGGGCGGCAAGTGAATGTCATAAAAGGCCCGCTGACGTTTTTTATCCACGCCAATACCGGCCTCGGTCCAGATCGGCAGGCCAAACACAATATTCTTTCGATACAAGGCCTCAACACGCGCACCGTGGTCGCTGTCAAAACCCAAAGAGCCGGTGAACTGCCTGGATGGCGCTTCTGTAACCCGTACACGTACAGGCAGTTCTACATCACCATCTGGAAGCTCTTTCTTTTTGCCGGCTTCTTCATCCAGGGTGACAAAGGCACCCCGGAAAAAAGTGGTGGCAGCCAAAGATTGCTGCCACTCGTCCAGCTTGTCCTGATCGTAAGGATCACCGGGGGTATAGCGCACATAGCGGTCTACCAGAGACTGGGGAACTCGCTTCAGGCCAGTGGTTTCCAGCGGCCCCATGCGAACCCTCGGCCCGCTATCCACTTTCAGGGAAAGGTCGGCCACGCCTTCATCGGCCAATACGGTCGCCCGCGTGTCTATGTAACGAGCGTAGTAAAAGTCCTGGCGCTGTACGCTTTCCAGCAGATCCGATTTGGCGGAGGACCAGACCGAATTCAAAAAGGGATCGTCCACTTTCAAAGGAAAGCTGGCTTTGATCCCTTCCAGACGCACCTGATATTCCGGCTCCTGAATCTTGCCTTTGAAGTCCAGGGCAATGTCTCGTACACGCGTGATTTCGCCCGGCTGAATAATGATGTCCCAATACTCACCGCTGGAATCCTCGCCCACCTCCAGCGTGACTACAGAATCAAAATAACCCTGAGTCTGCAAGGCGGAGACGGTCGCATCGTGAGCCCGGCGCCGCAGACGCGAGACCTCTCCCAAGTCCTGGTCTTCCGCCAAACGTGTAATGGCACTGACCGCGCGCTGAATTTCTTTCAGCGCCTGGGGGGGCACGCCCCCCGGATCAATAATGACATCGGGAACGGAAGACTGAGCCCATACTGCAGGGCTCAGGACTATCGAAAACAACAGGCAAAAGCCGGATTTGCGCATACGTACTCAAAGAGGACGAGGAACAACCTTGGGGCGCTGCCCCGACGTGTCTGGAGGAAGTTGCGACAAGTTAGCCGAAACGCGATTGGCAATCTCGTGATACAGGCGGGCCTCGGGACTGTCTGCGCTGGCAATCACCGTCGGGGTACCGGAGTCGGTCTGAGCCCGAATGCTCATTGCCAACGGCAAGGCACCCAGCCAAGGCACGTTGAACTGGCTGGCCATATCGCGACCACCATGCTGACCGAAGACCGGGTCAGCATGACCACAGTTCGAGCAGATATGGACCGACATGTTTTCCACAATACCCAGAACAGGCACATTCACCTTCTGGAACATGTTCAAGCCACGCTTGGCGTCGATCAGCGCCAGATCCTGAGGGGTGGTCACAATCACCGCACCCGTCAAAGGCACTTTCTGCGACAAGGTCAAGGCGATATCGCCAGTGCCGGGAGGCATATCGATAATCAGGTAATCCAGATCATCCCAACGCGTTTGTGTAAGCAGCTGTGTCAACGCCTGGGTTGCCATCGGGCCGCGCCAGATTGCGGGAGCGTCTTCGTCCAGCAGGAAACCAATCGAGTTGGCTTGCAGACCGTGACCGATCAGCGGCTCCATCATCTTGCCGTCTGCACTGCGCGGGCGCTCGTGCAGGCCCAGCATGGTGGGCACGCTAGGGCCATAAATATCCGCATCCAGCAAACCAACACGCGCACCTTGCATATGCAAGGCCAAAGCCAGGTTCACCGACGTTGTACTTTTACCCACACCGCCCTTACCCGAGGACACCGCAATAATGTTGCGGATATTGGGCATGGGTCGCAACCCTTCCTGCACAGCATGCACGCCAATGCGGGGATTCAAATGCAGCTTGGACAGGGTGGCACCCACGCCTGCCAAGGCTTGCTCGATACGTTCGCGCAGCTGTCCCTGAATGTCATAAGCCGTATAGGGCAGGTGCAAAGTCAGCTCAACCTGGTTCTGGTCAATGCTCAGCTCGCATCGACCCGCATCGACCGATAACTTCTTTAACGTGTTGGGATCGGTCACACTCGCCAGGGCTTGCAACACGCGCTCGGAACTCACTGTCATTTATCCAAAACCTTGATATAAAGAAACATCACCATACCTTTAAACCAGAAAATTAGCGGTTCAAGAGGAATTTTTTTACACTTATGATGTCATACTAACCCTATGAACACATTTAACCAGATTATCCGCACAGCCCTCTTTGTCTTGCTGACAATTTTCGGTGCAATCATGGCGTTTATCTTCATGGTTTCTACCGCTATTGCGATCGGCATTTTATACATTGTGGCGCGTATTAGTGGCCGTCCTTTCGGCGTTAAAGCCTACTGGGACCAGCGCCGCCGCCCTGCCGCTGCCAGCAAACAGTCGACCACACCACGTTCGCGTGATGTCACCGACATCGAGATGCGCGAGATTCCTTAACAGTTCTTGACTGTTCGCCAAGCCTTTGGCGAGCAGCAACGCTGATTAGGCACTGCCCCCGAACACCCTGAGTCGTCAAAGGCTCAGGGTGTGTGCATTTGTATCATTCGCAATTGCCCATCAGCACTTTGCCCGTGGACATTCCTCGGTCTGGCGCAGCACAAGTGTGCAATAGACCGTAGAATCCTTGTTCCCTTTCTCTTTTATTTTGTTAAGTCATGTCACGAACGATATTTGTTACGACCGCCCTGCCGTATGCCAACGGCTCGTTTCACATCGGCCACATCATGGAATATATCCAGGCCGACATCTGGGTTCGGTCCATGCGAATGTCGGGACATACTGTGCATTTTGTGTGTGCGGACGACGCCCATGGCGCGCCCATCATGCTCAAGGCAGAAAGCGCTGGCATTACCCCCGCTCAGTTGGTAGACAAGATCGCGGCCGAGCGCCCCACCTACCTGAACGGCTTTAACGTCAAATTCGACCACTGGCACCGTACGGACTCGCCAGACAACGTCGAACTGGCCCAGGACATCTACCGCACGCTGAAAAGCGCCGGCTTTATTGACACCCGCACCATCGAACAGTTCTACGATCCGGTCAAAGGCATGTTCCTGCCCGATCGTTACATCAAGGGCGAGTGCCCCAAGTGTCACGCCAAGGACCAGTACGGCGACAGCTGCGAAGTCTGTAGCGCGGTTTACGCTCCTACCGAACTGATCGAACCCTACTCCACCCTGACCAATGCGCGTCCGGTGTTAAAGACCTCGGAACACTTTTTCTTCCGCTTGTCCGACCCGCGCTGCGTAGCCTTCCTGCAAGAGTGGACCACGGGCAAGAACGCCCAAGGCAAGCCGCGTCTGCAATCGGAAGTGCTGGGCAAGACCCGCGAATGGCTGGGTACAGGCGAAGGCGCAGAGGCCTCTCTGAACGACTGGGACATTTCCCGCGACGAGCCCTACTACGGCATCCCGATTCCGGACGCTCCCGGCAAATATTTCTACGTCTGGCTGGATGCGCCTGTTGGCTATCTGGCCTCCTTGAAAGCCTACTGCGCCAAGGCCGGTCTGGACTTTGATGCCTTGCTGGATCCGGAAGGCAGCACCGAGCAGGTCCACTTCATCGGCAAGGACATCGTGTACTTCCACGCCCTGTTCTGGCCTGCCATGCTGAAGTTCTCTGGCCGTAAAGTGCCTGATGCCTTGAACGTGCACGGTTTCATCACGGTTAGCGGCGAGAAAATGTCCAAGAGTCGCGGCACCGGCATTTCGCCTCTGCGCTACCTGGAGCTGGGCATGGATGCAGAGTGGATGCGCTATTACATGGCCGCCAAGCTGAACTCGCACGTCGAAGACATGGATTTCAATCCTGACGACTTCATTGCCCGCGTCAACAGCGACCTGATTGGCAAGTACGTCAACATCGCCAGCCGTGCCGCCAACTTCATCAGCAAGCATTTTGATGGCAAGCTGGCATACCAGGGCGACACTTCCGAACTACAAAACCAGCTCAAGGAAGTCGCCGAGAAAGTCCGCGCCGACTTGGAAAGCCGCGAGTATGGTCGTGCCGTGCGCCAGATCATGGCTCAGGCCGACATCATCAACCAGGCTTTTGATACCGCCCAGCCCTGGGTCATGGCCAAAGGCATTGCGACCGCCGAGCAAGCTCAGAAAGATGCGCTGCAAGATATTTGCTCGCGCACCCTGGCTGGCTTCAAGGGCTTGTCCGTCATGCTGACCGCCATCTTGCCCACCCTGACCCATCGCGTGGCCCACGAACTGTTTGGTCTGGACCGCGACTTTGTCTGGGACGACGTGGCTGCCTTGCCTGATCACATCGCTCCCTTCAAGCATCTGATGCAGCGTGTAGACAGCGCCATGGTGGACGAGCTGCTGGCTCCGCCACCCGCTCCCGTCGTGTTGCCCGGTGGTGAAGCCATTGCCGAAACCATCGACATCAAGGACTTCATCAAGGTAGACCTGCGCATTGCCAAAATCGTCAGTTGCGAAGCCGTGGAAGGTTCGGACAAGCTGCTGCGTCTGAGCCTGGACGCTGGCGAAGGCCGCTTGCGCCAAGTGTTCTCCGGCATCAAGTCGGCTTACCAGCCCGAAGATCTGATCGGCAAGCTGACGGTACTGGTCGCTAACCTGGCTCCTCGCAAGATGCGTTTCGGCGTATCCGAGGGCATGGTTCTGGCGGCCAGCCATGCGGATGATGCCGTGGATCAAGGCATCTATATTCTGGAACCATTCCCCGGTGCCCAGCCCGGTATGCGCATCAATTAAGACGCATTCCTGATACGCAAAAGAGCCTCGCCGAAAAAGCGAGGCTTTTTTGTCTACATATACCAAAGAACAGGCTCAAAACAGCCTGCCAAGCCCCTTTCAGCGACCCGTAACCCAGGAAAGCCGATACACTCTTTATCTTGAAACTGCTGTATTGATGCACAGTCTGCTGCTTTGAATGCAAGGACCTCTTGGCATGGAAAACATCCCCCCTTCTGAACTGGATCGGCACCTTGGTGCACAGCGCTCCACCTGGGTCAGTGTCATCGTCAATATCAGTTTGAGCGTGCTGCAAATTGTGGTGGGTCTGTTTGCTCATTCGCAGGCCCTGATTGCTGACGCCATCCACTCCCTGTCCGACCTGCTGTCAGACTTTGTAGTGCTGATCGCCAACCGCCATAGCCGTCGAGGTCCGGACGCAGATCACCCTTACGGACATTTGCGCTACGAAACGGCGGCCACCCTGGCCATTGGCGGCCTGTTGCTGGCCGTAGGACTGGGCATGTTATGGAATGCTGTGTCTTCCTTGCGCGACCCCAGCAGCATCGAAGCAGTACACCCGATTGCCCTGGCCGTTGCCTTCATCGCGCTCTGTAGTAAAGAACTCCTGTTTCGCTACATGTTGCGTGTCGCGAAGCGTTTGCGCTCGACCATGCTGGTTGCCAATGCCTGGCACGCGCGCTCCGACGCAGCCTCCTCGCTGGTCGTTAGCGTCGGGGTGATGGCCAACCTGGCAGGTCTGCCTTTGGGCGACCCCTTGGCCGCCAGTATTGTGGGTTTGATGATTCTGCGCATGGGCTGGAAGTTTTCTATTGGCGCATTTCACGACCTGACCGATAAAGCGGTCGATCAGGAAACGGAAGAGCGCATTGCCAAGCTCTTGCGCGAGACCCCCGGTGTGGAAGGCATACACCAGCTACGGACCCGCAAGCTGGGGGACATGATCTGGGTAGAAGTGGATCTGGAAATGGACAGCACCCTGACTATTGCTCAAGGTCATGCCATTGCCGTGGCCGCACGGGACCGTGTGATGGCCGAAGAGCCCGTGCTGGATGTCATGACACACTTTGATCCGGTCACACCCCAGCGCTAAACCCTGTCTAAGCTCTACGAGCCTCGCCAGCCCAACAGCAGGCTATCCAGGACGGCGGGCGCTCTCGGGCGCCAGCATCTCCACCAGCACACGGGACAAGGCCGTCACCATCTCATTGGCATGAGGTCGATGCAAAATTGCCAGTTCAAAAGCATCGATACGGGGCAGACCTTGTGCTTGGCCCAATTCAATATGGTCATCGCGCACCGCACGCCGCGGCAGCAAGCTGATCCCCATCCCGTCTGCCACCGCCCCTTGAATACCGCTCAAGCTGGAACTGGTAAAGCTGATACGCCAACGACGTCCCAAGGACTCGACAGCACTGATGATTTCCTCTCGATACACACCCCGACGCGGGAAGGTCACCAAGGGGATGGGGTCCAGATGAAAGACCGGATCAGTCGCGCTATCCACCCAGGCTGTCTGCTCGGGTAGACAAGCCACCGCTTCACGGGCATTGTGACGCTGCTTGACCAGCACCAGATCCAGCTCACCCTGATCGTACGCGGCCAGCAGGTCGCTGCTCAGGCCGCTACTGACTTCCAGACGCACCTGCGGGAAGCGACGGTTGAAGCCCGCCAAGGCCCGCATGGTCTGTCCATTGGTAAAGTCCTCAGGCACGCCAAGACGCACGGAAATAGTCACCAGAGAACCGGACAGGGCTTCAGACAGCTGATGATTCAAAGCCAGCATCTGGCGGGCGTAACCCAACAGGGTCTGCCCCGCTTCAGTCGTGCTGACGCCCCGGCTAGCCCGGTCCAGCAGACGCAGCCCGGCCAGTTCCTCCAGGCGCCGCACTTTCTGGCTGATCGTGGACTGCGTGGAATGCAAACGCGTTGCGGCCGCCGTGAAGCTGCCGCAATCGACTACCGTCAACAAAGCCAGCAGCAGGTCCAGATCGTACAAAGGCCGATTCAGGCTGGGACTGCTTGATAGTTGATGATCCATATGCTCAAACCCTTTCTGAAATCCGCCAGGGCAATCCACCCACCGCCCTTTTATTCAAAAAACAAATACTAGAGATTTATACATTTAATTTGTAAATATCACCAGCAGTCGTTAAGGTGTATTGGTCCCGCGCATTACAACGACATCCCGCCTGTGCCTTTTGCCAGCCGCCGGGATTGCGCCGTGCCGTTCGACAGATTTTTCCTTACTGAATTTCAATGGGAATCAACATGTCCAAAGTCAATTACTACGCCCCTCTAGGTGGCCATCCTCCTCAGACTCAGTTGCTGACGGACCGCGCCATGTTCACCGAGGCCTATGCCGTGCTGCCCAAAGGCGTGCTGCAAGACATCGTGACCAGCTACCTGCCCGGTTGGGAAAATACCCGTCTGTGGGTATTGGCACGTCCTCTGTCCGGCTTTGCCGAGACCTTCTCCCAATACATCATGGAAGTAGGCCCACAGGGTGGCAGCAACAATCCTGAGTCCGACCCCGAAGCCGAAGGCGTGATTTTTGTCGTCAAGGGCCAGCTGGAGCTGGTTCTGGAAGGCACCAAGCACATCATGGAAGAAGGCGGCTATGCCTTTATTCCTCCTTCCACCAACTGGACCTTGCACAACCGCACGGGCGAGCTGGCCAACTTCCACTGGATTCGCAAGCGCTACCAGCGTGTGGAAGGCCTGGATGCCCCTGAAGCCTTTGTAACCAACGAAAAAGACGTGAAACCTGGCGTCATGCCTGACACCGAAGGCCGTTGGAGCACCACCCGTTTCACCGACATGTCCGACCTGCGTCACGACATGCACGTGAACATCGTGAACTTTGAACCCGGTGGCGTGATCCCCTTCGCTGAAACGCACGTGATGGAACACGGTCTGTACGTTCTGGAAGGTAAGGCGGTGTACCGTCTGAACCAGGACTGGGTTGAAGTGGAAGCCGGTGACTTCATGTGGCTGCGCGCTTTCTGCCCGCAGGCTTGCTACGCAGGCGGACCAGGCCGTTTCCGCTACTTGCTGTACAAAGACGTAAACCGTCATGCCAATCTGACACTTGGCGGCACCCGCTAATATGGTCTGAAACAGAACAGCCGCTGCCCGTCAGCGGCTGTTTTGCATTACAAACACGCCAAACCGGAACGCGTCCCCCTGATGCCGCCTGTGCCCGCAGGGGTCCCACACGGCACAAATAGAGACTCTGGTTCCAAGGCTCATTCCAACCTTGCTTCTCTACAGGAGAAAAACATGAACGATAAACACTATCTGCTGCGCTCCATCCAGATCGCCGAAGAGAATGTCGCCCGCGGCGGTCAGCCCTTTGGCGCAGTGCTGGTCCGCGATGGTCAAGTTCTGGCCGAAGGGGTTAATGAGACCTACATTGCCCATGACCCCACCGCGCACGCTGAGATCCAGGCGCTGCGTACTGCCAGCCAGAACGTGAAAAGCAGCAGCCATGCAGGCAGCACCATGTATGCCAGCGGCATCCCCTGCCCCATGTGCATGGCCGCCATGATCGCCTCGGGCGTGGAGCGCGTGGTGTATTGCGCCGACGATGAGGAAGGCGAACCCTTTGGCTGGTCTACCGAATCCTTCTACAAAAAAATGCAGCAGGACTTTGGCAAGCAGGGCGTGAAAATGGAGCACCTGCCCTTGCCGGAAAAACGCAAAGTGTATGAAGCCTGGCAAGCCCGATTTGGAAACGGCTCCAAGCAGGACTAAAACAAAAGCCATTCAAAACCCTGCCATCAAGCAGGGTTTTGCGTATTTACATAGACAGACAAGTCAGAAAAGTTTATAAAACAGAGCAGTTATAGTAACGATTCTCATTTATTGAATCCCAAAGGAAATACATGATTGCGTCCCGCCCAGCCTCTTTAAAAATGATTGTTGCCTCCGTAATGGGCGCTTTGCTGCTCAGTGCATGCCAGACTGCACCGCAATCGCAACAAGCGGGCCAAACATCGTCCTTTAATGCGACTGCGCCTCAGGCACAGGTCACTTTCCGTCAGGACACCATTGATGGTGCCTATGAAATTCTGGCCGCCAAGGACAGCAAGCAGTTGTTTGTTGCTGCTACTCCTTTGTTTGAAGACCGTGCTGCTGGCTTCCTGCACGTTCTGGACCAGGACACCCTGCGTGAATCGCAGCTGATCCAATTGCCGCGCCGTGCCTTTGCACTGGGCCTGAACCAGAAAACTCACACTCTGTACGTGGGCAACACCCTGGACGGCTCGCTGCTGGCAATCAACAGCCTGAATGGCACCGTCAAGCAACTGATCCAACTGGGTCAAAAAGAAGACAAGGGCGGCTGGGAACACACCCGTAAAGTCGTTATTGACGAGCAAGACAACCGCATCTTCGTGACCAACCCCTCCGAAGGTGGCCGCGTATGGATTGTGGATGGCGCCGACGGTCGTATCCTGCACAATATCGATAATGTGGGCTTGTGGCCTGCTGGCGCTGCCTACGATGCCAACACCAAGCGTCTGTTCGTGGGCCACGGCGGCAAGGATGAAATTGCCGTCATCAACCCGGCCACCGGCGCTATCGAACAGCGCTTCACCACTGGCGATGCAAAAAGCGATAAACGTGAAGATTCCCGCCACTTCTTCGTGAACATCGCCCTGAGCGCGGATGGCAAGAAACTGTTTGGCGCTGACGCCAATACCGGCAAGATCTACCAATTCGACACCCGCTCCGGCAAAGTGGAAAACACGGCTGAAGTGGGTCTGGGGCTGCTGGATATCGTGTACAACGACGCTCGCAAAGAGCTGATTGCTACCAACCGTGGCGTGGATCGTGAAACACCAGCCGGTACCGGTTCGGTCACCATCCTGGATGCCAACACCTTGGCTGTTAAACACCGTATCAGCGCCCCTGTGCACCCCAACAGCGTCACGCTGAGCGCTGACGGCCAGACCGCTTTTGTCACTATCAAAATCCCTCATGGCGACAAGAGCCCGCACTACCTGAAAGGTGCCAAGGACAGCGTTCTGCGTCTGAACCTGAATCAGCTCTAAGCCCCTGGCTTAAAGCCTGGTCCCAAGCCGAGACTGCCCACAAGGCAGCTCGGCTTTTTTTGTACCTGCCACTTTGGTCTGCCAGGCGGCCTGCCCCTCATCTGTGCCTTGGCCGCAGGATAGTTTTGTCCGCTGTTCAAGCTCTAAGCCAAGGCCCGCCATCACTGGCTCTTGGGCGTTTCAACGCTGTTTTAGCAATGCGGTCTGGAAACAAGCAGCAAAGCGGATTGCTGCAACCGGCCACTTGCTCAATAGAATCAATTAGTGGCCTAGCAAGACGCCTCTTGTCTCCCGGCCCCACACTCCCTTTCCCGCCTCCAGCTGTGCCACAGATTGGCATTTCTGGAGCGTTTTCTATTGAAGACAAGTCATGGTTCAGCTGAACGCGTATCACCAGCCTATTGGCCCCTCGCTCCCTCATTGGCAGGCCCGCCCGCAGCCAGCACGCTGCGTTCTGCACGGCAAATACTGCCGTCTGGAAGCCGTGAACCCGGAACAACATGGCGACAGCCTGTACGAGGCCTACAGCAACGCCAGCGATGGCCGCGACTGGACCTATTTGTCTGTAGGCCCCTTTAACAACCGCGCACAGTTCGACCAGCACCTGCAAACCATCAGCCAGGCCAGCAATGCCGTGCATTACGCCGTCGTCGAACAAACCACGGGTCGCGCATTGGGCACCTTGTCCCTGATGCGGATCGACCCACAAAACGGCTGCATTGAAGTGGGCTTTGTAGCCTGGTCGCCCGCTCTGAAACAAACCCGTATGGCCACCGAAGCCCACTACCTGTTGATGGCTTATGCAATTGATGGACTGGGCTACCGTCGCTACGAATGGAAGTGCGACACACACAATGCCCCCTCCCAAGCCGCTGCACGACGATTGGGCTTTCGTTATGAAGGTATCTTCCGTCAGGCGATTGTGTACAAGGGCCGCTCGCGCGATACAGCCTGGTTCTCCATTACCGACCAGGACTGGCCAGCCCTGAAAGCGAATTTCCAGGCCTGGCTGGCACCTGAAAACTTTGACGATCAAGGTCGTCAGAAACATCGTTTGGGGCAGCAAATAACTGTCGCTCCAGCCGGTCCCGGGGCCCGCCGCTTAAAGCAAATGCTGGCCCTGCAAACCGAGCTGAATCAGCTGATTGATCCGAACTGGCGAGTGGCCAAGCAGGACTACTACCGGGCGATCTGGGTGGAATGTGCGGAGCTGGCCGATTACCTGGACTGGAAGTGGTGGCAGCATAGCGAGCGCAATCTGCCGCAACTCCAACTGGAGCTGATCGACATCCTGCATTTTGGTCTGTGCGATGTACTGCGTGCCAACGATGCGCTGCGCGAGCAAGAAGCCGCCACCGCACTGGATCAGCTCCAGCACGCATCAGCCACCGCCAGCGACTCTACGGCCATCATGACGGCTCTGGAACACTTTACCTTGCGCGTTCTGGAGACACGCCAGTTCGATTTCAGCGGCTTTACCCAACTGGCTGCTCTTTGTGGTCTGACACTGGACACGCTCTACCACTCCTACGCGGGCAAGAATGCCCTGAACCGCTTGCGCCAACTGCGCGGCTATCAGCACGGCCACTATCACAAGCAGTGGGGCGGGCAGCAGGACAACGAGCATCTGGCACAGCTGCAATTGCGTCTGCCCACCGAGCATGACCATTACCCCGAAATGATCCTGCATGCCCTGCAAGAAAGCTACGACACGTTTTTTTCGGGAGCCTCCCAGGTCCGGAACGGAGCCTGCGTACCGCCTCCCCTTTCTTCACGTTGACAAAGGACTGTCCATGTACCTCGATTGCGATTGTTCCATCAATGTCTTTCTGGACTCGCCTAAACCGGACTCCAATCCCGTGGAAAGCAATGACACGCGACATCCACCCGACCCCCGGCCACAGCCGCATAAGGTGCAACATCCCTGGTCCCGCTCGCGACGCCGCGAGCGCTCCCGCTGGCGCCAGGGTTAAGCAGCCCCAGCGCTTGTCTAACGGCCCGGCACCACTGCCGGGCTCGTCTCCTTGATAAGGCTCCAAGCAAATGGAATAGGAGCTATGAGCCAGCGCGCATAGCTCCTCTTGATGTAAATCAAGACAATGAATCCCATCGTCGGCACAAGGATCGACGAGGCCTACCAAAGGAGACAAGCACATGGATACCCCACTCAGAGACAAATCCTATTTTGATGAACGCGCCACCAAAGAGATGGCCACTCATCTACAGCAAGTGCAACGCGACACCCGCGAAACCATGGCATTTGCCTGCCGCATCCTGGCCATGACCGAGCAGGAAGCTGGTTTGGCCGGCCAGATCAGCGTCCGTTCCGAGCGCCCCGGTGCGTATTGGACCTTGCGCTTTGGTCTGGGTTTTGACGAAGCCACCCCCGAAGACTTCATTGAAGTTGACCGCGACTTGAATACCCTTAGCGGCGAAGGCATGGCCAACCCGGCCACACGCTTTCACCTGTGGGTCTACGAAGCTCGCCCCGACGTCAATTCCATCATCCATACACACTCGCCCTGGGCCACGGTATTGGCCACCGCCCGCCAGCCCTTGGTGATTTCGCAAATGGATATGACGCCTCTGCACAATGACTGTGCATTTTTGGGCGAATGGCCTGGCGTGCCCATTGCCGATCAGGAAGGTGTCATCATCTCCAAAGCCCTGGGTGACAAGCGTGCCATTATTCTGGCCCACCACGGTTATCTGACCGCAGGTAAAAGCTGCCAGGAAGCCACTTACCTGTCGGTGTATCTGGAACGCGCCGCACGTCTGCAAGTGCGTGCACAAGCGGCCTTTGGCCCACTTACCCCTGTGGACGATACCTTGGCGGCCGAAGCGCACGACTATCTGCTCAAGCCCTCCATTGTTAACGCTACCTTTGACTACTGGTCCCGTCAGACCCAAGGCATTGCGCCCTTAACTAAAACTCGCTGACGCCCGCAACCAATACCCCGCTTCCACCAGGAGGTCGCCATGACGATGCCTAACAATGGACAGGCGCGTTCGTCGCGCCAGTACGTTACCGCTGGCTTGGCCAGCATGATGGGAACCACCATAGAGTGGTATGACTTTTTCCTGTACGGCACCGCTGCCGCACTGATTTTCAACAAGATCTTTTTCCCCGCCTTTGACCCGATTACGGGCACGCTGGCGGCCTTTGCCACCTACTCTGTGGGCTTTTTCGCCCGTCCTTTAGGAGGATTTGTTTTCGGCCATTTTGGCGACAAGCTGGGCCGCAAATCCATGCTACTGATCACGCTCTTTCTAATGGGAATCCCCACCATCCTGATCGGCCTGATTCCCTCTTATGAAAGCATTGGCTACTGGGCCGCTGTGCTGCTGGTGCTGATGCGCTTTCTGCAAGGTATCGCAGTAGGCGGAGAATGGGGCGGAGCCGTGTTGATGGCGGTTGAACATGCCCCGGAAGGCAAAAAGGGCTTTTTTGGCAGCTTGCCGCAAACAGGGGTAGCCCCCGGCCTGATCCTGTCTTCCCTGGCTATGGGAGCCGTCGCCAGCTTGCCTGAGGAAGACATGCTGTCCTGGGGTTGGCGCCTGCCCTTTCTAGCCAGCGTCGCCCTGCTGCTGGTGGGTTGGTGGATACGTGCCAAAGTGGCCGAATCCCCCGACTTCGAGCAAATGAGCAAAAAGGGCAAACAGGTTCCAATTCCTGCTCTGGAAGTTCTGCGTCATTACCCACGCGAAGTCCTGCTGGTCGTGGGAGGCCGTCTGGCAGAAGTGACCTGGTTCTACACCGTGGTGACCTTTGCCCTGGCTTACGCCACCACCACCTTGGGAGTAGAGCGCAGCGTCATGCTGGATGCTACCGTCTGGGGCGCCTTTGCGGCCTTGTTCACCATGCCCCTGTTTGGCGTATTGGGCGACCGAATCGGCTTCAAATGGGTCTTTATGGCAGGCACGATCTGCATGCTGGCATTCTCCTCCACCTTCTTTTCCATGCTGGGCAGCCTGGATTCCAGGACCATCACCCTGGCTTTGGTGATTGCGATTGGGCTGGTGTATGCCGCGCTGTATGGCCCGCAAGGTGGCCTGTTTTCCACGCAATTTCCACCTGAAGTGCGGTACAGCGGCATCTCCATTGCCGTGCAGGTATCCGGTGCCATCGGTGGCGGCCTGGCTCCCTTGGTGGCGACCTCCCTGCTGGCCTATGGCGACGGTCAACCCGACTACATCGTCTGGTACCTGAGCGCGCTGGGTCTGATTGCTTTTGCCAGTACCTGGTTCATGCATGGGCCGACGCACTTCTCCCTTCCCGCCCTATCCAGCCGAAAGGTACGCACATGAACGCAGCCGGTATTCACTACTACTTCTGGATGAATTCGGACTGGGCCTACCTGGGAGCCGACAGACTGGAAGCGATTGCTCGCAAGCATGGCATCCCTATCCACTACAAACCCGTGGACTTGCCGCAAGTCTATGCACGTACAGGCGGTGTCCTGCTGGGACAGCGCTCACCAGAACGTCAGGCTTATCGCATTGCAGAGCTTAAACGCTGGTGTCGCAAATTGGGCATACACGTCAATCCCACACCGCGCTTCATGTGCCCAGACGCCACGCTGGCCTCCACCCTGGTGATTGCTATCAATCAGGCTGGTCTGCCGGTACTGGATCTGTACAAAGCCATTTTGCGGGCGCAATGGTGCGAGGAGCAGAACATTGCTGACCCCACACAACTGGCTCGAATCCTGCAAGCACAGCAGCTGGATGCAGACTACTGGCTGAAACAGGCACCGCTGATGCAGGCGCAGTATCAAGCCCACACCGAAGAGGCCATTAAAGCCGGTGTCTTCGGTTCGCCCTCCTATGTGTATCAGGGCGAACTGTTCTGGGGTCAGGACAGGCTGGACATGCTGGACGAAGCCATCGCCCTGCATCCTGCGCCAGCTTGAAGCACAACCCCGACACCAAGCCTGACTGTTTTTAAAACAAGGGCGGGGCAAGGTTTATCCACCTTGCCCCGCTCTACTTGTTTACAGCTTGGTTCGCAGGCTCAAGCCCTGCCCCCAAGCCATCAAAATGATTCAAACGGTCTATCCCGAAATCGCTCTAATAGCCATAACAGTCATCAACGGCGAGCATCCGTGCTTGGTCAAAATCCAACAAAAAAGCGGCAAATAAACGCCTCGCTACGGGCTGCGCTTGCTGCTTGAACAAATCGTCACCCAAAGAGCCTCACAATCTTCCCCGGACGGCCTCATCCAGATGCACACTAGTGCGGGCAAAACCGCGGCTGGCCTGCCTGGACATAGTCCTTTATTCAGAGGTAAAAGCCGTAGAATCACGCCTTTTCCTGCCAGGAAAATTCACCGATACGCCAGCGTAGCATTCCTGAAATTGGACTTTTGGGTCCGCCTTAAGGCCCGAGTTTCGGGCTTTCGGCATGCCGCCTGCCAAAAATGAAATGCAATGAGCAATTTTGAAAATTTACTTTTTCCATTGATACAGAATGTTATGTCTGCCGTACGAATCATATCGATAGATTTTATCTATTCATTGAGTCTGTATTCTGAGGAAATTGGCTACTTGAGCAATGCCAGTAAAGGTAGCCGTCTTCGTCAGAAGAAGGGCGCGGGGCTTTATATTGAACAAATACGCCACTATAAAGTATCAGCCAGATCAAAAAATCAGGATTCTGCTGATCTCCAATAACACTCGACAGCACGAACAACTTCTTCAAGCCCTGCTGGCTGGTGCTTTTCGGGTTTCTGTTGCTGCTGACGGAGTGCAAGGATATACCAAGGCCCAATTAACGCTACCCGAGCTTATCCTGATGGATAAGCAATTGACGGGGATAGACGCTTTGTCCTTGACCCATATGTTGCAAGGATTAAAAGCCACGGCTCAAATCCCCATCATCATTCTGGATTCACGCATGGATGGCAGCAGCGATGAATGCGTCACTTTTCTAAAGGCTGGTGCGGTTGATTACATTGGCAATCCGTATGCGGTCGATGAAGTCAAAGAACGTATCAACGTGCCCTTGCGCTGCCCCAAGCAGATGGCGCCTGCACTTGTACCGGGCAAGATGCCAAGCCAGCGGCCCAGCACGACAGCCGAAACCAGCATGCTGATCCATGCCATTCAGAAAACCATTGATGCCAATCTGGGTGCACCGCCCAGTCAAAAAGAACTGTGCGATATGTTCAAGATTTCACGTCGAAAAATCATGAATATATTTCAGCGTAATTTTGGCCTAAGTGTGAGCAGTTATATCCGATTGCAGCGTATGTATCGGGCCGAGTATTTGCTGAAGACTACGGCCTTGAAAATTGATGTGATTGCAACCGATTTAGGATTTTCCAGCCCGGCCAATTTCTCTACCGCATTCAAAACGTATGCGGGAGTGTCTCCCGGAAAATTCCGCCAGGCTATGGAGAAGAACAAACCCTATACAGAAAACACACCATGTATTCGCTCCATGGGCCCACCTGTTTTCTCATCTGGATGGTGTCCGCCGTAAATGGCAACAGGAAAAGAACAAGGTCCACAGGAGACTCGCGCCAGACTCACACAAAAATAAAACAGCCGAACGAAACAATGCCAGGAAGGTGATAAAGGAACCCGCCCTTCACGCCTCCACCGTGGCCAGATACAGAAAAAGATGGCTGCACGCCACACAAATCCGGTTTCAGAGGGTCCGCACTTGCCGCCAAGGGGCAAGGTGATAAAATCGTGGCTACTTGAATAGTTCAATTCAAAACAGATCCGGGACGACCTGGATCTGCCTTTTCAGTACAGGGACGGCCCTACCTCTTTGGCGGAGCATCCACGATGGCCCACCCTGCATCACCCTCAACTCAACTCATTACTCCCATCACCTGGCTGCGTCTGCTCGGTTCCTGGTCCATTGTTGTCCTGTTCATGATTTTCGGCGGGCAATGGCTGGGAGACTCCCTGAACGGCACCACGGCGGCCATCGTCTTTCTGGTGCTGTTCGTGACCATCCTGGCGGCCTCGTTTGGTGTGGTCCGTGAAGCCGACCACCTGGCCCACCAACTGGGCGAGCCCTACGGCACCCTGATCCTGACCCTGTCCATTGTGCTGATCGAAGTTATCCTGATTGCCTCGGTACTGCTGGGGCCGGGCGACTTTCCCACCATAGGTCGGGACTCGATCTACGCCGTGATGATGATCATCCTTAACCTGATCACCGGCCTGTGTCTGATTGCCGGCGCAGCGCGCAATGGCGATCAGGAGTTCAATCGCCAAGGCACCAATACCTACTTGTCCATGATCGTCTTGCTGACCAGTGTGGGCCTGATTCTGCCCAACTACACCAGCAATGCGGGCGAGTTCAGCACCACCCAGGCCATTGGCATTTCGGTTCTGACGGGCCTGGTCTATGCCATCTTTCTGTATCTGCAAATGGGCAGTCACCGCCATGACTATGTGCAGCCCAATCAGGCGATTCAAAGCACTGACGATACGACACCCACACCGCGTGATCCCCAGGCGACTCGCGCGATGCTGATATGCAGTCTGGTGCTGATCGCCCTGATCCTGCCTATCGTCCTGTTGGCACACCATCTGGCCATTGTGACGGACTACGGTATCGCCGCCTCGGGCGCCCCCGTTGCCGTCGGCGGTGTACTGATCGCCATTATCGTATTCACCCCGGAGTCCATCACTGCGATCAAGGCGGCCATGAACAATGAAATGCAGCGCGCCATCAATCTGTGTCTGGGTGCCTTCGTCTCTACCGTGGGGCTGACTGTGCCAGTGGTGCTGATGATTGGTCTGATCACCGGCAAGCAAGTGATCATGGGCATCAGCAATATGGAAATCGTGTTGTTTCTGATCACGGCACTGCTCAGTATCTTGAGCTTTAGCGGCAAGCGAACCTCACCCATTCAAGGCTATATGCATCTGATGGTTTTCGCCGTGTTCGGGCTGCTGCTGTTTTATCCCTGAGAAGAACAAGGCAAACAGAGCCAAACCGGCTTTGTTTGCACCTGTCCAACGGGACAGACAAGCATAGCGGGCCTTCGTGGCCCAAGCGCCTGTCACTCAAGGTCTATGATTTACTGACAGAAACCGAGCTGCTCAGGATCGATCCGGTTCCGAACGAACACACTTGTACTCGAACTCGTTCATACCATCGGCAAAGTCCACGTGCTCCCACCCCAGGTGCGTAAAAAAGCGGCAGGCACGCTGGTTCTCCGGGAACACAAAAGCAACCCATTTACGACATGGGGGATGGCCTGGCCAAGCCAATACCGCTTCCAGCATGGCTCCGGCCAGACCATTGCCACGTAATGGCGGCGCAACGGCAATATCGGTAATTGCATGTGGCAGATTTCGCCCATCTCCCCAGGCACACCCAATCAAACCAATGGGCTGACCGTTCTGCTCGGCAACCAGCTGGACGCCATCGCTTTGGTTCAACACGTGCTCCAGCCACTCCTGATCCAGTGGCCCCAACTCGCGGTTCAAGTCCTCGTCCTGGAACCATTGCTGTATCCAGTCCCAGTCCGTCGCACGAATTCTTCTGATTTCCATCGCTACCCCGTTTTGAGTTGTCCGCTGCAGCTTGGAGCAGCCCCAGACAAAAACGTTCGAGACCAGCCTCATTCCAAGGCGGAATGACGCAACAAATTTTCCAGCCAATCCGCAAACACCTGAAAACGACGCGACAAGTGTTGGCGATGCAAATACAGCAAGGACATGGGCATGGGAGCGGCACGGTGATCCGGTAGTACCTCCACCAATTCACCTGATTGCAAATGCGCCTGCACATCGTAAGCAGGGATCTGAATTAGCCCCAAGCCGGACAGACAGCAGGCGATATAGGCCTCGGCATTATTCACCGTCACACGACCTGGCAGATCCAGCACCTGACGCTTGTCCTGCTCCATCCACTCCCAAGGAGCCACACGCTCGCTGGTGGGCGAGGCATAACGCACCACTTGATGGTTTTCCAGATCCGTTGGCGTCTGGGGCATGCCATAACGGGCAAGATAAGCCGGGCTGGCTACATTGATCAAGGGCAAGCTGCCCATTTTTCTGGCGATCAGGCCCGAATCACTTAGGGGTCCCACTCGCAGCACACAATCCACCTGCTCCTCGATCAGATTCACCTCGCGGTCCGTCACGCCCAGATGCACATGGACATGCGGATAGCGCTCCAGAAACTCCGGCAGCGCAGGTGCCACAATCAGGCGGCCTACCCGCCCCGGCACATCCACCTTGATCGTGCCACTAGGTCCTACACTGGCTTGGCGAAACAGGTTTTCGGTTTCCTGCACATCAGCAATCACGCGCAGACAGCGCTCATAAAACGCCGCACCATCTTGCGTGACTGTCACTTTGCGCGTGGTGCGATTCAACAGGCGAGCGCCCACTCGCCCTTCCAGCTCCTGAATGGCGGCCGACACCGAAGAGCGCGGCATACCCAAGGTATCCGCCGCGCGGGTGAAATTGGCACACTCCACGACCCGCGTAAAGATGCGAAACAGGTCAATGCGGTCCATAACTTTCTCCAGATAAGCAGCGGCAAAACACGGGCAGAACTGCTAGACCCGGTTGACTCAAGCGGCGGTGCGTATTGTTCGTTTTTTCAGACAAATGATGTCAGAACTAGATGATTTAAACAATTTCAGCGACCTATATCATGAAAAAACGAAAAGGCTTGCAGCCCGCAGCCCACACTAGCAAGGAGTCATCATGGCAAAGCACAGCATCAAAGGTAAAACCGTTCTGATTGCAGGCGGGGCAAAGAATCTGGGCGGCCTGATCGCCCGCGACCTGGCAGAGCAAGGAGCGCGCGCCATTGCCATTCACTACAACAGCGACAGCTCCCAAGCGGATGCCGAAGCCACCGTCAAAGCCATCCAGGCAACTGGTGCACAAGCCGTCGCCTTCCAGGCCGACTTGCGTTCGGCCAGTGCCATGGAAAAACTGTTTAGCGATACCGTCGCCGCAATTGGCCGCCCTGATATCGCCATCAACACGGTGGGCAAAGTACTGAAAAAGCCACTGACCGAAGTGAGCGAAGCCGAGTACGAGGAGATGAGCGACATCAACTCCAAAACTGCTTTTTTCTTCCTGAAAGAAGCCGGCAAACACGTACAGGACAATGGTAAAGTCTGCACCCTGGTCACATCCCTGCTGGGTGCCTTCACCCCCTTTTACGCCGCGTATGCCGGCACCAAAGCGCCGGTAGAACACTACACCCGCGCCGCCGCCAAAGAATATGGCGCACGCGGTATTTCCGTCACGGCGGTTGGCCCTGGTCCTATGGATACGCCCTTCTTCTATCCAGCCGAGGGGGAGGATGCCGTGGCCTATCACAAGACCGCGGCTGCCCTGTCCCCCTACTCCAAGACCGGGCTGACGGACATTGAAGATGTTGTGCCCTTTATCCGTCATCTGGTGAGTGACGGCTGGTGGATTACCGGCCAGACCATTCTGATCAACGGTGGTTACACCACCAAGTAAGAAGGCAAGCCAGTGTCTGAGCCTGCAAGATCACTGCTTCGGGCTTGAGCACTGGCTTTTCTCAATACCTGCGCATGGATGTCCAAAAGGCATCCACAAGTGGGAATGCCAACCAGAACGTAACCGCGTTCAAGCCCGAGATTCCTGATACGGGTTCTCGAAAATATCTTCTACGGTCTGCTCGAACAAGGCACTAATCTTGAATGCCAAATCCAGGGACGGTGCATGTTTGCCCGTTTCCAGCGCATTGACCGCCTGCCGGGACACCCCCAAGCGCTCCGCCAAATCTGCCTGCGTCCAGTTCGCCTCGGCCCGCAATACACGCAATCGATTTTTCATTTAATCGCTAGTCCGGACAAAGGGTGAAACCAGAGCGAACACCGCCCAAAAGAAGGGGTAAATCAGCCAGGCAGGAATATGGGGCGCAGCGGCGTAGGTTTCCCCAAAGCCCCAGGCTGTCCACAAGGTCAAGGTTGCGCCTGAGGCCAGCACAAAACACTTGGCCACGATCACCCGCACGAACTCATCGCTTTGCGCCATCAAGCGCAAGGTGGCCCAGACTTGTCCGGCCACAGGCAAGGCGACGGCTATGGCAATCAGCCAACCAACAGGCCGACCGAGCAGGCTGTCAAACAGGCCCAGAATGGTCAAGGCATTGACCAGGATATACACGCCCATAAAGAGCAAAGTGCGAATCAGATAGCTGCGACCTGGTGACGGCGCAGAGGAAGAGTTCCGGTTGGCAAGCATGGTTAAGCACCTGAATGTAAAGTAAACCTGACTTTATAGAAGTCAAAACCACTTGTCAATAAGTAATGTTTACTTTACATTTTTGAATATAGAGCCAGTCAACCAGCAAGCATTCCGATTGGCTGGCTGGTCTATTTGGGCCTACACGTTCTGCCCATAAAAACGAGATTTGCAGCTGGCACCTGCGCGCGTTGCTACCCCCCAACACGCAGCCTGGATATAAAGCCACTTGAACAGGCAAAGTTCAAGACCTGCCCGTGTAGCCTAGCGTCGAGGGAGATTGCCCAAACCGCGCCTGAAATAGACGGCTGAAATGAGAGAGGTCCTTGAAGCCACAGGCCATGGCCACTTCGGTCACCCGTTTAGGTTTCCCGCCCTCCAACAAACGATAGCTCTGGATCAAACGCTGCTCCCACAGCCATTGCATGGGTGTGGTCGCTTCAAGCGCAAAGAGCCGATACAGAGTGCGAGTCGCCATGGACGAAGCACGGGCAATCTGGTCCACATCCAGCCCATCCTCATGCAAATGTGCACGCATATAAGCCTGAACCTGCTCCAGCCGCCGCTCCTGATGAGTGCCCCGAGAAAGCGCAGGAGCGTCAGACTCGAATACCGCGGAGAAGATATCCAGCACAGAAGCCGTCACACGCCGATCCATACCGTCCGCTGCCGCCTCCCCCAAGCTAAGCAGTTGCTTGACCAAGGCACCAGCCATCGGCCCCAGACGCGAGTTGGCTGCAATACGACGCGCTGCCAGATTGCCCACCGAGGGCAAGCGCGATGCCAATAAGGGGCGGGGAATCATGACCATGGCCGCGTTAGCCAAAGAGCCCAGCTCCAGATCAAAAGGCCGAGATTGATCCTGAAGTACCAGATCCCCTGCTCCCAGGCTGACGTAGCGTCCGTCCTGGCTCAGTTGAATATGACCATCCAGCATGAGCCACAGCATGAAACAGTCGCGCTGATCTTTACGGATATCGGCCTGCCGTCTGCTCACCCGTATCGCCTCCCCCTGAGGGGTGACAGACCAGATGCTGCTCAGGCCCAAACCACCAAAACTAGTGAGGGTGACCCGCGCCTGAAACTGGGGCCGGGCAATCTGGCTGCACTCGGTCTGTGAAAACTGCCTGCAAGTGACCTCGTGCCAGTGCTCAAAGCTGTCTCCGGGCTTGACCGCTATGATCGCTGTCATAGGTTCAGTCTCCATAATCGGGGCTATCTGCACCGATGGATTAATCGTTTTTCAACAAGATTACGTCCATTACCCAAAGACAGACAAGCCCTGAAAATACCAAGCCTCAGCTCCCTGCCCGTGTACTGTCCAGGATGGCAGGCACAGTCAAAAAAAACGTAAAACTGGCAGTGGCAGCCAAGCCAAAACTGCGCCACCCTCCTACTCTACAAGCGTCTATGACACCGGCAGCGGCAATACCAAATACACAGTCGCCCGGCCGTGAACAAACCAAAGGAGAATGAAATGGCTATTCAGATTGATCAAATCAACCCCAGCAGCACGGCGGTCATTGTGATCGACATGCAGAACGACTTCATCGCACCCGGCGCCCCACTGGAAACACCCATGGGCATGGAGTTGATGCCCCGCCTGCAAAAACTGCTGGGCCACGCTCGCCAAACTGGCATGGAAGTGATCTTCACCGCCCACGCCCACCGCCGCAACGGCTGCGATATGGGCCTGTTCGGAGAGATTTACCCTCCAATTCAGAACCAGGTGGGGCTGGTAGATGAGACAGCGGGCGTTGATATCTACCCCGAAGTAGCCCCACAGGGGGATGAAGTCGTCATCAAGAAGCACCGTTACAGCGCGTTCTTTGGCACCGACCTGGACATCATCTTGCGTACTCGCAAGATCGACACCGTTGTCATCACCGGCGTGACCACCGAAAACTGCTGCCACGCTACGGCTCGCGATGCCATGTTCCATGGCTACAAAGTGGCCTTTATCTCTGATGCCACAGGCACCTACAACTACCCGGATATGGGCTTTGGGGCGATTCCGGCTGAAGAAGTACACCGCGTCACCTTGGGGGTGCTGGCGGTATCCACCGCGCATGTCATGACGACGGATGAGCTTATTCACAAATCCAGACAATAATCACGAACCGGACCAGAACCTGCATGCATTGAGCCTCCAGCTCATCAGGCAGCACCACAGGTCTTGTGAACCGCCCCACTTTTGAGGATCGCTTCCCAAGACCTGAGGTTATTTTTCTTGTGCCACAACAAGTTGCGCCAGCCGCTGTATGGAGAGCGGCGCACAGCCTTCCGCATCATTGCTGATCGTCACATATGCCGCCTGCCCCGCCCCCGTGATCCCGCGAATCGTGCGGGCCAGCACCGTGCGAGTATGCACGTCCTCGCTGACAATGGCATCGAATGGGGTATGCTTTTTTTGAGCATCGGCATAGCCGTAAGCACCAAACTCCCGGTTCAAGTTCCAGCGACACACCAAGGGTCCCGGCCACAAGGCGCGCAAGACGGGCAGTTGCTCTTCAATCGGCGGCATCTTGCCATGCAGCCCCAGACAAAATGTCGCGCCATTGGCCTTGAGTGTATCGACAAGATGTTGAGTCAACAGCTCTGGATCTCTTACCTCTACCGCAAGCACCACCTGTGAGCCTTGCGGCAAAGCCTCACGCGCCGCTGCCAGCATCAGCCCCAACTTGTCGAACAACTCTGCCGGACGACTCAACCAGCCCCAGGACAGAGGGCTTAACTGGAAGACCAAGACGCCCAACTTGGCACGCAAGCCCTCGACTGCAGGCTGCACGAACTGCTCTACAGCCAGACGAATATCCAAAAAGTCCGGATTAGATTTGCGTACCTTGCCCTGCTCATCACGAACTTGAGCGTCCGTAATCATGGAAGGACATTTCACAACGAAGCGGAAATCTTCATCAACCTGAGCGGCATAGGCGGAATACTGCGTGACCGTCAAAGGACGCCAGAAGGTGCGATCCACACAGACGGTGCGCATCAAGGGATGCTGGTGATAGGCCTCCAGGCCGTGTTTGGACAAGATGCTCGACTCGTACTCGCCATCCCAGATCAAGCCTTCCCAACCGGGGTAGGACCAGGTGGAGACACCGAAACGCAAGGTTTCAGGAAGCTGAGCGGCCAGATCGCTTAGCTCCAGCGCGGAAGCAGCAAGGCTGACTTTGGTGATTTTGCGTCGGGAAGGAGCAGCGGGCTTTGAGGCGGGTGGCTGGGGAATGGCATCGCCGAAAAGATCTTCTTGCATGCTGGGTATAGTGCCATGGGAATGAAGTTAAGCAAATGCCGGCTCAAAATCCACCAGATCCGTACTTTGCATGCCTAGCCCTTTGGCGACGCTACGCCAACGACTAACAGCCTGAACAATCTCCGCCCAGATTGCTTCTGCTTCCTTCACCGTTAACCTGAAGTATGGTGCCCCACAACATGCGCACTGGAACCTGGAACCCAGGTGCACCTCCAGGTCTGAGCGCTTGGCAGATCGTGTCGTCATCAGAAACCTTCCAACTTGTCAGGATTCACAGAGGCCGAATCATCTTGCGACTTGGCCCCCGAGGTTTGATCCGCTTTGATACGTCGTGGCCGCCTGACGCGCTGGGGCAACTGCTCACGCAGCAAGTCCATCCCCAAGGCATCATTTTCCATGGTCATTACTTTAGTCACATCATTCAGGCGTCCCAACACATGCAAAGCGCTTAAAAAGGTATGCAAGGCAGTACCGGCATTACCATCCTCCATGCGCCGGACTGTGCTCAACGACGTACCAATACGCTGGGCCAAATCCTCTTGGCTTAATCGTCGCGCACGGCGAGCCGCAGAGATATCCCGCCCCAGCCGCAGCAAGGCACGGTCTACAGGACGGGAGATGACACTACGAGGAGCATTTTTATTCTCTGAATCAGTCATATTTTTATCCATTCATATATGAACAAATATAAATCATAAGAACTCAAATATGAACAATAAGGACGCAGTATATGCTTTCAGTGAAACTCTCCATACCCAAGTGGGTACAGGTGCTTGATCACACGCCAAGAAGCGGCACAGCGCTACAAGACACCTGTACAAGCAAATGGCCAATATGCTCATCACGCGACAGTGCGGTGAACAGCCGATAAAAGTATTGGGGGAGATATCAGAACTGGAGCGGGTGATGGGAATCGAACCCACGACGGATGCTTGGGAAGCATCAGTTTTACCATTAAACTACACCCGCCCTGATGGAGAGGTCTGCCTCAAAAGCAGACGATCCCGCGAATGGGGAAGCGAAAATTATAGCGCGATCTTTTCTTCATGCGTCGCCCCGGCCCTATCTTTTTCGCGCGCCACCACATGAATTCGGCGGCAAGACTCACTACAATAGAGTTTTCCCGCTTTTAGCTGATACGCGAGCCATTCCTGATGCCCGCGCCACAACCATGACCTCCAGCAACGAAAAACAATCCCTGCTGTCGCCCAATGTCGCGAACAGCAATTCCGGCGAGACCCATATCCGTAGCTTTGTTCATCGGCGCGCGCACATTACGCCCAGCCAGGAGCAAGCCCTGGCGCGCCTCTTGCCCCTGTGGTCGATCAGCTACCGCGACAACATCCTGAAACCGGAAACGGTGTTTGGCAATGACAATCCCCTGATTCTGGAAATCGGGTTTGGCATGGGTGAAACCACCCAGAAAATTGCCCAGGCTCGTCCCGACGACAATTTCCTGGGCGTGGAAGTCTTTAATGCCGGTGTCGGTGCCTTGCTCAAGCGCATTGATGACAACCAGATCAGCAATATCCGCATCATCCAGCATGACGCGGTGGAAGTGGTGCGCGACATGATCGCTCCCGGCTCGCTGGCCGGTATTCATATCTACTTCCCCGACCCCTGGCCCAAGAAGCGCCATCACAAGCGTCGTCTGGTGCAATCGCCCTTTATTCAGTTGCTGACCAGCCGTCTGAAACCCGGTGGCTACATCCATTGCGCCACCGACTGGGAAAACTACGCCGAACAAATGCTGGAAGTGCTGTCCGCCGAGCCCATGCTCAGCAACACGCACGAAGGCTACGCACCCCGCCCCGACTTCCGTCCACTGACCAAGTTCGAGAACCGTGGGCTGCGTCTGGGTCATGGCGTGTGGGATCTGATCTTCACCCGCAATGACACCCCTACCCCTGAACTGAACTGGCCCAAGAAAGAACAATGAGCGCTACCCTGTTCCCGCCTATAGAGCCTTACGCCCAAGGCACGTTGCACACCGATGATGGGCACCATATCTACTGGGAATGCTGCGGCAACCCGGCAGGTAAACCGGCCATTTTCTTGCACGGTGGGCCGGGATCAGGATGTTCTACCGATCACCGTCGCCTGTTCGACCCGCAAAAATATAATGTGCTGCTGTTTGATCAGCGCGGTTGCGGGCGTTCCTACCCTCATGCCAGTCTGGAGAACAACACCACTTGGCATCTGGTTCAGGACATGGAGCGGCTGCGCAAGGAAAAGCTCAAGGCCGACAAGATGCTGGTGTTTGGCGGCTCCTGGGGCTCGACTCTGGCGCTGGCCTACGCCCAGACTCACCCCGAGCACGTCAGCGAACTGATTGTGCGCGGTATCTTCATGGCCCGTCCTGAAGAGCTGCATTGGTTTTATCAGGAAGGTGCCTCGCGCCTGTTTCCCGATATCTGGGAACAGTATCTGGCCCCCATTCCCAAGGAAGAGCACGGGGACCTGATTACCGCCTATCACAAGCGTCTGACAGGCGATGACCCCGCTGTGCAGTTACGGGCCGCACACGCCTGGTCGCAATGGGAAAGCAATACCATCACGCTCTTGCCTAGCCAGAATCACCTGGATGCCAAGTCCAGTGATAAAGCCGCTTTGGCCTTTGCGCGTATTGAAAACCACTATTTCATGAACCGGGGTTTTCTGGAGCCGGATCAGTTGCTGAAAAACGCCCACCGCTTGCATGGCATTCCCGGTGTCATCGTGCAGGGACGCTATGATGTGTGCACTCCGGCGCATACAGCCTGGCAACTGCATCGCGCCTGGCCCCAAGCAGAATTTCATATGGTTGCGGACGCAGGCCACGCCTACGACGAACCCGGCATTTTGGCCCGGCTGCTGGCCGCCACCCAGAAATTTGCCATCTGAATCACTCGTCCGGCCCTGGCCGGACCATATCCAGAGACAAGAATGAACATTACCCTGAACGGCCAGAGCAAGACTCTGGCAAACTCCGACACGGTTGGCACGCTGATTATCGAGCTGGGCTACGAGAACAAGCGTATTGCCGTGGAACTGAACGGCGATATCGTGCCCAAAAGCCAGCACGCCAGCACCCCGATCAAAGAAGGCGACACCATTGAAATCGTGGTTGCCGTCGGTGGCGGCTGATACTCGCCCTTTAAAATGCACAATTGCTGACATTCAGCTACGGCTTCGGGGATAAAAATGAGGTCATAATGGGCCGTCTCGCCTGCCATCAAGCAGGCAGCCGTAGAACCCTAACTTCAGGAGCAAAGCGATGGGCGTATTCAGTTTTCTTAAAGATGTCGGCGAAAAACTCTTTGGTGCCAACGAAGCCAAAGCAGCAACAGCTGACGAACTCCAGAAAGAACTGGCCAAACACCAACTTTCCGCCGACGGTCTGAATCTGACGGTTGATGGCGACAAAGTCACGGTTAGCGGCCAAGCCGCCTCCACCGAACAAGCCGAAAAAATTGTGCTGGCTCTGGGTAACACCCTGGGTGTCTCTCAAGTCGACAACCAGCTCAGCGTTGCTCAGCCTTCCGCAGAAGCCACCATGTATACCGTACAGAAAGGCGACACCCTGTGGAAAATTGCTGAAACCAACTACGGCAAGGCAAACGGCGCAAAATACACGGTTATTTTTGAAGCCAACAAGCCTATGCTCAGCCATCCTGACAAGATCTATCCCGGTCAGGTACTGCGTATTCCTGCGCTGTAACAACAACAGCTCAGGACGAAAAAAAGCCCGCGTATGCGGGCTTTTTTTGTTGGTGGTCCTGCCAGAGCGATTCACGCCTTTGCGGCAAGCTCCAAGCGCTTCTTAGCGAAAGCCCTTGAAGCCCTTGCCAGCCAGACCTTTCAAGGCACCCATACCGCCCAGGCCGCGCATCATCTTGGCCATGCCGCCTTTTTTCATCTGCTTCATCATGCCTTGCATTTGCTCGAACTGATTGAGCAAGCGGTTGACCTCTTGCACTGGCACGCCAGAACCGGCAGCGATACGACGCTTGCGCGAGGCTTTGAGCAGTTCGGGCTTGGCACGCTCGGCCGGGGTCATGGAGTTCAAGATCCCTTCCGTACGACGCAATTGCTGTTCAGCCTGACCACCTTGCAACTGGGACGCGGCTTGCGAGAACTGGGCAGGCAGTTTTTCCAGTAAGGAGCCCATATCACCCAGCTTCTTGACTTGCTGCAGCTGGTCACGGAAGTCATTCAGGTCGAACTTGTCGCCCGATTTGATCTTGTCGGTAATCTTCTGCGCTTCGGCGATGTCGATATTGCGCTGGGCCTGTTCGACCAGCGAAACAATATCGCCCATGCCCAGCACGCGCTGAGCCATACGCTCGGGGTGGAATGGCTCCAGACCATCCAGCTTTTCGGAAACACCCACAAACTTCAGCGGCTTGCCGGTGACATGACGTACGGACAAGGCCGCACCACCACGTGCATCACCATCCAGCTTGGTCAGCACCACACCCGTCAGCGGCAAGGCATCAGCAAAGGCCTTGGCCACGTTGACCGCGTCCTGCCCCTGCATGGCATCGACCACGAACAAAGTTTCAATCGGGTTCAGCAGATCGTACAGAGCGCGAATTTCGCGCATCATTTCTTCGTCAATACCCAGGCGACCGGCCGTGTCGACAATCAGCACATCAAAGTGATGACGCTTGGCGTGATCCAGGGCATTGCGGGCAATGTCGGCCGGTTTCTGGCTGGGATCGGAGGGCAGGAACTCGACGCCTACTTGGGCGGCAACGGTTTTCAGCTGCTCGATAGCGGCTGGACGATACACGTCGGCACTGACCACCAGAACTTTCTTCTTGCCTGTCTTGCGGCCATGCTGAACGTGGCCGCCTTCGCTCAGCCATTTGGCGAGCTTACCGGTGGTGGTAGTTTTACCCGCACCTTGCAGACCGGCCATCAGAATAATCGCGGGAGGCTGAGCCGCCAGGGACAGCTCGCTGGCGTTGTCACCCAGGTCTGCGCCCATCAGATTGGTCAGCTCCTGGTGAACAACACCCACCAGTGCCTGGCCAGGATTCAAGCTGTCGGCAACTTCAACACCAAGCGCCTTTTCTTTGACCCGTGCGACAAACTCGCGCACGACGGGCAAGGCCACGTCCGCTTCCAGCAAAGCCAGACGCACTTCCCTCAACATATCCTGAGTATTGGATTCGGTCAGACGAGCCTGTCCGCGCATGGTTTTCACCACACGCGACATACGCTGGGTCAGATTTTCAAACATAGGACTGGGTTCGCTTAAACTAGGTTATCGTGTGGTCTACGAATAAGAATAAAATGGCCACTTGAGGTACGCCCCGTACCGTTTTTCAGGAAATCCGGGACTTATGTCTGCAAGTATTGTATTTCACTTGCTCGCCGCACTGGCGTACATCGTGCTGTCGATCTCGCTCTGGCGTCCGTTGACTCGCGGCAGCACCCGAACCGTACTGAACGCCCCCAGCCGGGTGGCCTTGCTCTGCGCCATCATTGTGCACGGAGCGGGCCTGCTGCTGACTATTGTGCTGCCCCAAGGGCTGCATCTGAGCTGGGCACTGGCCCTGTCAGCGGCAATATGGCTGGGCATGGTGGTGTTCTGGTTCCAAAGCCTGTATCTGCGTCTGGACAGCCTGTTGCTCATTCTACTGCCTGCAGCCACAATCGTCAGCCTGCTGGCCATGGCCTTTCCCGAAGGCCATATCGTCAACCATGTCGGCAATGAATGGCTACGGATTCACTTGATGATTGCGCTGGTCGCCTATGGGCTTAGCACCGTGGCGGCTTTGCACGCCGTCTTGATGACGGCTCTGGACCGTCAGTTGCACCGCCCTATTCTTCATCAGGAGCAACGTGGTTTGTTCAGCCGGGTTCTGGACACCATGCCGCCCCTGCTGGTGCAAGAGGAGCTGCTGTTTCGCCTGATCCGTGTCTCTTTCGTGATTCTGACCTTCACGATTCTGAGCGGTGCCGCCGTCTCCATGGCGATAGACGGTAAATTTTTGCCCGCCGACCACAAAACTGTCTTTACCTTGCTATCCTGGGTTACATTTGGTGGCTTATTATGGGGTCGGAAACAGTATGGATGGCGTGGTCGCGTTGCCTTGCGCTGGACCTTGGCCGGTTTTGCCTTCCTGCTGCTGGCCTATACAGGCAGCCACTTTGTACTAGACGTCATCTTGCAACGAGGGAAAATTGGGTAAAGTCTTATTTTGGGTTGTCGCCATCCTGGCGGCCATGATCATTGCCCGCATCGTGTCGCAAAACAAGGCCCGCAAGCGCAATCCACCCAACCCCACCATGCGTCCCCCGCGCAAGCAAGGTGCTGCTGAAGAAATGGTCCGTTGCGCACACTGTGGGATTTATCTGCCACGCTCCGAAGCCTTGATGAGCAATCATCACACCTGGTGCAGCCTGGAACACGCCAAGCGCGGCCCACGCAGCTAACGCCATGGCTCGCATGCACCACGCCTACGACCTGGACCGACAGGGCTGGCTGAAACCTCATGCCAATGTCCTGCGCGCCCTGTCACCCAATCAGGATGACCGCCCCGAGGGCGACACTCCGACCTTGCTGGTGCTGCACAATATCAGCCTGCCACCGCAAGAGTTCGGCGGGCCCTACATTCGGGATTTTTTTCAGAACAAGCTGGATATCAGCGCCCACCCCTGGTTCGAGAACATCCGGGACCTGAAAGTTTCGGCTCACTTTCTGATCCAGCGCACTGGCCACATCATCCAGTTTGTTCCCACTACCCGCCGCGCCTGGCATGCGGGTGTGTCGCGCTTTGAAGACCGCGAGCGCTGCAATGATTTCTCTATTGGCATTGAACTGGAAGGCAGCGATTTCGAGCCATTCACAGACGCGCAGTACCGGGAGCTATCCCGCCTGAGCCGCGCCTTACGTATGCGCCATAACTTGCGCGCCGTACGTGGCCATGAGCACATCGCTCCGGGGCGCAAGACAGATCCGGGCCCTTTCTTTGATTGGGAACGGGTGAAGCGGGAACATGGCTGGCCCAAAGAAGCATTGCCGGAACAAGAGTTGGGACCAAGGCCAACACAAGTGCCAGATCAAGACCGATAAAGTAGTTCAGGGCCAATAACAAGAAAAATGCTACAGCATTCACTATCGTGATCCGCCCTAAAGCTCACTCATAGATACAGATGCAAAAAGCCCCGATCATCGTAAGACGATCAGGGCTTTACCTGATTAGTATCTAGCCCTGCTTGGCGCAGAGCCAGCAAGATTCAGGTTTACAGATTCAACAGCAAGCGGTTCACACGCTTCACAAAACTGGCGGGATCTTGCAATGCGGCACCTTCGGCCAGCATGGCTTGTTCCAGCAGCAACTGTGCCCACTCACCAAAAGTCTCGTCGTCAGCGGCCTGGACTTTGGCGATCAAGGCGTGCTCCGGGTTGATTTCCAGAATCGGCTTGACCTCGGGAGCTTCCTGGCCAGCGGCTTGCAGCATACGCAGCAGGTGCGGGCTCAGTTCGTTGGCATCGACCACCACGCAAGCAGGGGAATCGACCAGACGGGCAGTAATGCGCACTTCCTTGACCTTCTCGCCCAGTGTGGTTTGCAGGCGCTCGACCAGAGGTTTGAAGGTTTCAGCCACTTCTGCCTGATGTTTCTTTTCTTCCTCGTCCGCCAGCGAATCCAGGTCCAGGCCACCCTTGGCCACGGATACCAGTTGCTTGCCTTCAAATTCGCGCAAGTAAGACAACATCCACTCGTCCACACGGTCGGACATCAACAGCACTTCGATGCCTTTCTTACGGAATACTTCCAGATGCGGGCTGTTAGATGCAGCGGCAAAAGTGTCAGCCGTGACGTAGTAAATCTTGTCCTGACCTTCTTTCATGCGACCGATGTAGTCGTTCAGGGACACGGTCTGGGCCGAACCTTCCTGATTCGTGGAGGCAAAGCGCAGCAAGGCAGCGATACGGGCCTGATTGCCCATGTCTTCGCCAGTGCCTTCTTTCAGGACCTGGCCGAACTGGTTCCAGAACTCGGCATATTGCTCGGGCTGGTTCTCGGCCAGATCTTCCAGCAAGGACAGGATGCGCTTGGCACTACCTTCGCGGATAGCGCGAACATCACGGCTTTCTTGCAGGATTTCACGCGAAACGTTCAGCGGCAGGTCGGCCGAATCGATCACACCGCGCACAAAGCGCAGGTAAGCAGGCAGCAGCTGCTCGGCGTCGTCCATGATGAATACGCGTTTCACGTACAGCTTCACGCCACGGCGAGCATCGCGGTCCCACAAGTCAAACGGAGCCTGCTTGGGGACAAACAAGAGCTGGGTGTATTCACTACGGCCTTCAACACGGTTATGTGTCCAGGCCAGAGGATTCTCGTAATCGTGAGCGATGTGCTTGTAGAACTCCTGGTACTGCTCGTCGGTGATTTCCGACTTGGAGCGTGTCCACAAGGCGCTGGCCTGGTTCACGCTTTCCCACTCGTCCTGCTTTACTTGTTGCTGCTTTTCTTCGTCCCACTCTTCCTTGCGCATTTGCACGGGCAAGGAGATGTGATCGGAGTAGCGACGCAGCACGTTGCGCAGTCGCCAGCCGTCCAGGAAATCGTCCTCGCCTTCACGCAGGTGCAAGGTGATGGTGGTTCCGCGCTCGGCTTTTTCAGCGGCGGCAATGGTGAACTCGCCTTCACCGGCGGACTCCCACAGCACGGCTTCCTGATCGCCACCGGCACGACGTGTCAGCACGGACACTTTATTGGCCACGATAAAGGAGGAGTAAAAGCCCACGCCAAACTGACCAATCAGTTGGGTGTCTTTTTGCTTGTCGCCCGTCAGTTGGGAGAAGAACTCTTTGGTGCCCGAGCGCGCGATGGTGCCCAGGTTGGCAATGGCTTCATCACGCGACATGCCAATGCCGTTGTCGGAAATGGTGATCGTGCGCTGGTCCTTGTCGAACTCCACACGGATACGCATTTCTGGGTCGCCTTCCAGCAAAGCTGGATTGTCGATAGCTTCAAAGCGCAGTTTGTCACAGGCATCCGACGCATTGGATACCAGCTCACGCAGGAAAATCTCCTTGTTGCTATACAAGGAGTGAATCATCAAATGCAGTAATTGTTTGACTTCAGCCTGAAAACCCAAGGTTTCGGACGTATTCGCAGTGTCAGTCTGGCTCATGGTGAAAAAGCAAAAAAATGGGTTGATTGCCGCACGCCAAAGCGCGCCCTATTGCAGACAGATAGGGACGACCCACCATATTTCAAGAGACGGATCAGGCCGCCGGCCCGGATGTCAGGGCAATGACTCCGCTGATCATGATGGCGCAACCGAGCAAACTCCAGACATTGGCCTTTTCGCGCAGGACGACCATACCCAATATGGTGCCGGCCATCATGGACATTTCACGGGCGGGAGCCACCATGGACAAGGGTGCGCCCATACTTAATGCCTGCAAGACCAGGATGTAGGACATGGGCGATAACAAACCCACTGCAGCCGCCAGCTTCCAATAAGGTTTGAACTTGGCGAAGCCTGCCCGCCCCCGCTTGGCGATAAAAGGGGCCAGCATCCCCAGGCGCAACACATTGCTGAACCAGTCCAGCAGGAATGGCGAGATCAGCAGCACCTTGACGCCATAGGCATCGACCACGGTATAGGCCGCAATCAGAATCCCGGTCTGCATGCCCCAACGCACACCCGTCAGCGCTGCAGGGCTGAAAAAACGGCGCAGTCGACCTTGCGTGGCGATCAGCAAAATCCCCATCACGACCAGCAAGATGCCGAGCACTCCCAAAGGACGCACAGGCTCGCCCAGCAGGATAAAAGCACCAATGGAAGAGAGCATGGGGCCCGTACCACGGGCAATGGGATACACCACGGACAGGTCTGCAACCTGATAGCCTTTTTGCAAACTCAGGCTATAGCACATGTGCAGCAAGGCACTAAGCACCAAACAGGTAATGGTCTCGCTGGTCCAGGGCATATTGCCTTGCGTAAAAACCACCCACAGCGTGATGGGGAAATAAAACAGAATGGCAAAAAAGGAATAGGCGAATACAAAATGCGCCCCTGCCATCGCCGCCCGTTTAGAGAGCAAGTTCCAACCCGCATGAATGAACGCAGCACACACCACCAACAACAAAGCGGTCCAGGACATGAGGGCTTCCACCAGCAAATAGCAAAAGAAAAACTATACGCCCCCTTCAAGGGGGAGGCCAGCCAATCACGGGCCTTTCAACGTCCCATGACAAATAAGAGACAGTACTGGACAATTCAAACATCAAGGTATGATGTTCGGCACGTATTTTGATATGGAGCCGATCATGAGCACCCTGCTGTATGTTGATTTTCCTTACCCCGGCCCTTGGGGTTCAGAGATGAGCGAAGCCATGCAAGAACTGGCGCAATCCATCTGCCTGGAACCTGGCTTGATCTGGAAAATCTGGACCGAGAATAAAGAACAGTCCAAAGCAGGTGGCGTGTATCTATTCAGCGATCAAGCCAGCGCGCAGGCGTATCTGGAGATGCACAGCAAACGGCTCAACAGCTTTGGCATCACCGGCATTGATGCGCGCTTTTTTGATGTGAACCAGCCGCTGACAGCTATCAATTCCGGTCCCTTGTCAGCCAAATAAAACACAGACAACAGACGCAAGAAAACCCGCCTGCATATCAGCAAGCGGGCTTCCATATCGATGCTTAGGCAGTCAGCTCAACGGCCTTGAAATCCACCGGAACCTCCAGCGCATTGTTGATGTAGTTGGTGAACAGGTTCAAGGCAGTCACACCGACCAGTTCCACCACCTCACCTTCGGAAAAGCCGGCATCGCGCACGGCTTGCACATCGGCAGCCGAAACTTGCCCACGCTGATCCACCAGCTTGAGCACAAATTTCAAAGCGGCGGCGGTACGCGGGTCATCCGACTGACCACGCTGGGCCTGAGCCAGTGTCTCCGGACTTAGGCCAGCATTGGCACCCAGCACGTTGTGGGCGGCCAGGCAGTATTCGCAACGATTACGGTCGGCAATGGCAACCGCCAATTGCTCGCCCAGTTTCGCACCCAGCTTGCCACCGGCAAAGGCACCGAAAGAGCCCCACATGCTGCGCAAGGCGGCGGGCGAATTGGATACCATACGGAACATGGCAGGCACGCTGCCACCAAAGGCTTTTTGAATTTCCTGCAAAGCAGGCTGGCTGGCGGCGGGAGCTTGGGCAAGGTCAGGCAATGTAAGACGCGACATGATGATCTCCTGGTGAAGTGGGCCGGGGTGGCCGGAAAAAGCTTGCAGGGATAGTGTCTCGCCAAGATCAAGATCATTGGATAAGATTAGTCCCGACAACTTACCTTTTCATCCAGATGAGGATGTTTTCATGAACTTGGATCGCCTCTCCCTTCTGCTGGAACAATTCCGTGTTCGGGCTCATTTGTTCTACAACGGCTCTTTGTGTGGCGTAACCCGCTTTGCGGCCCAACCCGGACGGGCCTTCTTGCACATTCTGCGACGCGGCCAGTTAAGCGTGCGCCACGATCCGCGCGATCCCGTGCCGGAAGTCCTGACCATTGACCGCCCCAGCCTGCTGTTCTACCCCCGTCCGCTGGAGCACGCTTTTTACGATCTGCCCAATGAAGGCTCGGATTTCACCTGTGCCACCCTGGATTTTGATGGGGGTGAGCATCATCCCTTGGCCCGCTCCCTGCCCGATCTGATTATCGTGCCGCTGGAAGAAGCGGCCGGTCTTGAACAGGCCCTGGGCCTGCTCTTTGCAGAAACGGAATCCGTGCGCTGCGGCCATCGTCTGCTGGCAGACCGCCTGTTCGAGATTGTGCTGCTGCAATTGCTGCGCTGGCTGTTTGACCATCCGGATCGTTGCGAGATTCCCGTAGGCCTGTTCCGAGGTTTGTCACACCCACCCATCGCGCGCGCACTGCTGGCTATTCAGGCCGATCCCGGTCGGGACTGGACCGTGCAATCACTGGCACAGGAAGCCAAGATGTCGCGCAGCGCCTTTGCCGTGCAATTCAAGCACTGGGTGGGCGACACACCGGCAGACTATCTGGCCCAATGGCGCCTGTCGCTGGCCTGCCAGCGGCTGGCACAAGGCCAGTCTGCCAAACGTATTGCTCTGGATCTGGGCTACGCCAACCCCTCTGCCCTGTCCCGCCTGTTTCGGCAGCGCACGGGCCAATCCATGCGGGAATGGTTGGCCGCCCGCCAATCAACTTGAGCGATTCTGTTCCAGCACCGCCAGAAAATTCACCAAGGCCGGGTTGGTATTGTCCGAGACATAAGCACTCATCAGCTCTGCCGCAATATCATCTGCATCCAGCAAAGGCAGATACTCCAAGGTATCGGTGCGCAAGCGCGCCAGGGAAGCGGGAACAATAGCTGGAGCAATGCCCGCTTCAACCATGACCAGCACCGTGGGCACCATGCTTTCCTGTGCAAAGCGCGGCAGGCAGCCTGAGCGCTGCAGCATGCGCTGCTGCAAGAGATGAAAGTAACGCGACTGCTGACGCGAATACGCCACCATTTCGTAAGAGAAAGCCTGGTGCAAGGTCAGCCCCTGACTATGCTCCTGAGCACGTGGATCATCCCGCCTGACGACAAACATCATGGGTTCGGACTCCACCAGCTGCGGGTTCAAATCGGGCACGGCAAAGGAAGGCCGAATCAAGGCCACATCCACCCGGCGCTCATAAAGAGCCGCAGGCATATCGCTGGAGTTCATCTCGTAGATCTGTATATCCACCTGCGGGAAGTCCTGTCGAAAGCGATACAAATGCTTGGATACCCCCGCATAGGCGCTGCTGGGGGTCAGGGCTATGCGCAACATGCCAGTCTCGCCTCTATGCACTTGCTGTACCGCTTGCAAGGTCTGCTCCAGTTCGTTGCCGATCAAGCGCAGGCGGCGCTGCAACTCCGCTCCCGCCGCCGTCAATTGCACCGTGCGTGTGGTGCGGATAAACAAGGTCGCCCCTACCTGCTCTTCCAGCCTGCGTATGGCCTGACTCAAGGGCGGCTGGGTCATGAACAAACGCTGAGCTGCCCGGCCAAAGTGCAGCTCTTCGGCCACCACCAAGAACATCTCGCTTAATTTGGAGTCCAGCATATGCCCGCCAATTAGGTTAGAAAAAAGATCAATAACGATTATTTTTAATATTAGACAACATAATTAGCTCTTACTACCATCCGTCCTGACACTTATCAAAAACAGGGCCATACTGCACGTCACTGCGAATATTGGCCCAACGCAGGAGATAGACATGACGGTATTCAAGCATCGCGCCCCTTTACTGAGTGGCCTGCTCACACTGACTTTGTTGGGTTCCGGTTCGGCCATGGCCGACGCGGCTTACCCTTCGCAGCCCATTACGTTTGTGGTGCCCTACGCTGCAGGTGGCAGCTCGGATACCCGCTCGCGCATGCTGGCTCAAAAAATGAGCGACAGCCTGGGCGTGACAATCGTGGTGGAAAACAAGCCCGGTGCCAGCGGCAATATCGGCACCAGCATGATTGCGCGCGCCAAGCCCAACGGCTACACCATCGGCCTGGGCAACTTTGGCCCCATGTCGGTGAACAAGGCGCTGTACGGCAGCAACCTGCCTTTTGATCCTGAACAGGATTTGCAGCCCATCGCCCTGATCGAACGCGGTGCCATGGCACTGGGTGTAAACAGCAACTCGCCCTACCAGTCTCTGGCTGATCTGGTCGCCGACGGCAAGAAGAACCCCGAAAAACTCGACTACGCCTCGACTGGCGCTGGTGGTGCCTCGCACTTGCTGACTGAACAGTTCAAGGCCACCTCCGGCTTTGACGCCGTACACGTGCCTTACCGTGGTGGCGCTCCTGCATCGAACGACCTGCTGGCCGGCAACATCTCCTTCTATCTGGAATTGGCCAGCCTGTTCCTGCCCCACATGCAAATCGACAACCCACGCCTGCGCGTACTGGGCGTGACTTCGGAAGAGCGTCTGAAAGCCATGCCTGACACCCCCACCTTCAAAGAACAAGGCGTGGATCTGGTGGCATCGAACTGGTTTGGCGTGATTGCCCCCGCCGGCTTGCCTGCTGATGTACTGGAAAAACTGAACAAGGCTGTCAACGACGCCCTGAAAGACCCCGACTACCGTCAGATTGTGGAATCCCAAGGCGCGGAAGTTGTAGGTGGCACACCTGAAGAATTTACCGCTTTTGTGAAAGAAGAAACCAAACGCTGGACCACGCTGATCAAGGCACAGAACATCTCGATTCAGTAGTTCCAGTTCTCGCTTATGACTGCAAACCCTTCCCCTCTCGCTACGCAGGACCAGGCTATCCAGGCCTGGTCCTGGCTGGCTGATCCCGCCACCTGTATCAGCACCAATCCCACTGGCCCCTTGGCGGGTTTGAGCTTTGGTGTGAAAGATGTGCTGGATGTTCAAGGCATGCCCACGTGCTACGGCGCGCATTTCCCCAATGCGCTACCGGCCGAGCGGGACGCCGCCTGTGTCGCCCTGCTGCGTCAGGCCGGTGCCATTGCCCTGGGCAAAACCGTCACCGCCGAATTTGCCTACGCAGCCCCCGGCCCCACCCGTAACCCACTGAACCTGGAACACACGCCCGGCGGTTCTTCCAGTGGTTCGGCAGCGGCCGTAGCAGCTGGCATGGTTGATTTTGCATTGGGCACCCAAACGGGAGGCTCCATGATGCGCCCCGCTGCGTTTACCGGCATTCTGGGTTTCAAACCCAGCTTTGGCGCGGTGCATCGCAGCGGTCTTTTCCTGTTGTGCGACAGCCTGGACACGGTCGGCTACTTCAGCCGGGACTTGTCCGTGCTGCGCCGCGTGGCCACTGTCCTGCAAGGCTTGCCTGATAGTCGAGTCCCCACCGCGCCGCGAATTGGCGTGCTGGATGGCAAAGATCTGGGCCCGATCACACCCGCAGCACTGGCCGCGTTGGAACAAGGCTGTGAGCATCTGGAGCAACAAGGCGCCCACCTGGAGCGTCTGCCTGCGGACCCACAACTGAAAGAGCTGCTGATCCTGCAAGGCCAGATCATGGCTTATGAAATGGCCCGCAGCCTGCTACCCGTCTGGCAAGCCAGCCCGGATGCCTTGCGCCCCATTACCGTGCAAGCCATCAAACAAGGCCTGGAATTGCCTGCAGCGGATTACCACGCCTGGCAGGCGCGCCGTCGCCAATTGCAAACAGAATGGCAGGATCGTTATGGTCATTTCGACGCATTGCTCACTCCAGCGGCTCCCGGCCCGGCTCCCTATGGACTGGATAGCACGGGCTCTTCAATACTGAATCGTCCTTGGTCCTTGTTGGGCTGGCCTACCTTGAGCCTGCCCGCGCCCGGTCAAAACAGCCCACTGCCCTTGGGTTTGCAACTGATCGGACAGCCTCACCAGGACGCGGCTTTGCTGGATCTGGCATCGCTTATCTGCCCGGCTTGATGGGCCTGAAAAGCAATCAAAAGAACTACTCTGCAACAAGCTGAAATAGAGTAAACAGCAACCAGAATCATTAACAAATGCTTTAAATAACAAATATTTAGGAGTGCTTTGAGTTTTCTCAAAACACTCTTGAATATTGGCTCCGCAAACGGCTTGGCAGCGTACTAACATCAATAAGGTGTTCCCGGTGCGCTGCGTCGGTACGTTCATCACATCGCGACTACGCAGCACCCGGCTCTTTCAAACAATCCGGAAAAGACCATGCGTCGCCCTCTCTTACTGCTGCTCTCCACTTTCTTTCTGATCTGGGCTGTTGAAGCCCTGTGGCTGGCCCCCTCGCCACCGGGCGATATGCTGTGGGTGGTCCGACAAGAAGGCATGCTGTTAACCGGGATTCTGGCACTGGGCACCATGACGGCCATCATGATTCTGGCCCTGCGTCCCCGCCGTCTGGAACCCTGGTTAGGCGGCATGGACAAAGCCTACAGGCTGCATAAATGGCTGGGTATCATCGCCATTTTGCTCAGTCTGGCCCATTGGCTCAGCAAGGAATCCAAAGGTCTGATCTCGGCAGCGATCGGCACGGGCGGCCGTCTGGCCAAAACCCCGGTTCCTGAATGGGTCAGCCTGTTCAAGCCCTATGCAAAATCACTGGGTGAATGGACGTTTTACGCGCTGATTCTGATGCTGATCATCACCCTGGCGCACCGCACGATTTCCTATAAAAAGTGGTACAGCCTGCATCGCCTGATGCCAGTGGCCTATTTGATCCTGATCTTTCATGGCGTGGTACTGACGCCCCCTGCTTACTGGAGCGGTATAGGCGGCTGGGCACTGGCCATCACCATGGTGATCGGGACAGCAGCAGCCGGCATCCAGCTGCTACGCAACTTGAGTTCGGCCTACCCGCATACGGGCACCGTGATCTCCTGTACGTCACAAGGTGATGTGCTGGAGGTGCAATGCCGCATGGACCAATCCTGGCCAGGTCACCAGGCTGGGCAGTTTGCCTTTTTGCGTTTGAAGGGTGAATCCGAGTCCCATCCCTTTACCTTGTCCGATGCAGATCAGGACAACCAGATTGTGCGCTTTCATATCAAGCAGTTGGGCGACTGGACCCGCAGCCTGCCCGAGCGTTTGCATGTTGGCCAGAACATTGAGCTGGACGGCCCTTATGGACGCTTCACTCAGCCGGACCGCGATGACAAGGGCATTTATATCTGGGTGGGTGCGGGTGTCGGGGCCACGCCATTTCTATCCTGGTTAAGCCAGGAACATCAGGACGGTCACGCTCCCTACGCCTATCTGCAATATGCCTGTCAGCATAGTACTGACCCATTGGCTCAGGCCTTGAGCAAGGCTGCCAAAGAGCACCCGGACGTGAATCTGGAAATTTATGCCGATGGCCGTCGCTGGACGCCCAAAGAGGTGCTGCAGCATTACCATGCCGACAAACCTCTGCATATCTGGTTCTGTGGACCGGCTGCAATGGGCCGACAGTTGCGACGTGAGCTCAAGCAAACACTGCCTGCAAAATCCTGGACCTTGCACAAGGAACACTTCCAGTTCCGCTAAGCCTTTGCTCATCCAGCAACTGGCCTTGTTTAGAAATCAGAACAAGGCCAGTTCTGCGTATGCTGAGTGCAGCAATCCAGTGCGGCTAGAACAGCCTACATATTTTGGTGAGGCGGCGTCGCCCCGAGCATAGACACAAAAAGAGTCACCAGATTGTTCTCCATGACGGCCCACTGCTCTGCAGTTTCCAACCCCATATTGTCGACCGCGCCATGCATGCCCTGGTAGATCACCCAGGCGGTCAAATCCACGTCGGCCACAGACCAGGCCCCCGCTTGCTGCCCTTCGTTCAGGATCCTGTGCAAGGGCTCGGTTACCGTATTGCGTTCGCCCTGGTAGTTGCTGCGCATATGGTCTGAAAACACCAGATCATGCATCTCCAGCGTGTCCCTATAGGCCTGAACCGAAGCGCGAATCCAGCAAGCCAGACGCTGCACCCAATCATCTTCCGGCGCCTGCTCCAGCGCCCCCTGCACCCGGTCATGAAACTGCTGGATGAACTGCTCGCGCAGGGCAGCCAGAATCTCTTGCTTGGAGCTGAAGTAGTGATAGAACAAGCCCTTGGACATGCCCGCCCGCGACACAATTTCATCCACCGGCGTGGCATCAAACCCTTGTTGCAAAAACAAGGTGGCAGCCGCCTCCAATAAGTCTCGGCGACGAACTTCAGAGGGTTGGGTACGAGGTGTTTTGGCAGCGGTCATGGATGTCAAAGTATCAGAAAAACCCCGACAAAGTGCCTCGTCGGGTGTCACCGCGCTATTTTAGCCAGCCTGTTTATTTTTCATTGACTGACAGTCAGTCAATATTTTATATTCGTCGATAATAATTCTCATTTATCAAATATCATGACTCGCCGACTTGCTCTAACCATCGCCATTTACCTGGGGACTTTCATGGTCACCCTGGACATCAGCATCGTGAATCTTGCCTTGCCACGCATGCAACAAGCCCTGCAAACCGATATGGCCGGGCTGCAATGGATCGTGGATTCCTATGCGCTGTGCCTGTCCGCCTTCATGTTGTCTGCCGGGCTACTGGGGGATCGCTACGGACGCAAGAAGAGCTGGTTGCTGGGCGTGCTGGCCTTCACCGTCGGCTCCATGATGTGCGCCTTGGCCGGTTCACTAAGCGCCCTGCTCTGGGGTCGTGTCGTGCAAGGCGTGGCCGGGGCTTTACTTATTCCTGGAGCCCTGTCGATCCTGACCCACGCCTTCCCAGACCCGGCCCAGCGTGCCCGCGTCATTGGCGGCTGGTCTTCCTTCAGCGCCCTGGCTTTGGTACTGGGCCCGATTCTGGGCGGTGTGCTGGTCGATGTAGCCGACTGGCCTTCGATCTTCAGCCTGAATCTGCCACTGGGCCTGCTGACCCTGGGCTTGGGCATGTGGGGCATTCAGGAGTCAGCCAACCCCGAACACGCAGCTTTCGACCCTATCGGCCAACTGCTTAGTGTGATCTGGCTTGGCTCCCTGACCTATGGCCTGATCTGCGCGGGTGAGCAAGGCTGGCACGCCACCGAGACGATTCGTTCCCTGGGCGTGGCCGCGCTCACCTTCGTGGCGTTTATCTATGCCCAAACCCGTGTCGCCCGCCCCTTGCTGCCTCTGAGTCTGTTTCGGGACTACCGCTTCAGCACTGCCAATATCGCCTCCTTTGTGCTGGGCTTTGCCGCCTATAGCAATGTGTTTTTCCTGTCCCTGTTCTTCCAGAACGCCCTGGGCTGGAGTGCCACCCAAACCGGCTGGGGGCTGGCTCCCCAGTTCATTGGCATGGCTGTGCTGGCCTCCCGTTTCGGTGCCTTGAGCCAGCGCTTTGGATTGAAGCTGATCCTGACTGTGGGCTTTGGCCTGATGGCAGCCGGTTCCTGGTTGATGATGTTGCTGCAACCCGGCGCTTCCTACTGGATGGCTGGTTTCGCCTTGGCCGTACTAGGCATTGGCATGGGTTTGTCGGTGCCGGCGTGCAGTACCTTGGTCATGAATCTGGTGCCGCGTGAGCGTTCCGGCATGGCATCAGCCACCACCAATGCCATCCGCCAAACCGGCATGACCCTGGGCGTTGCCCTGCTGGCTTCCTTGATGAGCCAAGGAGCAGTCAGCTCCCTGTCCAGTCGTCTTGATCCGGTCAATCCCATGCTGGAACAGGCACAACAAATTATCAGCTCCGGTCAGGTGACTCTGCCTGCCTCAGCAGATTCCTTGTTCTGGATGCAAGCCATCCAGCACGCCTGGGCAGACGGCTTTCACCGCGTCATGTTCTGGGCCGGATTGCTGGCCGTCTTCAGTCTGGTTCTGCTGCTGCGTCTGCGTTTGCCTCGTGTACAGGCTGCTCCTGCCGCTGCGGTGGAACTGCATTAAGCCCAGCTTTTGCAGACTGGATTTACAATAGCGCATGGACAAATTACGACTGGATAAATGGCTCTGGGCAGCGCGCTTTTACAAGACGCGCAGCCTGGCTTCCGAGGAGATCACCAAAGGGCGGGTTTTGCTGAATCAGCAAAGCACCAAGCCTGCCCGCGAAGTCTCAATCGGTGATGTGATTACCTTGCGCAAGGAGACTCCTGCCATGGAGGTTCACGTCACCGCCTTAAGCAGTGTACGTGGCCCCGCGCCGGTTGCTCGCCAGCTGTATCAAGAGACGGAAGAAAGCAGCACACGACGCGCGCAAGCCGCCGAACAACGCCGTCTGGCACCTGAACCTGCACTGGACTTTGATGCTGGACGTCCGACCAAAAAAGATCGTCGTCAGATGCAGTTGCTGCGGGGGAAATAGACCGCTCCCTGCTCGTACTTCGCGACATAGAAAAAGCCCTGCCAAGCTGCCCTGCCTGGCAGGGCTTTTTTTATGATTCGTTCTTTCGATGAGTCTATCGCCAGCGTTTCACGGCGATCTGCACAGGGACTAACAACCCGCTCCTGCTTGCCTCTTCCCCGCCGGTCTACCTGCTTATGCCGCAAGCGCCTGCACTGCTTTTGAGCACCCCACAAAACGTCTGCACCCCCGTCCGCTAAAGCATCTGCCGATGCAGAAAACCTTCAACTAAAAACCTTAAAAACAACGCTGCAAACCCTTTTTGATATATCAGATTGCGCTTTTATATATCAATTAAATCAAGGGTTTACACCATTGATTGTGCTTGCAACAAAACGCTATAAACCTAAAACAATTACATGCAAACGCATTCAAAAAGCGTGAGGAGACAGGAAAATGAAGATCACAGCAGTACGCGCCATTCCCTTGAACGTGCCTTTCAAGCTCGATAGCGCGGGCATCCAAAAACCCACCAACCTGGCCATCTGCCATGTGGAAATCGAGACCGATGAAGGCATCACCGGCTATGGACTTAGCGCCATTACCGAAGAGCACCCTGTTGCCAGCACGATCAACGATATTCTGGCCAGCGACCTGATCGGGCAAGACCCCCTGAACACCGAGCGCCTGTGGGATCGCATGTACTGGAACGTGTGCCCTCGTGGCCAGACGGGCTATGCCATGCACGCTATCTCTGCGTTGGACATTGCCTTGTGGGACATCAAGGGTAAAGCCCTGGGTCTGCCCGTATGGAAACTGCTGGGTGGTGCCCGTGAAAAAGTACCGGCCTACGCGACCTTCGGCTTTGCTTTCCTGGGCGAAGAAGAGTTGGTTAAAGTCGCGCGCGACTGCGTGGATCAAGGCTTCAAGGGCCTGAAGATGGTGGTAGGCCATCATGGCTTGCAACGTCGCGACGAACCGCGCCCCCTGTCCGAACTGATCCGCCAGGACATGCGCCGCATGAGCCTGGTACGCGAGGCCATCCCCGCCGACATTCCGCTGTACATCGACGGCAATTGCAGCCTGGACTATGTGCACGCCAAAGCCATCGCCCGCCACGCCCGTGAGCTGAACGTCGGCTTTTTTGAAGAGCCCATTACCCAGAATGACACGGGTCGATTGCGCGAATTGCGTCAAAGCACTGGTATCACCATTGCCGCTGGTCAAAACGAAGGCCAGTCCTACCGCTTTCGGGATCTGTTGATGCAGCAGGCTGTCGACATTCTGCAGCCCAACGTGCTGATCTCCGGCGGTTTCACCCAGTCCCGCAAGATCTTCGCTCTGGCGGAAAGCTTTAACGCGTCCGTCGCCAATGGCGGGGCGTTCCCCTCCCACAACGGTCACCTGCACTGCGGATTGCTCAATGGCGGCGATGTGGAATGGCACCTGGCCGCCAGCGCCATGATGGCCGAGATCTACACCGGCCTGCCCCAGCCCGAACAAGGCTGGCTGCGCATGCCCGACGCCCCCGGCCTGGGGCTGACACCACGACAAGATCAAATCGACAAGCTGCGCAGCAACCCCGGCAGCCTGGGCTCCGGCAAAGGCTGAAACCGACGACTACCGAGGAGGTAAAAAAACATGAAACCCTGGTCCCGTGTTGTACTTGCCCTCAGTTTTATCTTTGCTGCCGCGCCCCAAAGCTGGGCAGCTTCCCCCGCCTGGGCCGAACGCCCGGTGCGGCTGATCGTCCCTTCTGCCGCGGGTGGTTCGGGCGACACCCTGGCTCGTCCTCTGGCCGAAGCTCTGGGCAATGAAATAGGTCAAACCGTTGTTGTAGAAAATAAAGGAGGTGTAGGCGGCGTGCTGGGTGCCAGCATGGTGGCCAACTCCAGCCCCGCCGACAATCAGCTCTTGTTTGGTGCCGTGCATCACATGATTGCGCCTGCCGTGTTGCAGAACTTCCCCTACGACACACGCAAGGACCTGAAAGCCGTCACCCTGATTGCCGCCATGCCCAATGTGCTGGTGGTGAATGCCAATTCGCCCTATCACAGCGTGGACGACCTGCTGGCCGCCGCCAAGCAAGGGGCTGGTGTGAACTATGGCACCAGTGGCGTCGCTACCATGCTGCATCTGATGGCCGGCAAGCTGGAAAAGAAATCCGGCACCACCATGACCGCCGTGCACTACAAAGGCAGCGGCCCGGCTGTGATGGCGCTGATCAGTGGCGATCAAGTGGACTTCATGTTCGAGACCATGCCGTCGGCCGTGGCGCAGATACGCAATGGCCGCTTGCGCGCCCTGGCCGTATCCAGCCCGGAACGCGCTCCTGCCTTGCCGGATGTACCCACGCTGAAAGAACTGGGCATGGATGAGATCAGTGCCCAGACCTGGTACGGGATTTTCATGCAAGGAGATGTACCGGATGCCACCGTGCAAAGCGTGGCAGACAGCATTCACCGTGCCTTGAATACCGACAAGATCAAGGAAATCTGGGAAGGGAACGGCGCGACCCTGGTCACCAACAGCCCAGCCGAGTTCACGGTCTATGTGGATCAGCAGTTGAACTATTGGGCCGACTCGGTCAGTGATCTGGGGCTGAGCAACTTCTAACTCTAAAAACTGCAACTCACCTTCAGGGCTGCCACTGGCAGCCCTTTTTCTTGAGCCTGCCCTGCCCCTGCTGCTTCGCGTTATGCTGTGGCACCCGTTACAGCAAACCATAGCCATGTCCAGCCTGTTCCACCCCTTTGAAAAGCTTGCCGCCCAACTCCTGCCCCATAGCAGCACCAGTCACAACGACGGCTCCCACGACCAATCGCACTTGCAGCGCGTCTGGAAGAACGTCTGTGCGATTCAGGAAAAAGAAGGTGGGAATCTGCGGATTTTGCTGGCAGCAACGGTGCTGCACGACTGCGTGGCGGTAGAGAAGAATTCGCCATTGCGCTCTCGTGCTTCCACCCTGTCGGCGGAGCAGGCACGACACATTCTGACCAGGCTGGGATGGTCAGAGCAGGACTGTGAAGCCGTGGGCCAAGCAATTCAAAGCCACAGCTTTTCAGCAAACATCCCGCCCGTCAGTCTGGAGGCCCGCATCTTGCAGGATGCAGACCGCCTGGATGCCATTGGCGCTTTAGGGATAGCTCGCTGCTTCTATACAGCGGGGCGAATGGGCTCCAGCTTGTATGAGCCGGAAGATCCAAAAGCAGAGAGTCGTCCTCTGGATGACAAGCGCTACGCGCTGGATCACTTCCCGGCCAAATTATTCAAATTGGCCGAGGGTTTTCAGACTGAACGGGGGCAAGCAATCGCGCGTGAGCGACACGCGCGGATGGAACGGTTTGTAGAGGAAATGCTGGGGGAGCTGTAATCCCTAGCCCCTTTTACAACTCCGTATATTTCTTGTTCGTCCCCCGCACTTTGTCAGCGGGATATTTCCGGGCATTTTTCACCAGCTTGTTGGTAACAGCCTCATTCATGTCCACACCCAGAACGAAGGCAAGACGGCTCAGGTAGATTTGCACATCGGCCAGTTCATCGCGCACGGCTTCGGCGGTTTTCGGGTCTTTGCCTGCTTCGCGGGACTGGTCTTCTGTCAGCCATTGGAAGATTTCGATCAGCTCGCCCACTTCATTGGTCAGGGCCATGGCCAGATTTTTGGGGCTATGGAACTGGTCCCACTCACGCTCGCGGGCGAACTGGGCGACGGCCTCGTTCAGGCCAGTCAAATTCATCAAGGGGCGTTTTGGGTCTGTCATTACGTACTTCACTCTAAAAATTTCAATCCAGCGACAGACTCACACAAGCACCGGGGGGATGGCAAGTCTGTTTACGATCTCGCAGCCGTTTGCAGGCTCATCATCAGGCGGTCCAGTGCGTTGGCAAACTCACGCCGGTCGGCCTGGCTGAAGGGGGCTGGGCCTCCGATATCCACGCCGGTACTGCGCAGTTCTTCCATCATGTCGCGCATGGCCAGGCGCTCGCCTATGCTGTTGGCGTCCAGGCGTTCGCCCCTGGGGGTCAGGACCAGAGCTTTACGCTCCAGCACCTGGGCAGCCAGAGGGATATCGGCGGTAATCACCAGATCTCCCACGCTGGCGTGCTGGACGATGTAGTCATCCGCCACGTCAAAGCCCCGCGCCACCTGCACCGCCCTCAACCAGGGCGATGGCGGGGTGCGCAGCATCTGATTCGCTACCAGGATCACATGGCAACTCCAGCGCTGCCCGGCGCGGTACAGAATTTCTTTGATGACTACGGGACAAGCGTCCGCATCGACCCAAATCTGCATGGGTTACAGGCCTAGAGCTTGAGCCAACAGGCGATCAATGACCTCATTGGTCGAGACGCCTTGCTCGGTAGCACGAGCGCGCACGGCATCAATAACTGGCTGGGTCAGCTTGACGGGAAAGGACACCAGCCCAGCAGCCTGATCCAGACGACGTTGTTCGCGCCGATCAGCCACGGCGGAGTCACCTGCAAAGCGTTGTGGCGTACCCGCTTTTTTTACATTGCTCAGCAGTTTGACGGCGCTGAGTTTTTCCATATCGGTGCGTTTCATCGGATTTCTTTATAAGAATGGGCTGGTTCGCTCACGGTAAGCGAACAACACGGCGACAAGGCCGTTAGCCGGTATGGCTGGCATACTGCGCAGCTTGCAGGAAAATGTCCAGGCTTTTTATGTATAAGCCCTGATAATCAAAGCTTTAGTTTCTGTAAGCAGCCACCGCACGGCCCTACACCCAACCACCAGTAACCAGATCAACATGCGCAAAAAAACCCGCCGTAGCGGGTTTTTTATTGGCCTGATCGTATCAGTCCTGACGTGCAGTCACTTCTACCAGATGGTAGCCGAACTGAGTCTTGACGGGGCCTTGCACAACGCCAACGGGGGCGCTGAACACAACCTGATCGAACTCGGGCACCATTTGGCCACGGCCAAATGTTCCCAGCTCACCGCCCATGCGGGCCGATGGGCAGCTGGAATTTTCCTTGGCCACCTGAGCAAAGTCAGAACCACCTTCGATAGCGGCTTTCAGTTCGTTCGCTTTCTCTTCGGTGCTGACCAGAATGTGGCGTGCGGAGGCTTGTGCCATGGTGTACTCCTTTTTTTAGAAAATCGTTTGAGCTTAACCCAGAACCATGCCGGAAGCGAAGCCCCCGGCGCCGGTTCTACACCTGCTGTTTCAATTTCAGGCCTGGGCAGCTTTCTTGCGCTTGGCCGCGGCAATGCCATGACCCAGGGCTACGATCAGCAAGGCACCCACCACTTCAGCAATCAGCTTGGTGCTGGTGGAGGCTTCACCAAAGAACTCGATAAACTTCACGTCGGTCACGATCATGCCACCGGCAATCCAGCCCAGCAGCGCGGCGCCGAAGGTCACCACGATAGGGAAGCGATCGATCAGCTTCAGAACCAGGGTGCTGCCCCAGATAATGATAGGCACACTTACGACCAGACCAAAGACAACCAGACCGATCTGATGATCCGGATCGGCGGTTTGAGCCGCGCCGGCAATAGCGATCACGTTGTCCAAGCTCATCACAAAGTCGGCAATGATGATGGTTTTAACGGCTTTCCACAGGGTGGCACTGCCTTCCACATTACCGTGGCCATCATCTTCAGGGATCAGCAGTTTCACACCAATCCAGACCAGCAACAGGGCACCGACCACTTTCAGGTAAGGCACGGCCAGCAAGGTCAGGGCAAAGGCAATCAGGACGACGCGCAGGCCAATGGCACCGGCCGTACCCCACAAAATACCTTTGACACGTTGTTTGGCAGGCAAGTTACGGCAAGCCAATGCGATAACCACGGCGTTATCGCCCCCCAGCAATATATCGATCAGGATGATCTGAAATACTGCCGCCCAACTCATTGTTTGCAAAAACTCCATCATGTGTAAGACCGCCTTTTCATATTGTTTGATTGAAAGCTGACGACCATCTTGCATGACTGTACAACGAGAAAATGACGACTCGTGTACAAAACAAAAATGGCCTGATCCATTAAGGACGCAGGCCATATCGTTTTTAGAGGATACACCTTGCCCTTTAATGGCAAGGTCTTGCTTGCAACCCTAAGGTTGCCCGGGCACCGGGAACATGTGCAAAAAACACAGATTGCCGTGATGACGATGCGCCGGAAAGTAAGCTACTCCCCCTGATAGTTCGCAAGTATAACGATCTTGTATGAAACAACAAAGCTTTTCGCCGGACATGACGATTTTTCGATGCAAGTTCCGGATCGACGTTGCAAGCTGGCCTCACGCCCCGATAGGGCCTGAATAAAGCGCCATTGAGTTAATGAGAACTATTTGCAATAATTTGCTTTTTGTCATTCAAGCTCCCTGCCCCCATGTCCAATTCGGACCTCTCCCGCAAAAGCTGGCTGGCCTATTATGGCGAGTTCATGCAGTCCTGCCTGCGCCGCTTTGGCGGCGCCGCGGACGCGGAAGACGTCGCCCATGATGCGGTAGAGGCCCTGCTTCGAAAAGATCAGAAAACACTGACAGCGGTCCATGCACGCAACTTTCTGTACAAGTCCGCGCGCCATCGGGCCATTGATCTGTGGCGTCGCAACAGCCGCTTCCAGCACCTGGCCTGGGACGAGCTGCATGAAGACGCTCACCCCATCACCGATGGTGCCGATGCCCATGCCAGTGCGGAGCAAGTGCGCCACGCCCTGGTTGCGGCCCTGGAAGCCTTGCCTTTGAATCACCGACGGGCTTTTGTCTTGAATCGCATCGAAGGCTGGACCCAACCTGAAATTGCCCGTCATCTGAAACTGTCCATTGCCAGCGTGGAGCGTTATATTGCGCTGGCCAGCCAGTTTATCCGCGAGCGCCTGCGCGATGAGTTCTGAATCCCCTTTCTACCCCAGTGATGCCACCTCCCCCGCCGAAGCCGCCGCCCAATGGTCGGCCCGCCTGCATTCGGGCCGCTTCAGCCCGGCTGACGAGCAAGCGCTGGAGGAGTGGTTGCAGGCTGACCCGGAAAATGAGCGCGAATTTATGGCGGTGGAGCAGTTAAGCTCCCTGGCCAGCACGCTGGACAAGGATTTGGTCAAGCTGCTGTATGGCGGCAAAGTGCCCCAGCGGCCCGATCTGCGCCGCCGCAAACTGATCCGTAATACCGGCGCCCTGGTCGCTGTCGCAGGCTCTGCCGGTTTGGCAGGCCTACTACTCAGCCCCCAGGCTGTTTACGCTGCTAGCCTGCAAACACGTGTGGGCGAGCGCCGCTGGGTTCCTCTGCCGGACGGCTCCAGCCTGGAGCTGAATACCGCCACCCAAGCCGAGCTGCGGTTTTATGAAGACAGCCGTCATCTGGACCTGATTCAGGGCGAAGTGATGTGCGCGGTAGCATCCAGCCCGCAGCGCCCTTTTATCGTCAAAGCAGGCAATACGGTGGTGCGCGTTACCGGCACCAGCTTTACGGTTCGCCGCGATGCCGAGCAAGTCAAAGTGCTGGTCGAAAGCGGTAGTGTGGAAGTGTCCAGCGGTAGCTGGTGGAACCGCCAGACCCGGTATCTGGCCGCTGGCTCTGGCGCCACCGTTTCCGTTCAGGATGGGCTCAGTATTCAGCCCGAGGTTGATGTGGCCGCTGCCACCGCCTGGCGGCAAGGACGCCTGATTGTGCGGGACCTGTCCTTGTCCGAAGTCGTTGCTGAAATCAACCGCTATCGCGAGCATCCCATCCGCATCGCTGACACCAGAATCGGCCAGCAGCGTGTCACCGCGTCCTTCCTGCTGGACGAACAAAGTGCGGTGCTTCAAGCCCTGCAACAGATCCTGCCACTGCAGGCCAAGACACAAGACGATGGCAGTGTCCTGCTGAGCAGCGTCTCGTAATTACAATTAGTTTCAAATAAATCGATTCAAGCTGAGGGGTTTAGTAAGACTGACTCGTATTTAGATTCAGCGTTCCTCAACATCGCGTTTGACGAACATCTCTGAATCTGGGCGTCGCCCTGCCCGCCCCTACCCTGAATCTGCACCGTGAACCGAACCGCTTTCCTACCCCGCCTGCGCCCCGTCCTGCTCGCTTTGATGATGGCCAGTGCCAGCCCCCCTGCCCTGGCCCAAGACAATCCTGTCCCTATCCACATTCCTGCCCAGCCCTTGTCCGAAGCGCTGCTGAAACTGGCCGAACAGACCCAGCTGCAGGTGTTTTTCTCACCTTCGCTAGTGCAAGGTCTGAGCACGACACCGATTCAGGGCCGCATGCGCCCGGAAGACGCGCTACGCAGCCTGCTGCAAGGCTCTGGCCTGGAATACCGGCGCGAGAACAACACCATTACTCTCTCACGCCCCAATACGGACGCCACCATGCTGGACCCGGTGCGCGTCGTGGGCCGTCGCCTGCCCGTGACGGAAGGCAGCCAGACCTACGCCAGCCACGGCGCGACCACCACGGCCACCAAGCTGAACATGACGCTACGCGAAACGCCACAAACTATCAGTGTCATGACGCGCCAGCGCATTGAGGACCAGTCACTGGACAACATCGGCAGCGTGCTGCAACAAGCGCCCGGTATTTCCATCCAGCACATAGGCAGCGACCGCTACACCATCTACTCGCGTGGCTATGCCATCGACAACTATCAGCTGGACGGCCTGTCCACGCTGTCCGATATCGTCAGCCAGAACATCCCACAGGGGCTGGCGGATATGGCGATTTATGACCGCGTGGAAGTGCTGCGTGGAGCCTCCGGCTTGCTGACGGGCGCAGGCGACCCGTCTGGCGTTGTGAACATGGTGCGCAAGCGCCCTACAGCAGACTTCCAGGGCCATGCCGAAGTGAGCTACGGCTCATGGGATCAGATGCGCGCTCAAGTAGACCTGGGCGGCCCGATTAACGAGAACGGCAGCCTGCGCGGCCGTCTGGTTGGAGCCCATCAGGAAGGCAACAGCTATATGGACTACTTCACAACAAAAAAAGATGTGGTCTACGGCATACTTGAGGCCGACATTACGGACACCACGCTTGTCACCTTGGGGATGGATTATCAAAAAAATGATCCGCGCGGCTCCTCTGGCTCCGGCTTTCCTTTGTTCTACGACACCGGCGAACAGACCGATTTTGATATTTCCACCAATGCAGGGGCTCGTTGGAACACCAATACACTGGAGTCTCACAACACCTTTGTGAAACTGGACCAGCAACTGGGGGCAGACTGGTCACTGGCCATGTCCCTGAATTACCTGAAGGCCCGCCGAAGCGGGAAAAGCGCGGATGCTTCCTGGGGCTATCCCAACCGTGAAACGGGCGACGGCGTGCAGCTTTACGGAGGTGTTTCAGATGCCACACAGTATCAAACCAGTTTTGATATTCACGCAAAAGGCCCTTTTCAACTATTTGGACAGGACCACGAACTGATCGTCGGCTTTAATTCGTCGCGCTACAAGAATCGCCATGACACCATGGACGACGATATCGAAGGCGCCTCCATCAATCTCCACAACTGGAACAACAACCCGGCCCTACCCAATACGACTGGAGAAAAGCTGTTTGACTATGATCTGACCGTCAAACAGTACGGTGGGTATTCGGCGCTACGCCTGAAACCCAGCGACAAGCTGGCTGTCATTTTGGGTGGTCGCCTTAGCAACTACCGCTACAGTCTTTCCCAAAGCTATCCTGACCCTGGTATGCAGCGCTTTAACAGCCTGAAAACCATGCACGAAGACAATGTCTTCACTCCCTATGCCGGCATTGTGTACGACCTGAATGAAGAGCATTCGATCTACGCCAGCTACACCAGCATCTTCAAGCCACAAAGCTATCGCGACCGTAGCGGCAACTTTCTGGACCCGCGCAAAGGTAATAACTATGAGATCGGTCTGAAAAGCGAAATGCTGGACGGCCGCGTGAACAGCAGCATTGCGCTGTACGAAATCCGCCAGGACAATCTGGCCGTGGCCGACAGTGGCTTTATCGTGCCGGGTACCGAGCGCGAAGCGGCCTACACGGCGGTCAAAGGCGCCAAGACCCAGGGCCTGGATATGGAAGTGACGGGCGAGCTGCTCGATGGCTGGAACATGGCCTTTAGCTACACCTACAGCCAGACCAAAGACGCCCAGGGCGAGCGCATCAAAACCCTGGTGCCACGCCATATGGCCAAGCTGTGGACCACGTATCGCCTGCCTGGAAGCTGGAATCGCCTGACGATTGGGGGTGGTGTGAACTGGCAAAGCCAGATCCATTTCACCGCCACACCGTGGGATTTGGGCAAGACTGTCACCGGAGAACAAAGCAGCTACGCCGTCGTCAACCTGATGGGCCGCTACGACTTCAGCAAGCAATTGACGGCCACCTTGAACGTCAACAATCTATTTAACCGCAAGTACCTGAGCGCGCTGGATCAGACCTTCTACACCGGCTATTACGGTGCGCCGCGTAATGCCATGCTGAACCTGCGTTATTCCTTCTAATCACGTGAAAGCGGCTAGCAGGCAAACAGCCCCCGTAACCTGGAAAATAATCCAGGCCTCGGGGGCCACTGCGGGTTTGCTGATCGCTACCGCCTTGTGCCAGCGTTGCTGAACCCGGAAGGCTTACACGCACTTCAGGGCACTCAAGTCCCCCGTATACGGAAAGCGCAATTCCTCGTAGCCAAAGGGCTGAAAATGCACCGTCAAACCATCTGCGTTGGGCAAGATAAGCGCGTAACTGGCAGGCTCGAAAGTCGATGTTGCGGCCCCCTCGCGCTCCAGATCCAGTTCGTGCTGATGGTTGGTGCCATTCACCGTCACAAAATGCAGGCCGTTCCACACGCCGCTGGCGCAGCGATGCACGTGGCCGGAGAACAAATGCACGGGCGCGGGATGAGCCTTGAGCAAAGGCAATAAATCCGACGCATTACTCATACGCAGCCAATCCATGGACGGATACTGCAAGGCAGGTAAAGGATGGTGCGAAAACAGCATCACCGGGCCACTATGCGCGGCCAGCTCCTGCTGCAACCATTGCAGACGCCGCGTACACAAATAGCCGTTGGTATAGCCGTCCTCCAAGGTATCCAGGTAGATCAGGCGCCAGTCGCCCAGGGTCTCGGCATGCTGTACAAAGCCGGGTAAATCGGTCGTGGCCTGCGGAAATACACTGTGAAAAGCGCTGCGGCTGTCGTGGTTGCCCATCATCAAACGTACAGGCGGAATCAAATCCTGCAAGCCTTCACGCAGGCGCTCGTATGCGCGTGGATGACCGGCGTGGGTCAGGTCGCCCGTCAGCACGCACAAGTCTGCATCTGCATGATGACGATTGACGTGCTGTACACAGCTACGCAAGCGATCCAGAGGGTCCGAGCCAAACAACAGGCCATCGGGCGGGGTAATGTGCAGGTCCGAAAACTGGATGATCTTCATCAGAATTCCTTAACGAATGCCGGCGCGTAAAAAGGCCTGCATGAACTGCTTTTGAAACAGCAAAAAGCCCAACAAAAGCGGCAAGATAGTCATTAATGTGGCGGCACTGATCAGGGAGATACTGACCCCACTTTCCGGTGCGCCAAACAGGGATAAACCTACGGTCAAAGGACGGGTATGGTCAGAGCTGCTGATCACCAAGGGCCATAGAAAATTGTTCCAGTGCGTCGACACCGACACCAGGGCATAAGCCAGGTACACAGGCTTGACCAACGGCACGTACACTCGCCAGAGCACACCCAGGCGGCTGCATCCTTCCAGTCGCGCCGCATCCTCCAGTTCACGCGGCACTTGCTTGAAAGCCTGGCGCAACAAGAACACGCCAAAGGCACTGGCCATATAGGGCACACCCATGCCCCAGACCGTGTCCGTCCAGCCCAGCAAGGCCACCATGCGGTAGTTCTCCACAATCAGCACTTCAGGCAGGATGAACAACTGCAAAAGCAACAGCATGAACAGAAACTGGCTGCCAAAGAAACGAAAGCGGGCAAAGGCATAAGCGGCCAGGGTGCACAGCACAAACTGTCCGAGCAGAATGGTCAGCACCAGCACGGTGGTGTTGAAGATGTAGCGCAACCAGGGCGCACGGTCCCAGGCGGCTGCAAAATTGCTAAAGGTCCAGCCTGCGCTCCAGTCAAAACTCAAGGCGGCGGACGGGTCGCGAAATGCAGCCCAGCAGGCGTATAGCAAAGGGGCAATCCACAGCAGGGCCAGCGCATGTGCCCCCACCGTATCCAGGGATGGCAAACGCAAGCTGCGGCCCGGAGCAGTCAAAACAGTGTCCATGTTCATCACTGGTAGTGCACGCGTCGTTCAGCGTAGCGAAATTGAAAGATGGCGACAGCACCCAGCCCCAACAAGAGCACAACTGTCAGCACGGCGGCACTAGGCGTATCCATATAGGCAAAGGCGGTTTCCCAGATCCAGTACAGCATCAGCTTGGAGGCATTATTGGGGCCGCCCTTGGTCAAGATAAACAAGTGATCAACCAGCTTGACCGAGTTGATCAGCGCGTTGATCAAAATGAACAGGGTCGTGGGTGCCAGCAAGGGCAAGAGCACACGGCGGCCATACCGCCAGCGGGTCGCGCCTTCCAGACGAGCGGCATCGCGCAGCTCGGGCGGAATGGTTTGCAAGGCCGCCAGATAAAAGATCATGAAAAAACCGGCTTCTTTCCAGATCGTCACCACCATGACCGCGCCCAGGGCGGTTTGCGGCTGGCCCAGCCAGTTGGTGGCCCCGGCGCCAAACAGCTTGGCAATCTGATCCAGTAAACCCAGATCCGGTGTGTAGAAAAACAGCCATAGATTGGCGGCGGCAATCATGGGCAGCATGGTGGGCGTGAAGTAAGCACAACGCACCCAGGCCCGCATACTCATGGCCCGGTTGGCCCACAAAGCCATCAACAAAGCCAGGGCCATGGACACCGGAATCACAATGGCGGCATACCAAAGATTGTTCTTCAGAACCAGCCAGAACGTCGGGTCAGCCAGCATGGCATCGTAGTTGTCCATGCCCACAAACTGGGCCGGACGACGCGCCGTGCCTTTACTCAACAAGCTGGACCAGAACGTGTGCAGCGCCGGGATAAAGGCAAACACGCTTAGCAGCACAAACAGCGGCGTTAACAAGAGGTACGCAAATACCCACTCTTTACGCAGCACACGCAATGGTTCAGCCATTCCTGCACCTGCTTAGTTGAAAGGACGCAGCAGACGATCTGCAGCAGCCTGGGCTTCATCCAAAGCGGCCTTGGGCGTCTTGGCATTGGTCAGCACGGCTTGCACGGCGTTGGACAGCAGCTCGCGTACACGTGCTGTCTCGTAAGTGGCAAACTCGGGCGAAGCTACGGCCAACTGATCGCGGGCAACCACAGCTTGCGGGAACGTTTTGGCGTACTCGACCAGAGCAGGCGTTTCGTAGGCGGCAGGGCTGACACCGACATAGCCCGTAGCCATGGACCACTTGGCGGCACGCTCAGGGGCCGTCATCCAGCGCACAAAATCCAGAGCCGCTTTCTTCTGTTCCTCGTTCGCGCCCTTGAACAGGTAGAAGTTGCCACCGCCGGTAGGCGAAGCCGCTTTTTCCTTGGCGGGCAGCATGGCAACACCAAAGTCGAACTTGGCTTCATTCTTCACCGCAGTCAGGTTGCCCGTGGTGTGCCACATCATGGCGGTCTTGCCTTGGACAAAAGCCTGACGCAGCGTGCCCCATTCAATGGTGCCAGTGGGGCTGACTTTGTGCTTGTAGGCCAGGTCGTGGAAGAACTGCAGCGCCTCCACCGACTTGGGGTCATTGAAGTAGACCTGCGTGCCTTCTTCATTCATCAGCTGACGGCCATTTTGCAAGGCCATGGCCTGGAACATCCAGTAGGGGTAGCCCGTCGACGGAACCATCAAGCCGTGATGCTGGTCATTAGTCAGTTTCTGGGCGGTTTGCACCAACTCGTCCCAGGTCTTGGGAGCTTGATCCGGATTCAGGCCCGCTTCACGGAACATGTCCTTGTTGTAGAACATGACGATGGTGGAGCGCTGGAACGGAATGCCCCAGACCTTGCCTTCCAAGGTGCCGTTAGCCATCAAGGCTGGATAAAAGCTTTTCAGCCAATCCTGGCTGGTGGCGTCCTGAGCCACATCGCTAAAGGCTTCAACCAGGCCTTGTTCCACCAGATCATGCGTATCCAGTGCGCCCAGCACAGAAAGCTGCACCGGCTCGCCCGCACGCAGGGCCGACAAGGCACGTACACGGGTTTCATCGTAGTTCCCGGAGTACACGGCCTTGACTTTGACATCCGGATTCTGGGCCTGGTAGTCCGTAATCATTCCATCGACCACATCGGTCAGCGGGCCGCCTACGGCAATGGGGTAGTACATGGTCAATTCCACCGCGCTATGGGCATTGGCGCCCAGGCCCATCAACAGGGCGCTGGAGGTGGCAAGCAGACAATTCTTCAACATGGGTAGACTCGCAGTACGTTTAGGGAAGAACAGCAGGAGGAACAGCGAAAGGAGCAGCAGTCAGAGCATCCGCAGACGGCAGGCGAGCCCCGCTGTCCTGGTTAAAGTAAAAAGCGTGAACAGGGTCCCAGCTCAAGCCACAGCGAGCACCCGCCTCGACGCTGCGGCTGTGCGGCGCGCGCACGATCAGGGTGTGGCCATCGTCAAGCTGCACATACACATAGGCATCGGCCCCCTGAAACTCCTGGTGCACCACGGTGGCAGCCACATACTGCTCGCCTGCTTCGTGCAAGTTCAGGTTCTCCGGGCGCACGCCCACCAGCACACGATGCGGCTGGTCGTACTGACGGCGCGAGGGCCACAACTCCAAGGGCACGTGGTCACTGTGAATCATCATCATGGGTGGGCTGCCGATAAAGCCGGCGGTAAAGACGCTATTGGGCTGCCCGTACAGGTCCTGGGCACTGCCCTGCTGCTCAATATGTCCGGCATTGAGCAGCACCACGTGATCGGCCATGCCCATGGCTTCGGTCTGATCGTGGGTGACGTACACCACGGTCAAACCCAGGCGTTGCTGTAGAGCACGGATTTCATGGCGCACGGTGTGACGCAGCTTGGCATCCAGGTTCGACAGCGGCTCGTCCATCAGGCAGATACGATGGCCCGACACAATGCTGCGCGCCAGGGCTACACGCTGCCGCTGCCCGCCCGACAACTGGCCGGGCTTGCGCTCTTCCAGACCTTCCAGATTGGTCAGCGCCAGGGCTTCACGCAAACGCTCTTTTTGCTGCTGACGATCGGCACGGCGTACTTGCAGGCCGAACAAGATGTTGTCGGCCACATTCAGATGCGGGAACAGGGCGTAGGATTGGAACACCATGCTCAAACCACGCTTGGCGGGCTCCAGATAGGTGGCGTCCTGCCCATTAATAAAAAGACGACCCTGATCGGGGGTTTCCAGCCCGGCAATAATGCGCAGCAAGGTGGACTTACCGCAGCCCGAAGGCCCCAGCAAGGCCGTAAATTTACCTTCCTGAATGGACAGGTCCATTTGCTTGAGCACGGCCTGTTCGCCCCAGGCTTTGCCTATGCCTTGCAACTCGATAGCGGCGCGATTCATGCCTGCACCTCGTCAGCGATCACGATCTGAACACGCGCAGGAATTTGCTCGCGGTAAGGTTCGGGAATAGGCTGGTCGCTGACCAGAATATCCACATCATCCAAAGAGCCACTGCGCACAGGAGCACGACGGCCAAACTTGGTGTGATCCAGCACCAGAATCCGCACACGGCAATTGCCGCGCAGGGCTTTGTGGCAATCGGACTCGGCCATATCAAAGTCCAGCAAAGCACCGTCCGAGTCAAAGCCCCCTACCCCGGACACGCCAAAGTCCGCCTTGAAGCTGTTGAACAGGCGTTCGGCGCCGGGGCCCAGAATTTCGGGGTTGGGTTGACGCAGTTCGCCACCCGTCAGTACCACGCGGTGGCTCATATTGTGGGACAGGGCCAGAGCGGCACTGATGTTGTTGGTGACCACGGTCAGATCGCGATGGTCGGCCAGCGCCAGGGCCACTTGCTCGGGGGTGGTGCCAAAACCCAGCAGCAGGCTGGCACCGGGAGGAATCAATGTGGCAACGGCTCGCCCGATACGGGCCTTGGCTTGCAAATGGGTAATGCGGCGCGTTTGGAAAGGCACATTGCGCTCGACCACGTTCAGCTCGGCACCACCATGGCGGCGGCGCACCAGATCGGCTTCATACAAGTGGTTCAGGTCGCGCCGGATAGTCTGCGGCGTCACCCCGAAATGCGCGGCCAAGCCATCCACTGACACCGCCCCTTGGGCGGCCAGCAGATCCACAATAATGCTTTGCCTGACAGATAGGTTCATAACACGGCGTATGGGTTTCGTTTGAATACCCGGCAGTGTAGGAACGCGAAGTTACGAGTCGGTGACGCTCAGATGAAAGTTTTATGACGCCCAAATGTTCATATGAACATTTGGGCGCTCAATTCAGACAGCATTCGCACGGTCTGTCTGGTGTTAGTGAGGGACAAGCTGCTTTGTCTCCACTGCCCCATCCTGTTCATAAATCAGCTTGCCCCGCTTGATGGTCTGAACCACTTGCAAGCTGGTCAATTGCTCAGGGGCGACCGAGGTCGGGTCTTGCGACAGGACGACAAAGTCCGCCAGCTTGCCCGGCTCAATCGAGCCTTTCTCCTTCTCCTCAAAATGCTGAAAAGCCGGCCAGATGGTCATCGCCTTAAGGGCCGTCATGACATCCACCCTCTGGTCCGGCCCCAGAATATCGCCCGATCGAGTGCGACGAGTCACGGTCGCCGACAGCACCCTCATGGAATCAGGAAAGGCAACTGGTGCGTCGTGGTGGGTGGAAAACATCAAACCGTGTTCACGCACCCAGCCAGTGGGAGAAATATTGTCGGCATTGACCGGCCCCACTGTGCGGTCACGGTGCCAATCCCCCCAATAAAAGGTGTGCATGGGGAACAGGGAAGGAAAAACATCCAGCTCCGCTATGGTCGCCACCTGGTCCCGGCGCAAAAACTGCCCATGAATCAATACGGCTCGCCGATCCCGGGGGCCATACTTGTCACGGGCTGTTTTAATCGCAGCCAGCAAAAGGTCTGAGGCGGCCTCACCATTCGCGTGAGTCAGAAGCTGTATATCGTTCTTGAAGGCCCAGTCCACCGACTCAAACACCTGATCTGACGTGACCGCCGCATAACCCCGGTAATCGGCGCGGTAACCTGCTGGCGGCTTGTAATAGGGACGGTCGCGATAGGCCGTAAACCCCTGAGGAGAGCCGTCAATCGTAAGCTTGGCACCGGCCACCCGGAAACCGTCGGTGTAATGCCGCGAGACATGACGCGCGATAAAGTCCCGGTCCTGCAGCACATCAACGTAGACGGCGACATCAATATCGATCTTGCCCGCCGTCGCTGCTGCCTGCATTAAAGGCACCGTATCGGACGTCGCGCGCCCCTCCTGCCCGGTCGTGTAGCCATAACGCTTTAGCAGATCGGTGCCGGCAACAAACAGAGCCTGAACCTGTTCGGACGTAAGTTTGCCCATCTGACTGGTCAAGCTGGAGAAAAAAGCCATCTCCTCCAGCACCCCATCAGGTTGAGTCCCGCCCTCTTCCCGCCGAATGACACCGCCTGCAGGATCTGGGGTCTGGGCGGAAATGCCCGCCATCTCCAACGCCTTGCTGTTGAGCACTCCAATGTGGCTGGACTGATGAATGATGATAATCGGCACTGACTCGGACACCGCATCCAGCTCATGTCGATTGGGATGTCGCTGTTCCGCCAGCTGGGCATCGTCATAACCAAAACCCAGGATCAGACCCACCTCCCTGGTTTTACTTTGCTCACCCAGCCATTGCCTGAGCGTCTCTTGCAGACTGTGGATATCTGTCACCGCGCCATCCGGAGGCGATAGCAGATTGGCGGACATGGCCTGCAGACCGATCATGAAAGCGTGGCTGTGTGCGTCCACAAAGCCCGGCAGCAAGGCCTTGCCCTGCAAATCGATCACGGTAGTGTCCTGACCTTTGTAGGCTTGCATCGCCTGCAGGGTACCCACATCCAGAATCAGACCATTCTTGACCGCAACCGCCTGGGCAGCAGGCTGGCTGTCATTCATCGTCAGCACGGGTCCTCCCATCCAGATCTGATCGGCTATTTCTGCCGTCCAGGCAGAGCCAGCCATCACCATGCTGCTAGCCAGCACAAACACTTTCAGTGTGCTTTTGAACGACATATGCTCCCCTTTCTATTCAGAAAAAAGTTGCCGACTCGTTTACTGTGCCCCTCGCCATGCTGTGCGGAACAACAAGCTGCTATCCCGGTTTTTACTTGACCCCCTGTTGTGCGGACCAGTCGCGTACGGCACCCAGGGTCTTGTTCACGTGTTCGTCCGGCTCCATTGCCGTATATTCAAAAATGATTTTTCGCTCAGGCGAAATGACGTAAGAAATGCGGGAAGCACGCTCGGTGTGCGTCCCCAGGCCCGCGTCATAAGCCTTGATGACCTGGCCTGTGGTGTCCGCACCCACCGCGAACTTGCTGCCGCAAGGTCCGGTGGAAAAATCCTTCAGGGTATCGATATTGTCCGAAGACAAGCCAATTACAGTGGCGCCAAAGTGGCTGTACTCGTCAATGGCTTGCGCAAAAGTATGCGCTTCGACAGTACAACCCTGGGTGAATGCTGCCGGATAAAAATACAGGACGACTGGCCCTTTTTTTAAGGCCTCATCCAAATTGAATTCAAAGGTTTTACCGGCCAGAGCGGCCTGCACGGTAAAGTCCGGCGCGGGGGTGCCCACGTCCAAAGCGGCCTGTGCGCCACCTGCCCCCGCCAGCAGGGACAAACCCAAAGAGAAAGCTGCTATTGCCTGTTTCATGCCATTGCCTCCGTATGTGTGCGCTGCACCAACAAGCAGCGTAATCCGCACAGACATGAAAGCACAAGGCCTGGTTTTCCGGTCCCGATCAGGGATGAACGATGCCGCTCCACAGCAGGACAAACACATTATGGGGTGCATCATGGCGGGCCAGACGGCCAGCTCGAATCAGCCTGGCAGCCTTGCCCAGCAAGGCAAACAAGGACTCGCATAACCAACTGGCCGCCAGATCGCGCCGCAAGTCCCCGCTTTCCTGCCACTGTTGAAACTGCTCAATCAACGCCTCTCGTACCGCTTCACTGCGGGCCGTGGAATACTCCTCTACCTGCAACTGCAGCTCAACGTACATGTACAGATCCACAATAGGCAGCAGTTCCTGGATTAGTCGTTGAATGGCTTCTTGTGCCCTTCCCTCGCACAGACGGGCGCGTTCAATAGCCTGCTCCGCACTATTTACCCCTTCCTGGAAGATCTCCATCATCATGGCTTCGCGAGACGGGAAGTAGCGGCACAGGGTTGCGCGACTCAAGCCCACCAGACCGGCCAATTGCCCCATGGACGCCCGCGGCTGGTCAGCCAAAGCGCTTACAAGGCGCAATAGCAATTCCTCGCGAGGCCGAGGCTTTGCTGCAGTCATAATTCTTCCCCTAGGTAATGCAGGACTGGATCGGGCACGGGCTATTGCCAGATCGCTGCGAATCGGTCTTCTTGTTTGGCACCACTGGAGATCAGGAAAACGAACAGGCACGCTACCTGGGTGGAGCGTGCGCTAGTGTAACGTCATTCATTGAGAAACCGTATTTCACCCATGGAATAATGACTATGCAGGTGATTTTTTAAACGCTCAGACCGGCACGCGGAGCCGGCCAGAAAGCATCTGTCAGCAAGGTATCCGGATCCAGATCCAAAGGGCCGGGCCGGGTTTCCGGCACGCAGCGGCGCAAGGCTTGCTGCATCCGGTGCAAGGCCAGCTCGCCCGTGGCCCCGGCAGTGACCCGATCCCACCAGAAGCGATGCACATGGCGTACCTGCACGGGTACGCTAGGCAGGCCCAGCCTCTGGGCCATGGCCAATCGGTGCAGACCACGATTAATTTTCAGAATACGGCCATCACGGGAGATAACCACACCCAAGGCATCTTTGCCGCGCCTGGGATCAAAGCCATCACGAGCCATATCGTCCAGAAAACCCAGGTAAATGCGCAGGTACTCAATAATCTTTTCCGGCGTATCCAGAAATACACCTTGCTGATACGACTCCCAAGGATTGCCCTGTTCAATACGCTTCATCAGCTTTTTGAAACGCGCCGTTTGTTCCAGCTGATGCCGGTTTTCATCCAGATCGCTGATCAGGGAGTAACGCGTTCCGACGCGCAAATCCTCACACCGCTGGTCCCAGCTTCCCTCCCAGATAAAGGCCAGGGAGGACGGCCGTTTTTCCTCCTTGCGAGGCGCCTGAATGGCCATGCGGATCAGCTCTCGCGGGTTCACATGCAGGGTTAAAGCCTGCTCCCCCAAGGTTTCATGGACGATGTGACGCGGCAGGCCAAACGCCTCGATCCGACGGCTGCCGACTTTGCTGTGCATCCAGCGCTGCAGCATGATGCGGCCCAAGGGGAAACCCAAGTACTGCTGGGTCTTGTCCCGGCTATGGGCCACCCAATGGGCCAGCAGCACGCGCTGCCGAATCTCGGGCGCCGCCAAGCTGCTAAAAGCAGCATCCGCGCCAGGGCCCAGCAAGGCTTTGCGATTCGATTGACGCAACTCACGTGGATGAGTCATGCGCTTTCCATGACGGTTCACAGTTTTCCTCCCAAGCACTCGCAGCACTGGCCGCCCCCAACAAAGAACAGCGGCCCAGAACGACTGACAGTGGCCTTCTTGAGCAATCACAATACCAAATGATACATAATAGTCTCAAATAATACACATTTTTATTGAGTCGATTCTCCACAAACCGCAAGGCTGACAAAGATCAAACCGGCCCCACACCACATCCTTACCTGCTCAGACACACACGCCTCAACATCACTACGCTCCCGCTGTTATCCGACGGGACGAGCTTCTTGAAACGCACGCTGCAAAAAAAAGCCCCTGCCAAGGCAGGGGCTTGTTCAAACAGAGCCAGAAAGTCAGATCACTCAGGCAGCCTTACGAGCGCCTCGTACAAAGTAAATCACGACCAAGGCAAGCAGGAACGGCACACCAAACAGCAAGGTGTAGTGAAAGATATTGATGAACCAGGTAGTCACCAAAATCGCCACAATGCCAATCAAGCCCAGCAAGGTGCCGATGGGATAGGCCGGCATACGGAAACGTAGCTGCACACCGTCCTGTGCCACGCGGCGGCGGAAGAACAAATGAGTCAGGAAGATCATGCCCCATGTGAACAAAGCGCCAAACATGGACAAGGCAATCATCACCGGAAAGGCGGTTTCCGGATTGTTGGCATACACCACTGCGGCCACGGCCACACCGCTGGCCGATAAAGCCAGGGCATTCAAGGGCACACCATTGCGCGCCACCTTACCCAGCGCAGCGGGCGCATCACCGGCACGCGACAGGCTGAACATCATGCGGGTCGAGATATAGAGCATGCTGTTCATGGCCGACAAGGCCGCAATAATCACAATGAAGTTCAGGATGCTGTCTGCATAGGGAATGCCGACGGACTGCATCACTGTAATGAAAGGACTGGTTGTGCCTTCCGCTACCAGCACCTGCCAAGGCACCAGCATCACGATAAGCGACAAGGACAGCAGGTAGAAAATGATCAAGCGCCAGATGGTGGCCTTGAAGGCCTGGCGCACGGCTTGCTCGGGGTTTTCTGCCTCGCCCGCCGCCACGGCAATCATCTCGATACTCAGATAGCTGAAGATGGAAATGATCACCCCTACCCACACCCCATACCAGCCATTGGGCATGAAGCCACCCTGGCCAAACAGGTTTTCCTGTACCTGTGCGGGCTTGTAATAGCCCGTCAACATGCCAATGGCCAGCACGATGAACGCAATAATGGCAAACACCTTGATCAGGGCAAACCAGTACTCCACCGAGCCAAAAGCCTTGACGCTGTAGGCATTGACGGCAATCAGCACGGCCGAGAAAAAGGCGATCCAGATCCAGGGTGAGACGTCCGGGAACCAGAACTTCATATAGTCCGCCACCGCCGTCACCTCGGTGCCCACGGCCAGAACAATGCAGGCCCAATAGCTGTAGCGCACCAGGAACCCGGCCAGCGGATGAATATAGAACTCCGCATAGGCTCCAAAAGAGCCCGATGTGGGGTGTTCCACCGTCATCTCGGCCAGGCAGCCCATCAGGACCAGAGCAATGAAGCCGCCAATCACATAACTCAGTACAACGCCGGGACCCGCAAAGCCAATGGCAAATTTGCTGCCCAGGAACAAGCCGGTACCGATGGCGCCCCCGATCGCAATCATGCTCATTTGGCGGGCGCTCAGTTTTTTATGCAGCCCGGCTTCGCGCGATTGAATTTGCTCAAATCGGCTCATGTCTCCTCCTTTATGCTTATTTTTTATATCAGCCTGATCAGGTCACCTTGGAGCGTGTTTTATAGGCGGGCTTGTCCCATTCCTTATCGGTCAGTACCGCCTTGATATGCTGCACAGCCTGCCAAATATCCACAAAAGACAGATACAAGGGCGTAACACCAAAGCGCATCACTTCAGGCTCGCGGTAGTCCCCAATCACACCACGGGCGATCAGGGCCTGCACCACGGCATAGCCTTGCTCATGGGCAAAACTTACATGGCTGCCACGGTAGTGGTGATCGCGTGGAGTCACCAGACGCAGGCCAAATTCCGCACATTCCTGTTCCACCAACGCGATGAACAAGTCCGTCAGCGCCAGGGATTTACGGCGCACCGCCTGCAGGTCGGTTTGCAGGAACACGTCCACACCGCAAGCCACCAGGCTCAAGGAAACAATGGGCTGAGTACCGCACAAGAAACGCTCGATACCGTTGGCGGCTTCATATGACGGGCTCATGGCAAAGGGGTGCTTGTGGCCCCACCAGCCGGACAAGGGCTGGCTGATCTGGCCCATCAGCTTGGGGTTCACCCACAGCAGGGCCGGAGCACCCGGACCGGCGTTCAGGTACTTGTAGGTGCAGCCAATGGCAAAGTCGGACTCGCTGTCTTTCAGCTCGATAGGCAAGGCACCCACGGAGTGGCACAAATCCCAGATCAACAGGCCATTGTGTTCATGCACCAGGCGGTTGGTCGCCTGCATATCGTGCAAGTAACCCGTGCGGTAATTCACATGGGACAGCACCACCACAGCGGTTTCATCATTGACGGCTGTTTGCAGGTCTGCCGGGTCATCAATCAATTCAAGCCTATAGTCTTTGCCAAAGAAGGCGTTAAACCCTTCAATGATGTAAAGATCCGTAGGGAAGGAATCACGCTCGGCCAGGATCACTTTCTTTTCCGGATGGCGCTCTTTTTGCAAATTGACGGCGGCAGCCAGCACCTTGAACAGATTGACCGAGGTGCTGTCGCTGACGATGGTTTCACCTTGACCGGCACCGATCAGGGGCGACATCTGGTCGCCCAGACGCACGGGCAAGGTCCACCAGCCTGCCTTGTTCCAGCTATTGATCAGGTCGGTACGCCATTCCTGAGCAATAACTTCCTGGGCGCGCTCCATGGCGTGTCGGGGCATGGCGCCCAGCGAATTCCCGTCCAGATAAATCGTGTTGGGTGGCAGGTCGAACTTGGCTTTGAAGGCAGCCAGTTCATCGGCCTGATCCCACTGCTCGCATTGCTGCAAGGTAATCATATTCATGCTCCTCGATTCTGCTTTTTAAGCTATTTAGTCTAGCACCGAGCCTCTGGTAAATTATTCCAAAGCGATGAAGATTATGATTAATACTGGAAGAAAATTCGGTTTTTAAAAACCTTTTTCATAGAAAATTCTAAAATATGAGACTAGATGAGACAGACCTGAAAATCCTGCGTCTTTTACAGGACAACGGCAGGCTCAGCAACCAGGAACTAGCTGACCTGGTAGCCCTTTCGCCCTCCTCCTGCCACCGGCGCGTAAAGATTCTGGAGCAGGAAGGCTTCATCGAAAACTACAGCGCCAACTTGAGCGCAGGCAAACTGGGCTTTGCCATTGAAGCCTTTGTGGAAGTGAATATCGGGCAGCTCAACGAGAGCGAGCATCAGTACCTGAGCAAAGCACTGGCTACCATGGATGAAGTGCTCCATGCCTACATCGTGACCGGGCAGGCGAACTACATGCTGCACATACGCACGCGCAACTTCGAGACTTTTTCCAATTTTGTCATTCACAAGCTCAACACGCTGCGCGGCGTCACCAAGATCCATTCGCAGATCGTGCTGTCTTGCATCAAGGCCAAGGGGCAACGCTTGCCTGTGTAAACCGGCATACCGGCAAGGTCTGGCCAGGTGCCAGGCCGCGGGCTTAGTCGTAGTTCAGTTTGAAGCGTCGCTTGAAATGCTCGCTGCGCCACCAGCCCTTGCCGCTTTGCACCGGTTTGTTATCGGTATTGAACAGATCAATACGCTGCACAATCACGGCCTGGTTCTCCTTGATCCAGAGCTGCTTGGCCATGTCTGCCGACGCGTTGGCCATGCTGATCTCTTCTTGCGCATGCTTGATGGGCACGTTCAGCACGCCAGTCAGCATCTCTACCATGGTGTGTGTTTCCAGAGCCTGTTGCTCGATACGTTCTCCTATCGAGCGTAGCAAGTAGTTCTCAGCAAAATAAAGGGGCACCGCTGACCTGTAGCGCACCGCTTGCAGCTTATAAACCGGCTCATCGGAAGCGAAAAACTCAGCAATGTCTGCTGGCGGGGCGACCAGCCCCCAGCTGGCAATCTGGGTGGTGGTGTCTTTGCCCAACTGCACCAGATCATTGATGGAGCTCAGCTCCCAGGAGCCGGTGTTCTTGCGTTCCAGCACAAAGGAGCCTCGGCTGGGAAAACGCTCGATCAAGCCATTGCGCGTCAAGATCGCCAGGCCCTGGCGCACGGTGATGCGGCTGACGCCAAACATCCCCCCTAGCTCGGCCTCCGTAGGCAAGCGGTCGCCGGGCTTCAAGCGACCGTCCTGGATATAGCGGGTCAGCTTGTCGGCAAGCTGCTCATACAGTGGTTTTGTACTCACTTTTTTATCTCATCCCTGTTGATGACACTCTGCTGCTGGCTCTCCCTACGTGCTGTGTTCCACCTGCGGTATCAACAGAAAATCGTTGGTTCCCCTGCCAGTAAGCCATCTTCTTATTCGCGTTCCAGCAGGCCTTTGATCAGAAACATCTCGGCCTCATGGACACAGGAAATTTGCTCCCATGCCGCATCGCTTTGTGTAGCCAAACGCCAGGTCAGCAAGCTCACTACACATTTGTCTGCGCCCAGCTTGAGCACCTCGCCTGGGATAACGCGCGACATATTACGAAACTGCATCGCCTCCTTGCTGGCGCCCACCTCGTAATCCACCTGAAAGCGGTCTGCGTCCACATTCAGGCGCACATAGGTTTCCTGGCCGCTAAAGACCGAGGTCCCCATGAACAGACCCGGTTCCACTTCGCTGCGATTCGCACTGCCCCAGGCCCACTGACCTTGCAAGATGCCATCGGACATGATTTCAAAAGCGACCTTAGCCGGGCGCTCCACCAGGATGCTACTGGAATGACAATGTGGATCTTTCACGTACTTGCTCCTGTGACCAATACTTATTGTTATGACAATGTTTTTATTGTCATACCAAAGAAAAACCGAGACTAGACGGGAAAACACGTACAGTTCAGCGAAAGATTGTCCATAACAAAGCCGCTGCCTCTCAACCCGGAGACGCAGCGGCTTTGAAACCTGAAGCAAAGCGCTATCAGGCGATGGACTACTGTCTGTTATGTCCTAACTTGCTGTCACCCACTGCTGGATGAAAGCGCGCAGCTCGTCGGGGCTGGAGGCCACACCCCCGGGTACGCGATAGACCTTTTCCAAAGGCCGCACCATCTCCTGCAGGGCAGGCAGATTGGCAGGGTCATCGCACATCATCACAATCCCGCGGCAATAACGACCGAAGCCTTCACGATGTGCCTTTAACCACAACACCGCTTTCTTGCGCCCTTCCGGGTCGCCGGGAGTGGAAGGATCGGGCAGGCTTTCGTAGACCAGAACGAACTCTTTTTCGGCCTTGATCAGGGTTTCCATATCGTCCAGCCATTGCGTGGCCAGCTCCAGGGTCAAGGGGAACTCGCGCACCCTTGCTATCGGCAAAGCGGATGTATCCAGAAACTGGGTGGAAAAGTCAGGAGAAATGTCTTGCTCACTCATTGCTAAAGCTCCTTGAATCAGGGCTGTCATGCCCAATTGCAATATGCCCTCCATCTCGACCTCCTCCACGACCCGTTCCACGGCTGCACGTGGCTCCCGGCCAGCCACGGCATAGACCGTATCGGCAACCGCCAGGCAATGAAAGGCCACCGTTCCCATCAAGTAACGCGAGCGCTCGAAGGACACGCCATAAGCCTGAGCAATGTGCTCTTGATGTTCCCGGATCTTGTCCAGCATGGAAGGAGTCGCCACCAGCCTGCGTATCACATAGGGCGTGATGCCCGGATTGGCTTTCACAAAAGCCTGTGTCGCCGCACTGAACAGCTGCAGATAGTCTTCCAGGCTGCCTTGAACCGGAGTAGTGGCTCGAGGCACTTGCCAGCGGCTGAAAATTTCTTCGGCCACCAGTTGTTTAAGCCCTTCCAGATTGCCCACATGCTTGTACAGCGCCATCTGGCTGACACCCAAAGCAGCCGCTACCCCCACAAAAGTGATGTTGGGCAGGCCAATCTGAATACCAGCGTCGGCAATCCGTGCTCGGGTGATGGTGGGAGGACGTCCGCGTGGCGCGGGCGCCTGAGGGGTTGGCATATCTATGTTGACCCTTTTGATGACAGCAGCGCGGTAGTACTGCCACTGCCTCTTATTTAATTTATGAAACTCTACTAATTAGAAGCCTAGTTTACATCCACGATAATGATTCTCAATATCATTTTTTGCAAAGCGAGTGTTCCTGCTGATGAAGTCGCAAGACATCGACCTGAACGAGCAACAGCGTAACCCGATTCCTCCCGCCCCATCCTGGCAAAAATAGTCAGGAAAAGAGACTTTTCACGCCTGAAAACCGTGTGACAGCCCCTGCCCGTTCCACCTCTCATTTTTGGTTTTTCACCTAAATTGGTCAGACCAATTAATTGAATAAAAAATTGTTTATTCTTGAATTGTTAGGGTAAACACTTAGATTCAATAAAATAATCCTTTCTATACAATGCGCTCTGTTCTTGACGATCTCAAGAAATGGTCAGACCAATTTAACGACCTTCAGGCTCGCTTGCGATACAAGCGCCTCCCATTTGCTCCTGCGGAGATAGAACAACATGCAACAAGCGTGGCTGCAGCAATACGATCCCACCGGCAATATCTGGCTGTCGGCACTGATCGCCCTTATTCCGATCATCTTTTTTTTCCTGGCCCTGACCAAGTTGCGCATGAAGGGGTATCTGGCAGGGACGATTACCGTCTTGCTGGCCCTGGGCGTTGCCCTGTTTTTCTATCGCATGCCGGTTTCCACTGCGCTGGCCTCGGTGGTGTATGGCTTTTTCTATGGGCTGTGGCCGATCGCCTGGATCATTGTGGCCGCCGTTTTTCTGTACAAGATTTCGGTCAAGACCGGTCAGTTCGACATCATTCGCGCCTCCATCCTGTCCGTCACGCCTGACCAGCGCCTGCAGCTGATTCTGGTGGGCTTTTGCTTTGGCGCCTTCCTGGAAGGGGCAGCCGGTTTTGGTGCGCCCGTTGCCATTACTGCCGCCTTGCTGGCTGGCCTGGGTTTCCGCCCCTTGTACGCGGCCGGTCTGTGCCTGATTGCCAATACCGCCCCGGTGGCGTTCGGTGCCATGGGTATTCCTATCATCGTGGCCGGTCAGGTATCGGGTATTGATCCTTTTGAAATCGGCCAGATGGCTGGTCGCCAACTGCCTTTCATGACGGTGATCGTGCTGTTCTGGCTGATGGCCATCATGGACGGCTGGCGCGGTATCAAGGAAACCTGGCCTGCCGTACTGGTCGGTGGCGGCTCCTTCGCGCTGGTGCAGTTCCTGACCGCCAACTACATTGGCCCCGAGCTGCCGGACATTACCTCGGCTCTGGTTTCCCTGGTTGTGCTGACTCTGTTCCTGAAAGTGTGGCAACCCAAGCGCATCTTCCGTTTTGAAACACAAGAAGGCTCGCCTGCTCAGGACAATCTGGCCGATCAGGCCCCTACCGTGCTGAGCACTGGCCGCATCATCAAAGCCTGGTCGCCCTTCATCATCCTGACTGCCATGGTCACGATCTGGAGTGTGCAGCCCTTCAAAGCCTTGTTTGCTGCCAATGGCCCGCTGGCGTCGACCATCGTGAACATTCCTGTGCCCTTCCTGCACAATCTGGTCGACAAGGCTCCACCCGTCGTGGCCTCGGCCACTCCGTATGGCGCGGTCTACTCCTTTAACTGGCTCTCTGCCACCGGCACCGCCATTCTGATTGCCGCCTTGCTGACTATCCTCTTTTTGCGCATGAAACCGGCAAAAGCGGTGGAAACCTTGGGCGAAACCTTCAAGGAACTAGCTGTACCGATCTACTCGATTGGCATGGTGCTGGCCTTTGCCTTTATCGCCAACTACTCCGGCCTGTCCGCAACTTTGGCGCTGGCCCTGGCTCACACCGGCAAAGCCTTCACCTTCTTTTCGCCATTCCTGGGCTGGATTGGTGTGTTCCTGACTGGTTCCGACACCTCTGCCAACGCCTTGTTTGGTGCCTTGCAGGCAACCACGGCACAGCAGCTGGGTCTGCCTGAAGTGCTGATGGTGGCCGCCAACACCACAGGTGGTGTGACCGGCAAGATGATCTCGCCCCAGTCGATCGCCATTGCCTGCGCGGCAGTGGGTCTGGCCGGTAAAGAATCCGATCTGTTCCGCTTTACCGTGAAACACAGCTTGATCTTTGCGGTTCTGATTGGCCTGCTGACTACCCTGCAAGCCTATGTGTTACCTTGGATGATTCCCTAAGGGCACGCCCTCATCCTTCATCTGCAAGGCGCGTATACGCGTGCCTTGCAGATTTATTTTTCCGGTATCTCAAGAACTATGCGCCTCTCTGATCACGTTGCCCAACAATTGCTGGCGCTGATTCAATCCAGCGATTTCAAGGCCGGGCAAAGACTGCCTGCCGAGCGTACGTTGGCAGCTCAATTGAATGTGTCGCGTGCATCGCTGCGCGAGGCTATTCAGCAACTGAACAGCCAGGGCATTTTGCGCAGTCAGGTAGGTTCAGGCACTTACCTGGCCTCCCAAACGCCCCAATGGACCCAGCGCTCGGTAGACCCGCTGGCCGCCCTGATGCTGTCCGATCCCCAGTACCGTTACGACGTGCTGGAAGCGCGCATTGCTCTGGAGAGCAGTACCACCTGGCACGCCGCCCTGCGTGCCTCGCCCGAAGACAAGGACAAGATCCTGCAATGCTTCGAGCAAATGATTCGCTACCAGCAAAGCGGCGATACCGTGCAGTCCGCCCGCGCCGATGCCCAGTTTCACCTGGCCGTGGCCGAAGCCTCGCACAATCTGGTGCTGGTTCAGGTCATGCGGGGCCTGTTTGATCTGGTGCTCAGCAGCGTGACGCAAAACCGGGACATCATCATGTTCGTGCATGACTCCCCCGAGACCATTGTCAATCTGACGGCGCAACACGAAGCCCTGGTCAAAGCCATTGTTGATGGCGATCCCGCTCAAGCACGCCACGTTGTGAACGAACACCTGGGCTACGTACGCAACACCCTTCTTCAGGCTGACGAAGACCTTGCACGCCGCGAACGTGCCGCGCGCCTGCAAACCCCTCCTTCCGTCTTATCCGACCCGACCCTGCCATGATTATTTCCTCCTCGACCGACTACCGGCGTGCCGCCCAAAAACGACTGCCTCCTTTCCTGTTCCACTACATTGACGGCGGTGCCTACGCCGAGCACACGCTGCGCCGCAATGTGGACGATCTGGCCAATGTCGCCCTGCGCCAGCGTGTCCTGAAGGACATGAGCCAGCTCGATACCAGCATTGAGCTGTTTGGTGAAAAACTGTCCATTCCGGTGGCCTTGTCCCCGGTAGGTCTGACAGGCATGTACGCGCGTCGAGGGGAAGTCCAGGCTGCCCAGGCAGCCGATGCACATGGCATTCCCTTCACCATGTCGAGCGTGTCAGTCTGCCCGATCGAGGAAGTTGCGCCGCGCCTGAAGCGGCCCATGTGGTTTCAGCTGTATGTGCTGAAGGACCGCGGCTTCATGCGCAATGCACTGGAACGCGCGCAAGCTGCAGGCTGCAGCACCTTGGTCTTTACCGTAGACATGCCCGTACCCGGCGCTCGTTACCGCGATGCGCATTCGGGCATGAGCGGCCCGAATGCCGCTCTGCGTCGCTATGCACAGGCTGTCATGCACCCGCGCTGGGCCTGGGATGTCGGTCTGCTGGGTCGCCCGCACGATCTGGGCAATATCTCGCGCTACCTGGGCAAGCCTACGGGTCTGGAAGACTATATGGGTTATCTGGGCGCGAACTTTGACCCCTCGATTTCCTGGAAGGATCTGGAGTGGATACGCGAATTCTGGAAAGGCCCCATGCTGATCAAAGGCATTCTGGACCCCGATGACGCCCGCGATGCCGTGCGCTTTGGTGCCGATGGCATCATCGTCTCGAATCACGGCGGCCGTCAGCTTGACGGCGTCTTGTCCTCGGCACGCGCGCTGCCTGCCATTGCCGATGCCGTCAAAGGCCAGATCAAGATTCTGGCAGATTCGGGTATCCGCAGTGGCCTGGACGTGGTGCGCATGATTGCGCTGGGTGCCGACGCTGCCATGCTGGGCCGCGCCTACATCTATGCCTTGGCCGCCGCCGGGCAATCCGGCGTGGACCACCTGCTGGGCCTGATTGAAAAAGAAATTCGGGTCGCCATGACACTGACCAGTGTCAGCAGCATTTCCCAGATCACCTCTGACCTGCTTGTACAGGAGTCTTGACCATGTCAGTTTCCACCAGCGCTGCGGATTTGTTGCAGCAACTGCGCTCTATTGTCGGCAACCCTCACGTCCTGACGGACGACCGCAGCACGCGTCGTTACCGCAAGGGCCATCGCACGGGTGAAGGCAAGGTATTGGCCGTTGTGCGGCCCGGAACGCTGCTGGAACAATGGCGCAGCCTGCAAGCCGCTGTCGCTGCCGATTGCATCGTGATCATGCAGGCGGCCAACACCGGCCTGACAGGCGGCTCCACCCCCGACGGAGACGACTACGACCGCGACATCGTGCTGATGAACACCATGCGTCTGCAAGGCATACAAGTCATCAACGATGGCCAGCAAGTTGTCTGCCTGCCCGGTGCCACGCTGGACCGTCTGGAACAGACCCTGGCCCCCCTGGAGCGTGAACCCCACTCGGTGATTGGCTCCTCGTGTATCGGCGCCTCTGTGCTGGGCGGTGTTTGCAATAACTCCGGCGGTGCGCTGGTACGACGCGGCCCGGCCTACACGGAATTGACGCTGTACGCGCAAGTGCTGGACGATGGCACCCTGCAACTGGTCAATCACCTGGGCATCAATCTGGGGGATACCCCGGAAGAAATTCTGAACCGCCTGGAGCAAGGCAAATACAGTGTTGCGGATATCATCAACGACCCGGAACGCAAGGCCAGCGACCCACGCTACGCCGACGATGTGCGCGATGTGGATGCCCAGACCCCGGCCCGTTTCAATGCCGACCCTTCACGCCTGTACGAAGCCTCCGGCTCGGCCGGCAAGCTGTGCATTTTTGCCGTGCGTCTGGATACCTTCCCCAAAGAAGCCAGTACTGTTTTCTACATTGGCACCAATGACCCGGACGAGCTCACGGCTGTGCGCCGCCATCTGCTGACGGAACTGCCCCGCCTGCCTATCGCGGGCGAGTACATCCATCGCACCGCCTACGATATTGGCGAGCAATACGGCAAAGACACCTTCTTGCTGATCGACCGTTTTGGTACCGCCAAAGTGCCATCCGCCTTTGCCATGAAAAGCCGTGTGGATGGCTTTTTTGAGCGCTTTGGCTGGCGCGGCGTCACTGATCGCGTAATCCAGGCCATCATGAACCGCCTGCCCAGCCACCTGCCGCCACGCATGCGTGAATGGCGCGACCGTTTCGAGCATCACCTGTTGCTGCGCGTCTCCAACGACACCGCGCAGGCCACGCGCGAATTTCTGAGCCAGCAATTTGAAGGCAGCCAGCAAGGTGCCTATTTCGAGTGCGATGCCGAAGAAGGTCGCAAAGCCTTTCTGCACCGTTTTGCCATTGCCGGTGCCGCCATCCGCTACCGCGAGGCACATCCCGACAGCGTGGAAGATATTGTGGCGCTGGACATTGCCTTGCGCCGTAATGACAAGGAATGGGTGGAGCAACTGCCGGACGATATGGAAAAAGACATCGTCCACAAGCTCTATTACGGCCACTTCCTGTGCCACGTATTCCACCAGGACTACATCGTCAAAAAAGGCGTGGTTCCTCTGGATATGGAACACCGCATGTGGAAGTTGCTGGATGAACGCCGTGCCGAATACCCGGCCGAGCATAATGTTGGCCACCTGTATATCGCCAAACCTGCCCTGGCCGGTTTCTATCGCGAGCTGGACCCGACCAACACCTTCAACCCTGGCATCGGCCACACCTCGCGCCGCAAATGGTGGAGTGTGTGCTGCGGCGGCAAACACGACTAGCCCCCCTTTTCTTGAAGGTACTCACGGGCTGCAAGCCATTCCCTTGCTTGCAGCGCGGTCCGCCCCTTCAATAAACCGTCCTTCATGCAAACCAGCAGGCCCCCAAGCTCGACTTGGTGGGCCTGTTTTTTTGTGCATTGTGACAAACAGAACACAAAAATATTCTGCCGCCTTTCCTATTTAGTTTAATAGGTTCCACTAATTCAAAATTTAGATTACATTATCGATAATGATTCTCAATACCTTATATTGAAGAGCCGAATTCTCCGGCTTTTTAGATACTTACCACCGCTCATGACCACTCGTGAAACTGCTACGGACGTGCGTAAAGAGCCTGGCCCCATCAGCCAGATCCTCAGCTCTATACGCTCACGTCTGATTGTTGCCGCCGTTCTGGCGGCCTTGGGTTCAATGCTGACCCTGGTGCCTTTGGCCGGAATCGCCCATATCGCCAAGCTGACTTTGGGCAATACCCTGTCTGGCGAGCTGCAAGGCGATATAGGCTGGGCGGTGCTATTGAGCATCATCAGCATGTTTGCAGGCCTGGCCCTGATCTCGGCAGGCGAGCTGCTGGCCCACCTGGCCGACAATCAGCTGACACGCGGTCTGCGTCTGAGTGCCGCCCAGAGGTTAGCCAAGGTGCCACTAGGCTGGTTTACCGGCCAGGCTTCAGGCGAAGTGAAACAAGCCATGCAGGATGACATCGCCACCCTGCACAGCCTGACCGCACACTTTTACACCTCGGTCGGCCGCGCCGTCGGTGCCATTGCGATCTCGGTGCTGTACCTGTTCGTCATGGACTGGCGTATGGCCATCGTGGCTCTACTGCCCTTCCCCGGTTTCTTCCTGTTTTTGCGCCACGCCATGAAAGCCAGCAGCGCGAACATGCAGGGCTTTGTCGAAAAGCTGGGCCGCTTGAACAGTGCCACCGTGGAATTTGTCAGCGGCATTCCCGTGGTCAAGGCCTTTGGTTCCAATGGGCAGGCACATGGCGGCTATAGCAAGGCCGTGGATGGCTTTGCCAACGCCTTTCTGAACTTTGCCCGCCCTTTGGTGGCCCGCATGGCTCACGCCCATGCCATGATCGCTCCAGTCACGGTTCTAGGTGTCGTGCTGATCTTCGGTGCCCTCTTCAGCTATTTGAACTGGATTGCCCCGGTAGACATTCTGCCCTTCGCCCTGGTGGCTCCCGGCATTTGCGCCCCCCTGCTCTTGTTGCATACCCTGCTGCACGATCTGGGTGGCGCAACGGGTGCGGCACAGCGCGTACAAGCTTTGATGAAAACACCCGTACTGGAACCGCTGAGCACTGATCAGCAACAAGTCCCGGCAAATCACGAAGTGCGAGTCGAAAACGTCAGCTATGCCTACGGCGAAGGCCATCAGGCACTCAGCAATATCAGCTTCACCCTGGAACCGGGCACAGTCACCGCGATTGTGGGCTCTTCCGGCTCTGGAAAATCCACCATCGCCCGCCTGCTACTGCGCTTTTTTGACCCCAGCGAGGGCCGCATCACCCTGGGCGGAGCCGATCTACGCCAGATTGAATCCACCGAACTTTACCGCCGCATTGGCTTTGTGCTGCAAGAGGTGCGCCTGATCAATGCCAGCGTGCGCGAGAACATTGCGCTGGGCCGCCCCTCGGCCAGTCAGCAAGAGATTGAAGATGCCGCTCGCGCCGCCAATATTCACGACCGTATCTTGACCCTGCCTCGTGGCTACGACTCTGTCGTGGGTGAAGACGCCCAACTCTCGGGCGGCGAGCGTCAGCGCGTCAGCATTGCGCGCGCTGTCCTGCTGGACCCACCCATTCTGGTGCTGGACGAAGCCACCGCCGCTGCCGATGCCAGCAATGAAGTGGCTATTCAAGATGCTCTGTCACGCTTTGCCCAAGGCCGCACCTTGCTGGTCATTGCTCACCGCCTGGACACCATCATGCACGCGGATCGCATTCTGGTGCTGGAAGACGGCGCGATTGTGGAGCAAGGCAGTCACACCAGCCTGCTGGCTGAACAAGGCCGTTACGCACGGCTCTGGACCCTGGGTGGCTACGACAACCGTTCCAAGGACACATCATGCTAAAGACCCTGATTCAGTTGCTGGGTACGGATGCCCCCATTTTCCGCCGCTATAGCTGGATGGCTGTCTTATACGGTCTGCTGTGCGGCCTGACCATGACTACCTTGGTCCCCGTTTTCACTCATCTGCTCAATGGCGAACCCAAACAAGCAGGCGGCTGGTTGCTGGTCCTGCTGCTTGGCGTGGCTGTCTGCTGGGCTTGGCGCCGCCATGTGGAGCAAGCGGGTGTAAATGTTGGGGCCGCCATCCTGCAAGGTGGCCGGCATCGTCTGGGCGAACATATCGCCCAACTGCCCGTAGGCTGGTTCTCCGCTCAAAACACCGCGCGGCTGGGGCACATCGTCACCCAGGGCATGATGTCGGTGGCCCAATTGCCTGCACACGTCTTCACCCCGCTGATCGCCGGAGTTGTGACGCCGCTTGTGCTGGTCGTGGCGCTGTTCATTCTGCATTGGCCGCTGGGTTTGATTGCCCTGATCGCGTTGCCTTTGCTGGCGGGTGTTCTGGCACTGACCGCCCATTTGGGACGCAAGGCTGATGATGCCTTCCAGGCCCACTTCGCCCATGCCAGCCAGCGCGTGGTGGAGTTTGCCCAAGCCCAATCCGTGCTGCGTGCCTTCAATGGCGAAGGCGGTGGCACCCGTCTGCTGGAAGAAGCGATTGAACGCCAACACCAGGCGGGTAAGAAACTGATCTGGCAATCCACGGCCTCGGCGGTACTCAATGCCTGGGCCGTACAAGCAGCCTTTGCGGCCTTGCTGATTGCCGCCACGCTTTGGCTAAACAGCCATACGGGTCTGGGCCTGAGCAGTGCAGAAGTCATCGCCGTCATCGTGTCCTTGCTGCTGAGCGCACGCTATATCGACTCCTTGCTGGAAGTGGCCAGCTACGGTGAAGTGCTGCGCGGTGCACGCGGCCAACTTGATGCGATTCAAGAACTGTTTGCCGTTCAGCCCCTGCCCGAGCCCGCTTCACCCCAAACTCCAAGCGACGGCTCGATTGTGCTGAACAATGTGCATTTCCGCTATGCCGCCGACAAGCCCGATGTACTGAATGGCGTCAGCCTGAACATTGCACCTGGCAGCATGGTGGCCTTGATCGGGGAATCCGGCTCAGGCAAAACCACACTGGCTCGTCTGATTGCCCGCTTCTTTGATGTCAGCCAGGGCAGTGTCTCCATAGGAGGCGTGGATGTACGCCAGATCGGCAGCCCCGTACTGGCCACGCAAATCAGCCAGATTTTTCAGGACGACTATCTGTTCGCAGGCAGCATTGCCGAGAACATACGCCTGGGCAAACCGGATGCAACCGAGGCCGAACTGATGGAAGCGGTGGAACAAGCCGGTGTCAGCGAAATCATCGCGCGCTTGCCAGAAGGTCTGAACACAACGGTGGGCGAAGGCGGGGCCCGCCTGTCCGGGGGCGAGCGTCAACGCATCGCCATTGCGCGCGCTCTGCTCAAGAACGCCCCCATTTTGCTGGTGGACGAAGCCACTGCCGCACTGGATGCCGAAAACCAGGCAGCCATTGCCCAGGCTTTGGCCCGTCTGCGTGGCAAGCGTACCCTGATCGTGATTGCTCATCAGCTCTCTACCGTAGCCATGGCCGATCAAATCGTGGTGCTGGAAAACGGCCAGATTATCGAGCAAGGCCCGCCGGCCCAACTGCGCGAAACCCAAGGCCGTTATGCCCACTTCCTGAACCAGCGTCATGCCGCCAAAGGATGGCGTATTGCCACCGCAGCCCAGAATAACGGTGTGTGATGCGAGCTAGATCTTTTGTGCTGGTGTTTCTGATCTTGTGCAGCCTGTCTTTGCTGATAGGTGCACGGCAAATCAGTTGGGCACAATTATGGAGTTTTTCAGGCGATGCCTGGCTGACACTGAGCGCCAGCCGCCTGCCCCGTCTGGCGGCACTGGTCTTGAGTGGCATAGGCCTGTCTGTCTGCGGGGTGATCTTGCAGCACATTGTGCGCAATAAATTTGTGGAACCGGCCACCTCGGGCGGGCTGGATGCCGCCAAGCTGGGCATTCTGATCGCCCTGACTCTGGCCCCCACCAGCGGCACATTGGGCAAGCTGCTGTTTGCCCTCTTGTTCTGCTTTGCCTCCAGCCTGATCTTCATCGCTGTGGTACGCCGCATCCGCTTCAAGAACACCGTGCTGGTACCGGTGATTGGCTTGATGTATGGCGGTGTGCTTAGCGCCATTGCCGAGTTCTATGCCTACCACCATCAGATTCTGCAAAGCATGCAGGGCTGGATGCTGGGCGACTTTTCCAAGATCGTGCAGGGCAACTACGAAATCATTTATTTGATCCTGCCCATTGTGTTGCTCACCTATCTGTATGCGCATCGCTTCACAGTGCTGGGCATGGGCGAAGGCATGGCCACCAGCCTGGGCCTGAACTATTCCGCCACCGTGGCCCTGGGTTTGATACTGGTTGCGGTTACCGTCTCGGCCACTGTTATTACCGTAGGGGCCATTCCCTTTATCGGCCTGGTCATCCCCAATCTGGTGGCGCTGCGCTATGGCGACAACCTGGGCCGTACCTTGCCCATTGTGGCGCTGGGCGGTGCCTGCCTGCTGCTGGCTTGCGACATTCTGGGCCGCCTCATTATCTACCCGTTTGAAGTCCCCATCGGCCTGACCGCCGGTGGCGTGGGTGGCGTGCTGTTTCTGTTCCTGATCTTCTGGAGGAACCGATGAAACGGCAACATCTGGTCTGGATACTATTGCTGGTGCTGGCACTGAGCTTTGTGTTCTATCGCTCCGGCCTGGACTTCGACTACATCATCCCCAAACGCCTGAACCGTTTGGCAGCCATGGTCATTGGCGGCATCTGCATTGCCTGGTCCTCGATTATTTTCCAGACCATGACCGGCAACCGGATTCTGACACCCGCCATCATGGGATACGAAGCGGTTTACCTGCTGTTCCAGTCCCTGCTGATTTTGCTACTGGGCACACAAAGTCTGGTGATGCTGGGCGCCAATGGCAATGTGGTGCTGTCCATTGTGCTGATGCTGGCCTACTCGCTGGCAATCCATCACTGGCTGTTTCGCCAGGGCAAGAACAATGTGTATTTCCTGCTGCTGATGGGGCTGGTACTGACCATGATCATCAGCACCTTCACCCAGTTTGTGCAGCTAAAGATCAGCCCCGGCGAGTTCTCCATTTTGCTGGGTTTTAGCCAGGCGTCCTTTAACCGGGCCGAGCCTTTGCAACTGCTGGTTTCCGCCCTTCTGGTGGGGGGCATTTGCCTGGGCAGCCTGCGCAGCTTGCCCACGCTGGACGTGCTGTCTTTGGGCCGCGAACAAGCCATTTCTTTAGGTGTCGACTATCGCCGTACCGTGCGCATCCAGCTGGCACTGATTGCTGCCCTGGTGGCTATTTCCACCAGCCTGCTCGGGCCCACTGCCTTCATGGGGATTTTCGTAGCCAACACCAGCTATGCGCTGGCCCGCAGCTTCCGACACCGAATCACGCTGCCGCTAGGCTGCGCCATCGCCATCGTCATGTTTTTGCTGGCGCAGATAGCAGTGGAACATGTTTTCAATTACCGCACGACCGTCGGGATACTCGTCAACCTGGTGTGTGGCGCGTACTTTCTGGGACTGATGGTTCGTACCCGAGGCACAGCATGATTACGATCAGTCAGCTCTCCAAACACTACAAGAACAAGACCGTGCTTTCCAAGGTCAGCACACAGTTCCCCGCCGGACAGCTCAGCTCCCTGATCGGCCCCAATGGTGCCGGCAAAACCACCTTGCTGATGAGTATCGCCCGCTTGCTGGAGACCGACGAAGGCCAGATCCAGCTGGACGGCCGCAACATTGCGGATATACGTATTGCCGACTATGCGCGCCGGGTAGCCACCTTGCGCCAATCTCCTGATTTCAATTTGCGCCTGACCGTGGAAGAACTGGTCGCCTTTGGCCGCTTCCCCTATAGCCGGGGCGTGCTGACGGATGAAGATCAACAAGCCATCTCCGACGCTATTCAGTTTCTATCGCTGGAACCCTTGCGCCAGTCCTATCTGGACGAGCTGAGCGGTGGCCAGCGACAGATGGCTTTTCTGGCCATGACCATTGCCCAGCAAACCGATTATTTGCTGCTGGATGAGCCGCTGAACAATCTGGACATCAAGCACGCCGTCCAGATCATGCGCGCCTTGCGTCGGCTCTGTGACGAGTACGGCCGTACCGTGATTCTGGTGGTGCATGACATCAACTTTGCCGCCAACTATTCCGATCACATTGTGGCCATGAAAAACGGTGCGTTGTACTGCGCAGGACCGGTGTCAGAGGTCATCACGCAAGCACGGCTGACCGAACTTTATGGTCTGGATTTCGAGATTACGCACAGCAAGCGTGGCCGCCTGTGCAATTACTTCACCCCATCAGGAGAACTAGCATGATCGCCAAACACAGATACGGGCTGATAGCCCTGTTTGTGGCCGCCAGCTTTGCCTTGCAAGGCTGCGAGAAAAAGACCCAGGCAGCGGCGGAAACCCCGGCACCGCAAGCCGCCGTCAGCCCGCAGGCCAGTGCCCGCTATGAACCGATTGTGGTCGAACACAAGCTGGGCTCGACACGCATCGAAAAGCTGCCACAACGCGTCGTGGCGCTGGACATGAACGAAGTGGATTTTCTGGATGCCTTGGGTGTCCCGGTGGTGGGCATGCCCAAAGACTTCATCCCGGCATTCCTAGACAAGTATAAAAATGCCCCTGAAATCCAGGACACCGGCGCAATTGTGCAACCCAATGTGGAACAGGTGTACGCCGCCAAACCGGACCTGATTCTGATCACCTCCTTGCAAGCCAATCACTACAAGGAACTGAGCCAGATCGCCCCCACCATTCACTTTGACGTGGATTACCGCGATAGCCAGGTCAATCACATTGAAGTCATCAAGACTCACCTGCTGACTCTGGGCTCGCTTTTCAAGAAAGAAGAGCTGGCCCAACAAAAAGTGGCCGAGCTGGATGCCAAAGTCGCCCAGGCCAAAGAAATCACCCAGGATCGTCCTGAAAAAGCCCTGATTGTTCTGCATAACAACGGCTCGTTCAGCTCCTTCGGATTGCAGTCCCGCTACGGTTTTGTATTCAATGCGCTGGGCGTACAGCCTGCCAGCCCGACGGTAGAAACCGGCCTGCACGGACAGCCTGTTTCCAGCGAGTTCATCCAGCAAGCCAATCCGGACATCATTTACATCATCGACCGTACCGCCGTAATGGAACGTCGCCCTGCCCTGAACGCCGACAGCCTGAGCAACCCGCTGCTGCGTGAAACCAAAGCCTGGCAAAACGGCCGTGTGGTATTTGCCAATGCCGAAGCCTGGTACGTAACTGCCGCCAGTGTCACCTCGCTGAAATTGATTATTGATGACGTGATCAAGGCCTACCAACACCCATGATCTAACGGTTTTTACACGGGCAAATAGACAGTAACGCGACTCAATCCAATTTCTATTTGCCTTAATCAAAGCAAAGAAACACACCCCGCTACATAAAGGAAACTGGCATGTACACACCACGCCACAATGGGACGTTTGCGCCCTCGATACGTAAAATCGGCAGTTCCAGCCGCTCCGGCTTTGCCCTGGACCGCACGTTCAGCGCCGTGCAAATGGCATTAATACTGGGTTTGGGAGCCAGCGCGCTGGCCTTGATGGCCTCGCCTGCGCAGGCACAAAACAGTACGGCTGCCCAGGCTGATGAAGTCGTCACCCTGCCATCCGTTACCGTCAAAGGCCAGCGCGACAAGACCGTCGAGAGCTACGCCGGTGGACAAGTTGCCACTGGCGGACGTGTCGGTTTGCTGGGCACCAAAGACTTCATGGAAACACCCTTCAACACCATCAGCTATACCGAGCAATACATTGCCGACCAGCAGGCGCGTGACATCAGCGAAGTGATCGCCAAAACCGACCCCAGCGTGTTCATGAGCGGCATCGCAGGCGAGAGCAACGAAAGCTATTCCATCCGCGGCTTCCGTTCCGATGTGGGTGATGTCACCGTCAACGGTCTGGCCGGGATGGGCGGCTACTACCGCAACTCACCCGAAGCCTACGAGCGCGTCGAGGTCCTGAAAGGCCCCTCGGCCCTGCTTAACGGCATGCCGCCCAAAGGCTCGGCAGGCGGCGCCGTCAACCTGGTCACCAAACGCGCAGGCGACGATCCCCTGTTTCGCGTCACAGGCAGCTATATGTCCGACTCGCACTTTGGTGGCCACGTGGATCTGGGCCGTCGATTTGGCGAGGACAAGCAGTTTGGTGTACGCCTGAACACAGCCTACCGCGATGGTGAAATTGCCGTCAAAGACCAGGACAAGAAAATTACCCAGACCTCTTTGGGCCTGGACTGGCGCGGTGAGCGTGTCCGCTTGTCTGCCGACCTGTTTCACAGCAAAGACCGCGCCTACGGCCTGACGCGCGGCCTGACCTTGAATCCCGGCGTAGAACTGCCCAAACCACCCAAACCCGATGTGTCGTGGAACCCGCCTTGGGCTTTTTACGACACCACCGATAAAGGCGCCATGATCCGTGGCGAGTTCGATCTGAACGATCAATTCACCGCTTACGCTGCCGCCGGTATCAGCCGTACCAAATTCAGATCCAATATGGGAGCTGGTCAGGTGATCAATAACGCAGGCGACTTCAGGATCAACTTCAGCGGCGTGGCCGACGAGATGCGGCGCAAAACCGCTGAAGTGGGTCTGATGGGTAAGCTGCAAACCGGCCCGGTCAGCCATCAATTCGCGATCAACGCCACGCAGTACAACGAAGACTACGACCTGAGCGGCTTTCGCAACCTGCTGCCCACCGCATGGGAAACCAATATCTACGATCCCGTCTGGGGTCCAGAGCCTTCCTTGCCGAACAATATTCCGCTGATCAGCACCACTAAAACTCGCTTGAAGAGCATCGGTTTTGCTGACACCCTGTCCTTTGCCGAGGACCGCGTACAAGTGACACTGGGCGCACGCCGTCAGCAAGTGATCAACGAGAGCTTTAATGGCACCACCGGCCAGCGTACAGGCGAGCGCTACAAGGAAAGCGCAACCACTCCCGCCGTCGCTTTCCTGGTGAAAGCCACTGATCAAGTCTCGGTCTACGCCAACTACATCGAAGGCTTGTCCCAAGGCGCGATTGCTCCCAACACCGCCGCCAATGCAGGTCAGGTTTTTGCCCCCTTCAAAACCAAGCAGAAGGAAGTGGGCCTGAAGCTGGATCTGGGTGACTTTGCCCATACCCTGGCCCTGTACGAAATCAAGCGCCCCAGCAGCTATACCGACCCATTTACCAACGTGTTCTCCTTTGGTGGCGAGCAACGCAACCGGGGCATTGAATGGGGCTTTTTCGGCTCCCCCATGGAAGGTGTTCGCTTGATGGGTGGCGTGGCTTACTCCGATCCGGAAATCACCAAAGCCGCCAACCCGGCTGAAGAGGGCCGCCAGGCCACGGGCCTGCCCAAGTGGCAAGCCAAGCTGGGCGTGGAATGGGATGTACCCAACTTGCAAGGTCTGACCGTGATGGCCAACGCCACCACCTCATCCAAGCAATACCTGAGCGCGGACAACTCCCTGCCCATCCCCGGCCATACCGTGTTTGATCTGGGCGCACGCTATCGCACCAAGATCTCCGGCCGTCCGCTGACCTTGCGGGCGACGGTGAATAACGTAGAGAACAAGGCTTACTGGGCCAAGCCGCACTTCACCAGCCTGGGTGTTGGCGCACCACGGACTTTCATGTTGTCGGCAACGATGGAGTTCTAAGCTGAAGCGCTGAGTTTGATGAAAGGGCCTTGTAGCGCGATAAAAGCGCAGGCAAGGCCTTATTCTTTCCAGAAGAAGAGGCCAAGCCTTCCTGATACTTTGGCGACATTTTCAGGCACAAGAGTACTTGGCATCCTGGCACCGGGCACAAGAAGCAACCAAGCTTTTGGGCTTACGGAGAGCTACCCTTGGTGTCGTACCCGACACCATACGCAGCGACGGTCACCGCAACAATAACAAGAATGACAACGCTAAAGGAAACTGGCTGATCCAGCGTGTTAAAGACTAAGCCCCTAATCCAATAAACACAGCAGATGGATATCTTCCGGGTCCAGCGCAAATAAACGAGCATCAGGCTCTGGCGCGATTTCAAAGCCATGCGCCAGATAAAAATCCACCGTATTCACCGAAGGCGTGGCCGAGGCATAGACCGCCTTCGCGCCCCACTCCACAGCCTGCTTCTTGGCCTGATCCAGCAGCCATGTGCCCATACCCTGCCCGCGCAAGGACTGGCTAACGTGCAAAAAGAAAAGCTGACGCCAGTCGCCTTGTGGCCCCAAAGGCAAGCTGTCCAAACCCACAGCGGCCAGCAAATGATCGCCCTGGAATACGCCCATGAACCAGGAACCGCGATGAAAAGCGTCTTCATGTTCAGGGTGATATTTCTCCGGGTCCCCTTCCGGCCAACCGCGCAAATCAATATCAGCCGCTTGCTTGTGCAGCACACCATCGCGCAGCTCGTACAAGCCGTCAATCCGTTCGCTACGGTCTATAGACCACAGCAGATTCAGTTCGGTTTCCAGTAGAGGGCGTAACGACAAACCAGAGGGTAAAGAGGACATCAAATTCACTGTGACATGTTACGAGGGCTGAGCCAGGCTTGGCACTCAAACAAAAAGATCAGTAGGCTCATTACTGAACGCCAGTCTCACCCCTTGTCTGAATACGTCCGATTATAGGCGCACGCCACTCGAGCTAGCCGCAGGCCTCAGCAATCTTACGGGGTAACAAACACCTGCGCATGCAGATCCTGAATTTTCAAACCGCGCTTCAATACCAGGCCGGTGGCCGCATCCACCAAGCTCGGAGACCCCGCTGCATACACTTTCCAGCCACTCAGGTTTTCCTGTTCCTGAGCAATCACCTCTGTCAGCGCACCGCGTCGATAGGGCATCACCGGTATGCCCGAAATGACGGGCTTGAAGCTCAAATTAGCGTATTGACGTTCCAAGGCCTGAAAAATATCAAGCGCATATAAGTCCCGAATTTCCTGCAATCCGAAATACACATGTATGGCTTGCGTCATGCCGCAGGCCAAAGCCGATTCAATCATTGACCTGATCGGTGCCAGGCCTGCCCCGTCAGCAATACACAAGATGGGGCCATCGTGAGCATCACGCAGATAAGAAGAGCCACGCGGTGCCTCCAGCACTACCTGCTCTCCCGGCTGCAGCACCGTGTGCACGTAGCCTGAGGTCACCCCGCCCGGGACACGACGTATATAAAACTCCAGCTCTGACGCACCGGGGGGATTGGCCATGGCGTAGCTGCGTACCGGCGCTTGCCCGAACCGGATATCCGCATATTGCCCGGCATAAAACATCAGGGGCTCGGCTTCATCAAGACGAATTCGGACAAGGCGTATATCCTGCGTCAAATCCGCAATGGCAGATACGGTCCCCGTCATAGTGCATAAAGGAGGCCGCCCACGTATATCGTCCGTTCCCAGCCAATCTACCGTGACATCGTCGGTCGGAATGGCTCTACAGGCCAGGATCAGGTTTCGGGCCCGTTGCGCGGCCGTCAAGGCAAAAGGCGAATACTCCATCATCTCCACCTGCCCGTCGACCAATCTCGTTTTACAGCCACCGCAGCGCCCCATACGGCAACCATGCGGGTAGACCATACTGTTCTCCAGTGAGGCCTGCAGAATGGTTTGCCCGTTCTGAGCTGCTATCCGTGTGCCTGTCTGACGGATAAAAATGGTTTTGCTGCTCATGTCAGCCTCCCCCTAAGGTACGAGCCGGTGCCCTACCAGGATTTCAACGCATCAAACCCGTGTTTCCGAACCGGTACAGATCTGGCTGCCTTGCAAATGTTATATAGCATGCCAAGGAAATGTGCCCAGCAAGGACAAGCACGGTTTTATCCACCCTAAAGCCTGTACCCGGTTACCTCTTCACGGCGCCGTTCCTGGCCAGACTTGCATAGCATCCTCAGACGGAACGGCACACTTAAGCAACTGCTGCCGCAGCATTGTAGCGGCGACACCAAGCGCGTGATCGGTGCGATGAGCCAGATACGCGCGCGTGTAGGACACCCCCATGGGGCCGAGCGCCGCAGCCGCCAAGGGCACAAGTTGCTTCTGCTCCAACTCCTGCTCAATCGTCCACAAGGGCAAACGCCCCCAGCCCACCCCGCCTAAAATCAGCGCGCGCTTTGCATCCTGAGTCCCTACTCGCAACGTCTGCGGTGATAACACCCCAAAATCGCGCCCTTCGGACAAGGCCGAAGGGTCCTCCAGAACGATCTGCGTATGATCTGCCAATTCCGTGTTCGTCAACGCATGACGGACCAAAGCCAGAGGATGGCTCGCCTCAGCTACAGCCACAATCGGCACCCAATGCAAAGCCTCGATCTGAATGCGCTGATCCATGAAATCCTCGCCCACCATGATGGCAAGGTCACAGCGCTTGTCCCGCAGCGCCTGTAGTGGCGCACCCAGAGGCTCAACAGCCAGGCGCAGACGGACAGATGGCAAAGCATGACGCAAGGCTTTTAACGCTGCCGCAACAACAGGCAGCGGATAAAGCGTATCGACCATCAAGGACAGCTCGGTCTCCACCCCCTGGACCAATCCGCTGGCGTGGGCACGCATGAAGTCTACTTTCAGCAATATCGCCCGGGCATCTTCGAGCAAGGCCTGACCAGCTTGCGTCAGCCTGGGCCGATGAGCACTTCGATCAAAGAGACTTACTCCCAGATGGCGTTCGAGATTAGCAATGGCGTGGCTTACCGCGGACTGCGCACGACGCAGACGCGCCGCACCCTGACGAAAACTGCCTGCGTCAGCGACGGTGACAAACATACGGATCTGATCGAGGGTAAGGGCGTCCAGCATTGATCTATTTTTTGAATCAAGATGTTCAATATTATAGGTCTTCCGTAGATCATTCAACGCGCCGATACTGACTGTCATTAAGGCGTTCTGTTAACCCTTAAACACAAAAGGACTGTGCGAAATGACTAAAATCCTTATTCTTTATTACTCGTCCTACGGCCATATTGAAACCATGGCCAAGGCGGTTGCCGAAGGGGTACACAGCAGTGGTGCCCAAGCCGTGCTGAAACGTGTGCCGGAGCTGGTGCCTGATGCCATTGCCAGAAAGGCAGGCTACAAACTCCCTCAGAATGCTCCAGTAGCAACCGTCGATGAACTTGCGCACTACGATGGCATCATCCTGGGCACGCCGACCCGATTCGGAAACATGGCTGCCCAGCTCAAGAACTTCCTGGACCAGGCCGGCAGCCTGTGGGCACGGGATGCCCTGGTCGGCAAGGTTGGCAGTGTTTTTACCTCTACTGGCAGCCAGCACGGTGGCCAAGAATCCACCATTCTTTCTACGCATACCGTTCTCCTGCACCTGGGCATGGTGGTGACAGGTCTGCCCTACAGTTTCAAGGGGCAGTTGCGCATGGACGAAATCACAGGGGGATCTCCTTATGGTGCCTCAACACTGGCTGATGATGGCAAGGGAGGTGACCGGCAACCCACCTCTAACGAGCTGGAGGCAGCACGCTATCAGGGAGCTTATGTAGGCCGAGTGGCTCAGGCACTGGCATCAATAAAACCTGCGATAGTGGCGTAAATAACATGCCTTCCCACCAGACACACACTGACTGGCGAGCGGTCTGGGTAGTCTTCATAACCGGGGTAGCCTGCGCCTACAACCTCGGGAAGGTGGCGACTGCCGCAGCGCACTTGCAGTCTGAGCTGGGTTTGAGCCTGGCGGAAGTAGGAAGCCTGGGCGCCACCTTCGCGGTATTAGGTGCATTGGGCAGCATAGCAGCCGGTTCGGCAGTGGCACGAGCGGGGGATAGACGCATGTTGATCATAGGACTTCTGACCATGACAACAGGCGCAGTTGCCGCCGTGCCAACGAACAGCATCGTTATGCTCATGGTCGCGCGAACAGTGGAAGGCCTGGGTTTCCTGCTCATCACCGTATCTGGACCGACGCTAATAGCGCGGATTACACATAAACAGGACCAAGGCAAAGCCCTTGCTCTGTGGAGTTGTTTCATGCCAGGCGGTATGGCTTTAGCCCTGCTTACCGGGCCCTGGTTTAGCAACTGGCGCGATATTTGGCTCTTTACGGCTGTGTTAACGGCCATGATCACCGTGCTGGTCATGCGGCTAACCCCAGCGCTTCCAACACGCCAACTGGCGCCAGCGCCTTGCGCCCGTCTGGGTCATGTTCTTAGCTCAGCCCCTTTGGCTATCACTTTCCTGCTCTATAGCTTGATGTTCTTTGCGCTCTTTTCATTCTTGCCGGTGCTACTGCAACAGCGCATGCAGGCAAGCCCTACTACCGCAGGCATGCTGGCGGCGTTAGCCTGTCTTGCCAATGTGCTGGGAAACCTCTGCGCCGATCGGATTCTAAGGCGAGTGTCCCGACGTGTACTTTGCCTATGGGTCGCCCTCGTGATGGGGGCGTGTGCCCCGGGCATATTCTTGCCCGTGTTCGGGTCCATACCAACACTGGCGCTATGCCTCCTGTTCTCCGCAGTGGGCGGCCTGATTCCAGCCAGCCTGCTGTCTGCAGTTCCACTAGTGACAAGGAATCCAACTCAGGCCGCCCTGGCAGTGGGACTGCTAATGCAAGGCAGCAATATGGGAGTGGCGCTCGGACCGTTACTGGTGGGCCGCGCCGTCGATGGGCACGGCTGGCCCGCCGCCGCAGTGCTGGTTGTCGCCTGGGCGACAGCAATGGCCTTCATCGTCGGATGGCACAGCAAGCACCTGGCGCTGAGGGCTTAGCCAGACGGTCACAACACCCGTAACAAGCCTGATCTCTCCGCGACAAGCACTACACGATTGCCCCACTCATTCTTCAGAAAGGACATAACGATGTCGACTCCCCGACTTGACTACTACACACTGGCCCCACAATCGGCCAAGGCTCTGGGCCGAGCTTCATTTACGGCAGGCTGCACCCTGGACAAACGCTTGAAAGAGTTGGTGAACCTGCGCATCAGCCAGATCAATGGCTGCGCCTTTTGTATCGACATGCACTGGGCCGACTTGATCAGGCAAGGTGCAGACCCAAGGCACATTAATGCGCTTTCGGGATGGCGCGAAGCCACCCGCTTCTTTAGCGAGCCCGAACGCGCCGCGCTTAACTGGGCAGAAGCCGTCAACGCGCTGCCCCAACGCAGCCCCAGCGACGAAGACTTTGAACTGGCTCGGCAGCATTTCAGTGATGAAGCCATCGTCGAGCTGACCTTTGTCGTTGGAACGATTCGCGCCTGGAACATGCTCAACGCCAGCTTTCATACACAGGTGCCTGAAACACCGTATGTGGAGGGTTGAACTGCGCTTGTCCCCATACAAGCGCAACCGTAAATCCTCAACCCCAGACGAATTACCGATTACGACGGGCCCGCTCCTGCACCACATTGCTCTCCAGCATGGCAGCGGCCCGGCTTGTAATTCTATCGAGCATGCTACTTAGCGCCACCATCTCTGCCTGGCTAAGATCCTGAAAAATCTCTGCATTCAAGGACACGATGATGGGCATCATTTCTCCGTAGCGCTGCCGGCCCAACTCGGTGACAGAAATATGAACCACGCGCGTATCCAGCGTGTCTCGAGTCCGCTTCAACAAGCCTTTTTCACACAAAGAACTGACAGCTCGCGAACAGCGAGCCCCATCCAGCGCAACCGCCTGCGCCAGTGCAGACCCTGTCAGGGCCGGATGCATACAGGCGATAGCCAAGATACGCCACTCACGACGGGTGATATTGAATCGCCCCTCGCACAAGCGAATGAAAATCGGGTTGCCAGCCGACCAGGCCCGATACAGCTGGAACATCATCATGGCCGGAAGTGTAGGACCACCGTCTGCGGTGCTTGCCAAGGCAGAAGAAGACTTGGGGGGGCTGACCATAGAAGACCTTTAGCCTTAAAGATACTTGATTAGAACAACTATCAGCCCCCTTGGTAAGCTGCGGTAAAAACTGATGGAAATCAAAAAAAAGGAGACAAATCATGGCCCTGAACCGCCTTCGCGCCACAGTAACAAGCTGTCTGCTGTCAGGACTGCTGTTCACTGGTTTATCCCACGCAGCAAGCCCCGTTGAAACCCTGACTGTCGTTGTGCCCTATGCGCCCGGAGGCGCGTCTGACCGGGCCGCACGCATTGTGTCGGACGGTCTGCACAAGAAACTGGGTATTCCCATTGTGGTCGAGAACAAAACCGGCGCCGGGGGGCGGATTGCCGCCCAGTATGTCAAAAGTACGGCGGCAGACAAAAATGTGCTGATCCTGGCCAACCCCGCCGTCATGGTCGTCGCCCCCCTGGTTTTCAATGACATCCCCTACAAACCCGACACCGACTTTCAGGCCGTTTCCATGGTGACTGAATACGGTTTTGGGGTAGCGGTGTCGGCAGACAGCGACATTCAAACCATGGACCAACTGATTGCCTGGGCTAAAGAGCATCCCGGTGCCTTCAATATTGGCGTCCCGGCCACCGGCAGCCTGCCGCACTTTTTCGGCCTGATGCTATCCCAGCAAATTGGCTCCAAAGGCGAGATCATCGGCTATCGCGGTTCGGCCCCAGTCATTACAGACTTGATCGGCGGCGTACTGCCCTTGGCTATCGATACGCTGGATGTACTGACGTCTCAGCACCAGGGCAAGCGCATCCGCATTCTGGCCACCTCGGGCAGCGAACGAGAGACCACCCTGCCAGATGTACCTACCTTGAAACAGTCCGGTGTGGACCTGGAAGCCTCAGGCTGGAACGCCTTCTTTGCCCCGGCCTCCATGCCAGCCGATAAAGTCGCCTTCCTGGGCACGGCCATTAAAGAAGTCACCAGCGACCCGGCCCTGCAAGAAACACTGCTGAAAAATGAATTGATTCCCGTATCTGCCGATGCAGAAGAAACCCGCATCCGCATTGAACAATTCCGCCAGCAATGGGCTCCGGTTATTCAGGCTTCCGGCTTCAAAGTAACGCCATAAACCAGCAACACAGACAACATGACACAACGCAAGAACGTCCTGTTCATCATGGCCGATCAGCTGCGGGCTGATCACCTGGCCTGCTACGGCCACCCTCATATTCGTACCCCCCATCTGGATGCTTTGGCCGCCAAGGGGGTGCGCTTTGATCGCGCTTTCGTCAATTCCGGCGTCTGCGGCCCGTCCCGCATGAGCTACTACACAGGCCGCTACCCATCGACGCACGGAGCCACCTGGAATCGCGTGCCCTTGTCGGTAGGCGAAGTCACCATGGGCGAGTATTTGCGCGCCGGTGGACACAAACTGGTGCTGGCGGGCAAAACCCACATCATGGTCGACCACAAAGGGCTGGAACGACTGGCACTGGATGGTGGCAGCGAACTGGCCCGCCTGCTTAAAACAGGGGGGTTTGAAGAGATAGACCGTTACGACGGCCACCACGAACCGGGAGAAGAAAGCGGCTACCCGGCTTACCTGCGACGTCATGGTTATGAATCCGACGACCCATGGACAGACTTCGTCATCTCTGCGCACGGGCCCGATGGGCAGCCAGTCAGTGGCTGGCACATGCGCAATGCTTGCTACCCGTCCCTGGTAGAGGAAAAGCACTCGGAAACGGCCTATATGACGGACCAGGCCCTGTCCTTCATGGAGCGCATGGGGGATGAACCTTGGGTGATGCACCTGAGCTACGTCAAACCACACTGGCCCTATATCGCTCCTGCGCCCTACCACGATATGTACAGCGCCGAGCAATGCCTGCCCGTAGTGCGCAATGAGGCCGAATTAAGCAATGCGCATCCGGTCGTAGAGGCCTACCGCCAGCAAGAGGAATGCGTCAGTTTCGCCAGCGAAACCTGCATCAACACGGTCAGACCCGCCTACCAGGGCCTTATTACCCAGTTGGACGACCACCTGGGCCGCTTGTTCGACTTCATGTCCCGCAATGGCCTGATGGACAACACCCTGATCATCTTCACGGCCGACCATGGGGATTTCCTGGGCGATCATTGGCTGGGCGAGAAAGAGCTGTTCTATGACACCGTACAGCGTGTACCTTTCATCGTCTACGACCCGTCACCGGAGGCGAATGCTACGCGGGGAACAGTCGATAACAGAATGGTCGAAGCCGTGGATGTGCTACCCACCATGCTCTCGTGGCTGGACCTGCCGCTGGCTTCCCACCGCCTTGAGGGACGAGACTTGCTGCCCCTGCTACATGGCACCCAGCCCCCTTGGCGCGACTACGTGTTTTCCGAACTGGATTACAGCTATCGCCTGGCGCGCGTGATACGCGATAAATCACCATCCAATGCCAGAGCCTGGTCCCTGCGCAGTGACCGCTGGCGCTATGTGTATTGGCTGGACGAGCCTGAGCAGCTCTATGACCTGCATGCCGATCCTGAGCAGTTCAACGACCTGGGCCAATCTCCAGACCACGAAGACGTACGGGCTGAATGTCGGGAGCGCTTGCTGCAGTGGTTCACAAGCCTGAAACGCCGAACGACCGTGACGGACGAAGAAGTAGAGCGCGGTACCAATGCGTATAAAAAAGCAGGGGTATTTTTCGGGCAGTGGTAAGCCCAGGAGCAGAAGGGGCAAGCGTGTAGCATCAAGCGCTTGCCCCCCTTCTAGTCCGGGTTTTTCGGACCGCGGCGCTTGGGCAAGATGGCGGGCGTATCGTCATGTGGCTTGAACAAATACGGACTCTTATCGGGCTCCGGATTCGGAGAACCATCAAACTGCGTGGCTTTATGGTCTACCGGCCGCCTTCGCTCCTTGTCTTTGCCGCGTTCATTTACTTCCTTCAGGTCTTCCTGCACCCGCCCGGCAATATCCACTTGGGATTCACTGCTGGGCTCCGGTGCTTTAGCTGGATTCGGACGTTCGGTGCTGTCTTTGCGTGTGGGACTCATGCTGACTCTCCAAAGATCAGGTTTTACAGACAGGCTCCAGCAAACAGCGTGCCTGGCGGCCTTGGTGCTCGCCTCCAAGCTACTAGCCTGTCGGGCGAGGCCATGAACAGGCTGGGACTAAGGCTTGGCCTGACTGTGACCTTCATTGGCACGAGCCAGAAAGATCCGTATCAACTCCGGTGAGTGCTCTTCCAGCCAACGAGCCATCGCACGCTCTTGCTCCAGGATTTGATGGCACACCATCGCCGTCTCCGTATCGCCCACAAAATCAGCGGCCTCCTTGAGCTGGCTGTAAGCCGCAATTTCCAGGTTTTCGAAGGCAAAGCTGAACATCGTGCCTTTCACCACCTCATCAGAGGCAAAGATCCCGGAAAAGCCCTGAAACGTTGCCATAACTTTCCCGCCCAGGTCTTTGAGCAAGGACGTATCCCCACCGCGCCGCTCTATACATTCACGCACCAGCCCCTGCTGTGTCTGAGTTTCCTTGATATGTTGCTGAATACGCTGATGCAACTCCGGGTAGTTCTCCACCCGCGAGAGCATGCTGTTGAGCATCGTCTCAGCCTGTTCTTCCATTGCATGCGCGTCTCGAAGCCAGTCCATCAAGTGTTTGTCCGCGCGTGATTTATTGGTATCCATGACATTCTCCTGTCGGTTTGCCTTGCCGCAACTGCGACAAGCAACTGATACCCAGCATATGGCGTTCCCAAGGTGCCAGCGCCCCGCGCACACCTTGAAAAACACCAAACAGCTACCTGCTTCCTCTTGAATCAGCTCCCACACATTCCGGACCGAAAAAATGAAGCCAGGCAATCACGCACGGCAAGAAAAATACTTAAATAATCGACATTAAAAAGGCGCCCAGCCCCGCCAAAAGCACAACCAACGCCGGTGGTACACGCCCCACCGTCAACAAGCCAAACAAGAGCAAGGCCAAGCCAAAATCCGCCTTGTCATGAATGGCACTGGTCCATACCGGGTCATACAGCGCGGCCACCAGGATACCGACCACCCCTGCATTAATCCCTGCCATCGCCGTGCGCACGCCAGCCCGATGTCGCAGCCCTTCCCAGAAAGGCAAGACGCCAATCAGAATCAAGAACGCTGGGATAAAAATAAGCGCCAGCAGAGCCAAGCCGCCCAGCCATCCCTGCAAAGGCCATTGAGCAATCGCCCCAATATAAGCGGCGAAGGTAAACAGTGGCCCCGGTACAGCTTGCGCCGCCCCGTAACCCACCATCAAATCCGCATTGCTGACCATGCCAGTCGGCACGACCGAGGCCTGCAAGAGCGGCAACACAACATGCCCCCCACCAAAGACCAGTGCCCCGGATCGGTACACCCCCTCCAGTAACTGAACAATCGATGAGCCTGTTGCCGCAGCCCACACAGGCAAAGCAAGCAAGAGCCCGACAAAAGCCACTAGGGCAGCCATCCCTACCCTGCGAGACACCGGATACGAATGAGCCTGAGCCACTCCTGCTTGAGCAAAGTCCAATTTCCACCATGCGATCAAACCTGTCACCGCAATGGCCAGAACCTGCCCAAAGGCCGAGGGCAAGGCCAGACTTAACAAAGCAGCCACCATCGCCAATGCAGCACGAGATCGATCAGGACATAGAGACCGGGCCATCCCCAACACCGCCTGGGCCACAATTGCTACCGCCACAATCTTGAGCCCATGTACCCACGCAGACTCTGCAATCCCCTGCTGTCCCGCCAATCCCATGGCAAACAAAATCAATGCAATGGCCGATGGCAAGGTAAAACCCGTCCAGGCTGCCAGCAAACCCATCCACCCAGCACGCCCCAGCCCCAGCGCCATCCCGACCTGGCTGCTGGCCGGGCCCGGCAAGAACTGACACAGGGCAAGCAGATCGGAGTAGCTGCGATCATCCAGCCAGCGACGGCGCTCTACGAACTCGGTACGGAAATAACCCAGGTGCGCGATCGGGCCGCCAAACGAAGTCAGCCCGAGTTTCAGGAAGGCCCAGAAGACCTCCAGCGGGCTGCCTGGCCTATCCGACGCCTGCCTCTGCACTTCTGCCGGTACTGATGTGGGTGTCTGTGTCTGCACAGGTTCGTTCGAATTATTCATTGCTGCCTGTTCCCCCCCTTGATCAACATCCGGCACACGTCATCTGCACCACCTGTTTTTACTGCTGATTAGTTTTCTGCTTACCGCCGATAGACAAGCTACAGACACCTTAGCCTGGCAACATATGAATACTGTGATGTAGAACGTCAGAACCGTCCTCATCACGCGCTATTTCGACCCACCCAGCCCTGCCTCCCAGCACTCGCTCAGATAGCTTACAAACGTGGAAATCCGCGCCGATAAAGCCGTATTGCGGTAGTACACCGCATTGATAGGCTGACACATCTCCAGCGTGCGTTTCGGGAACAACTGCACCAAACGTCCTGCCTCGCGATCCCGGTGCGTCATGAAGTCCGACAACGACACAATCCCCACGCCATCCAGCGCCAATTGCCGCAAGGTTTCCCCACTGGAAGCGGCAATACTTGGCTTGATATGCACCGGCATCCCGTCCTGCGCAGGCAAGGGCCATTCATTCAGGGATAGCGGCTGGGTAAAGCCCAGCAAAACATGATTATCCAGGTCGGCCACGTCACGCGGATGACCGTGCTTTTCCAGATAAGCAGGTGAAGCCATCACGCGTAGACGCGTGTTGCCAATAGGTCGCGCATGCAAGGTAGAGTCCTTGAGTCGACCAATCCGAATAGCCACATCCGTGCGATGCTCCAGCAGATCAATCCATCCTTCATTACTGGTCAGCTCCAGGCTGACCTGCGGATAACGCTCCTTATAGCCGGGCACAATCGGCACCACGCAATGCAGAATAAAAGGCGAGGCCGCATCCACCCGCAAGCGCCCTACTGGCTGCTGCCGGCGTATGGCCAGATCCTCCTCCGCCTCCTCCACATGGGCCACAATGGATCGGGCTCGCTCCAGAAAAACCGCCCCTTCCTCCGTCAGTTCCAAGCGCCGTGTGGTACGCCGTAGCAAGGTGGTGTTGAGCTTCTCCTCCAGCCTGTTCAATGTGCGGCTGACCGCCGACACCGTCAGCCCCAGATGCTCGGCCGCCCGCGAGATGGCACCGGCATCCACCACGGCTATAAATGCCTGCATTTCATCCAGAGTTGTTTTCATTGTTGACTTTAAATCAAATGTATTTCGACCAATATGGACTTTTTAGACTAAATCATCAAGAACACAATGGCATCTTCTGCAATGCTCCACGCAAGGATGCCATCATGCCTATAGCTCTACTGGCGCTGACCATCAGTGCCTTTGCCATCGGAACGACAGAGTTCGTGATCGTTGGCCTTCTCCCTACCATCGCGGCGGACCTGGCCGTGAGCCTGCCCTCCGCCGGGCTGCTGGTCAGCTTGTACGCCCTGGGCGTTGCCGTAGGTGCCCCCGTCCTGACCGCCCTGACCGGCAAGGTCCCCCGCAAAGCCTTGATGCTGGGCTTGATGGCCCTGTTCACCATCGGCAACCTGGTGGCCTGGCAAGCACCAGGTTATGAATCCCTGATCGTGGCCCGTATTCTGACCGGCCTGGCTCATGGCGTGTTCTTTTCCATTGGCTCCACCATTGCGGCCAGCCTGGTCCCCAAAGAAAAAGCCGCCAGCGCCATTGCCATCATGTTCACCGGCCTGACCGTTGCCCTGGTGACGGGCGTACCGCTGGGCACCTTTATCGGCCAGCAGTTCGGCTGGCGCACCACCTTCCTGGCTGTCTCAGCCCTGGGTGTGATCGCCTTCCTGGGTAGCCTGCTCTTTGTGCCCAAGAACGTAGTACACAGCAAACCGGCCACACTGCGTCAACAAATCCGCGTCTTCGCCCAACCGCGACTGTTGCTGGTGTACGCAATGACAGCGGTGGGCTACGGCGGCTCTTTCATTGCCTTCACCTTTCTGGCGCCCATGCTGGAACAGATTACGGGCTTTTCCATTCACGCCGTGGGCGGCGTCATGCTGGCTTACGGGGTGTCGGTTGCCATCGGTAATCTGTGGGGTGGCAAGCTGGCCGATCAACGCGGCCCCATCCCCGCCCTGAAACTGATTTTCCTGCTGCTGGCCATCGTCCTGCTGGCCCTGACCTTTACCGCCGGCAACCCTTGGTTGATGCTGGCAACCGTACTGGCCTGGGGTGGTGTGGCATTTGGCAACGTCCCCGGCCTGCAGATCTATGTTGTTAACCAGGCCCAACGCTTTGTCCCTGAAGCAGTCGATGTGGCCTCCGGCCTGAACATCGCCGCCTTCAATATCGGAATTGCAATTGGAGCCTGGGGTGGTGGCCTGATCGTCGCCAACATCGGCCTGATTCATACCGCCTGGATCGGTGCCATCGTCGTCCTGCTGGCCCTGGGCCTGACCGTCTGGGCCGGCAAACTGGATCAGCGAGATCAAGAAGATCAACTGGACGTAAAGGCAAGACCCCTGGCGGTTTGCTAAGCATCAAGCCCCAACAACGCAACAACCCAGCAATACTGCTGCACCAAAGCAACGAGAACGCTCCCGCAATCAGCACTGGAAGCGTTCCGCCATACGCATCAACGGGCTGCTCTTGCTACCCGTACAAATTTACTCAAATGGAGTTACCACTATGTCTATCCCACAAATCGGCGTCGGCACCTTCCGCCTGAAAGAACAAGCGGCCATTGATTCAGTACGCACCGCCCTGGACGTTGGCTACCGCGCCGTCGATACCGCCCAGATCTACGAGAACGAAGCTGAAGTTGGCCAAGCCATTGCCGAATCCGGAGTGCCTCGGGACCAACTGTTCATCACCACCAAGATCTGGATCGACGAGCTGTCTGCCGACAAACTGATCCCTAGCCTGAAAGCTAGCCTGGAGAAACTGCGCACCGACCACGTAGACCTGACCTTGATCCACTGGCCGTCGCCACAAGGCGCTGTGCCTTTAAAAGAGTCGCTCCAAACCTTGCTGCAAGCACGCGAACAAGGCCTGACCCGCCAGATTGGCGTGTCCAACTTCACCATCGCTCTGCTGGACGAAGCCATCAACGCCATTGGCGCAGAAAACATCGCCACCAACCAGGTAGAAATCAGCCCCTACCTGCAAAACGCCAAGCTGGCTGCCTTTGCACGGGAGAAAGGCGTGCACCTGACGTCCTACATGACCTTGGCTTACGGCAAGGCGGTGCAGGATACGGTGTTGCAGGAGATCGCAGCTAAACATGGAGCGACTGCGGCCCAAGTGGCACTGGCCTGGGCGATGCATCAAGGGTTTTCGGTGATTCCTTCGTCGACCAAACGGGCGAATCTGGAAAGCAACCTGAAGGCTGGCGAGCTGAAGCTGGATGCGGAGGATTTACAGAGGATTGCGGAGCTGGATCGCGGGGAGCGTTTGGTTGATCCGGAGGGTTTGGCGCCGGTTTGGGATTGAGGCCAAGGATTCAATAAGCCTAAAAGCAGACGACACGTCTACGGGCATGTCGTCTGCTTGCCTTCTACTACAGTGAACCGTTTAGAAGCGTGTGCGTATACCCACACCAAACGTATCGCCACGCGACAAACCAGTCAGTTTGTCGCTGTAATACGCGGCATAAACATCCGTGCGCTTGGAAAGGTCATAGTCGTAACCCAAGGCCCAGCTGTTGCGCTTGACGTCACTCGCTCCGCTGCTACGAGTATGACCATACGAAGCCAGCACCTTGCCGCCGCCCATGGGGACAGATACACCAAACTGCCCGCCCTTCATCGTGATGTCGCCACTAGTGATGGTGTTCTTCACGTACTGAAACTGAGCAAAAACCTTGACAAAATCAAAGTCATAAGCCATGCCTAGCTGGCTTGCTCGCTGATGACGAAAGCCCACAATAATTTTTTCCAGATCATCGGCCTGATTGTCGAACTTGATCTGCTGATAGGCTAATGTCGCCGAGAAAGCACCATTGAAATACAGCGCATTGCCACCCCATTTATTGGAGCCAGACTTGTTAGGCTCGTTACTGAACCCGTAAATCAAGTTTGCCGTCAGGCCATTGAAGTCTGGCGTGGTGTATTTGACCGCATTGCTCCAGCCCGAATCGCCCAGCACACCTTGGCCCTCCATCCCCAGATAAGTGTGAAACACCGACGGGGAGAAAGTGTAGGAATCGCCAAACGGGTTAAACAAGATAGTGGAGACGAAATAAGGCGTAGTCAGCCGCCCCAGCGTCAAGGTACCTGCATCATCACTTTGCAAACCCACATAGGCACTACGCGAAAACATGGGATCGCCATTGAACCGCCCCGCCTGACCTGTCTCTGGCCGGAAGAACCCTTCCATGGCAAACACGGCGCGAACACCGTTGGACAACTCCTCCTGGCCTTTCAAGCCCCAGTAAGAGGTTGTCATCCCTCCCCCGCCTACCGTCCCTTCCCGCTTGTTGCCTCCTACAGGCTTATGTATGCCTGCCCAGGCATCAACCAGACCGTACAGCTGTACATTGGTTTGCGCGTGGGCAGTTGACCCTATTCCCAGCAAAGCGGCCAGCAGCCCGCCTGCCAGTATCGGCATCTTTAGAACCATTGTGTCTCCGTTATCGTTTTCAGTATTGTGGTGATCCCCCTTCCCTTTTTCTAAGGGGGAGCCCTGACTGGGTGTCATCCACTTCGGCAGAACAAACAGGCAAAGCGAACAACCCCAGTTTTTCTAGGGGCTTTTAATTTTTACTGTCACTTACAAGTGGTTTAGGAAGATGCGGGTGATAACGGTTATTCAAGCTTGTGCGCTCGTTGTCCTTGGGGACGGCTTGGGTTTTTCTTCTGTGGCGTCGTTCGTGTGCTTAGGCAAGCGGCAGTTCTTAAGTGAAGGCTTGCAGAGAGAGCGAAGACCACTGAATAAGCACAGTCGTAGAGTCGGCAAATGCGATTAAAACTAATTCGCTACTGTGGCTAAGCTTGAATAGAGTTTTTGTAGGGATTCCCAGATACGGGATTGGCATTACAGAATCCTCTAGGCGATTGAGCTGGCAGAAGACTATTGATAGTGCCGGGGCCGGACTCGAAAGCTCATATAAATATTTGATTTATATGAAATTTTTTTAATTAAATTAAATTGTACCAACAAATATACCAACAAATGCGATTGTTCTACTGTAATAGACCGTTCTCGTGAGCGCTTTGAATCAGAAGCTCAATTACCTCGGTTTTGGTTTTTCGCTCCCTTCTGGCTAATTCCTCTAACTGTGAACGAGCAATATCGGATAGGGAGAGATTAGTTTGCACCTTGCCTCGACGGTTTGCTTTCGTTTGCTGGGCCTTAAACCTTTTCTTAATTTGTTCAAGGTGATGAAGCTTCTCTTCTTGGCTGAAATTCGTGCTGTCAAGGAACTCCAGAATGTCCTGAAAGCCTGAGAACTCGGTAGCGTACATTGCCACGAATTGATGTTGTTTTTGATACCACTGCCAAGCGAGCTGACTTTTTTGTTTTTCTTTGCCAGCGCTGGCATACCAAGAGAGTTTCCTGTCCTGAAGTTGCTGCTGGACCCAAGCTCCCTTTAGTTGATCCACAGCGCTTAGCTTGCTTGACTTCTCTATATTCCAATTGTCGAACAATGCGATAAGACGTTCCTTTGGTGTCAAACTCGCTGGATCTACCAGTATTCCATTGAATCTGCGTTGGACTTCTCGTAGCAACCAAGCTGGCTGACGTCCATTTTTTTCGACCCAGCTAAACGCTTGCTCCGGGAGGAGCAGGTAACTCTTCTGGATATTGATTTCGGCGGTCAGATTAAAGTTAGTGATGTAATTAGCCATTCCTTCGCGTAAACCAGGTAAATCAAAATTGAAGATTGCTCCTCGCGATTGGAGGTTGAAAAATAGCCAGATGATCTCACGACGCTCCAGCCGCCAGTGTGGAAATAGTTCCTGTAATCTGTCTTCATGGATAAGTGACATGCCTAACGTTTCTTCTTGTTTGATAGAAATTAGCTATTTATGAGGATGGGGAACTAGTTTCATACTACCCGTGAACTGTGACTTAACTGCATCGGCGCTACATTGGAACTATATTGGCACTAGGTGGCAATTTCCCTATGTGTTCCCTATAAAGGGTATAGAGGTCTGATGGAATCAGCAACAGCGTAATCTGTAATGTATGTGCGCACAAGGCTAGTCTAGGGCTACGTCATTCGGTCATCTCTTCTCTGGCATGAGGTGGGAGACTTTTACAGTGCTGCTTCATCATGCTTCGGTTGGTTTCATCAAAGGGTCATATTTGATGTGGGGTGGGTTGAATACGCAGCATGGTTGTTAAAAGGAAAGTAGGGGATTCACCGCCGGGTAACGTCAGAGCAATATTTGCCGTTTAAGGGGCCTGTTCGTAAGCCATGCGGCTGCCATGCAATGGAAGTTTTACGCCTCTTTCCCGTGGCGTATTGTTGGTTTAGTAATAGAGAAGTAGCTGTTGCTGATGTGATCAGGAAACCCCAAACGCCTAATTGCTATGGATGGTGCTTCAGATAAAAAAATATAGAGCACCCATTACCTATGACATAAACATCATAGGTAATGAACATGGAATTAAGCCGTTATAACCCTGAGTATCAAACCATCAACTTCAATACGATCCTTAAAGCCTTAGAGACCCATCCGAGACTTATGGTCGTTCGATGTGATTTGCGATTTCCGTCAGTAGTCCAAACCTTGGCTGAGACTGACTCGCGTGTAATTACCCGGTTCTTCGCGTCACTAAAAGCCAAGATTGATGCTGATCTAAAGCGAAAAGAGAAGGCTTGGCGCAGGAGGCTGTCCTGTGTATTGAATTATGTTTGGGTACGCGAGTATGGTGACGTGAATGGGAAAAAACATTATCACGTACTGCTTTTTGTCAGTAAAGACATATATCACTCGTTGGGTGATTATTTGGTGACTACCGGTAATCTGTCCGCCATGATCAGCCAGGCTTGGTGTAGTGCGACACACTTAAACCATTCAGATTTTTTCTCATTGGTCCATTTCGGTCCAAACTTTTATCTTGACAGAAACAGCGCAGCTATCAACCTCCAGATTCAAGATGTGGTTGCTTGCGCAAACTATCTGGCAAAGAACGTGACTAAGCGTTATGGGGATGGTGAGCGATCGATAGGCAGTAGTTTGTAATTTTTTATCAAGTTGGTTCATGTTGTGGAAGAGGTGCCGGTTGACCTTGATCGACATCGACTTCTGCCTTTCAACAAGACAGGAGAGCAACATGACCACAACCCTCGCCGCCAGCGTCCGCTCTAACGTTCCAAATGCCGTACCTTTTACCCTGATCGAAGATCAGTTCGTCGATATGACCTTCATGACTCAATACACCGGCTTGACCGACAAGTGGTTTTACAAGCTGATTCAGGAAGGAAAGTTCCCCCGGCCCGTGAAGTTTGGGCGTAGCTCCCGATGGCTGAAGAGTGAGTTGGAAGCCTGGATACACGAACGTATCCAGGAGTCTAGAGCAGTATGATCCAGACAACTTCTCCGAGGCATCTGCTGAATTCCCACTCAGCTTCAATTTGGTTTCGTATCTGCGCACTCCTTCCAACGCTGACGTAAAAGCGCGTTTTCGGCTTTGAGCCTTTGGTACTGCAGGTAATGCTGATAGCTGTAATGAGCGATCATGGCAAAGCCCACGACAGCACACAGGTTCTTAATCATGGCCATTCTCCTCGTTGTCTAAACGTCGCTGAAGCGAAGGTGGCAGCCGGCGCATCAAGCCGATGCTCCCTCCGCGCTGGCGGCAATCTTGTCCAGCTTCGCGTTCAATGACGGCTTTCCCGTTGGTTGAACTGTTTCCCCAGGACGATCTGGAAAGAACTCCTCGATCACATCCAGCGCATCGTCGGGATTGTCTTCAAACGCGCCATTGCCAAAGCCTTCACGGGCAACGGTATCTAGTGCCTGTTGGTTGAAGGCCAGAGCTTGGCGTCGAGCGTAGGTCTGTTGGGCCTGGGCCAGTGCTTCGTCCAGTGTCATCCCTTCTTGTATGGTCAGATCGACGTAGTAGATAGGGGTGCCGCGTGACTGCGTGGTGCTTTTGCCACGCAGACGCAATTCCAGGGGCATGCAGGCCAGTAGGTCGCCAGACACAGCCTTGAAGTAGTGCAGGCGTGCCGCCAGGGTGCGGATGCTGTTGTAGCCCGTTGTACGGAAGATGAAGGTTCCCAGCTCATCGTCATCGCCTAGCTTGACGTTCAGACGTCCATAGGGTTTGCAGGCACCGCCTTTGGCCATTTCGCAGCCATCAGTGGATGGACATGGCAGGGTTTGTATCCCTGCGCTTGTCACACGCCGACAGGTTTCCCCATTACCTACGCACATTGGGCGTCCGGTGCTACGGTCGAAGAGGGAATATTCAGCCCGTAGGTTCAGATCAGGATCATTGAAAAGCAGCGTTACCGGAATGGAGCGCAGCTTTCCGTTGGGGCTGTTCCTGCGCAGCGCCTCGTCCAGCGGGTGAGGTACCCAGCCTTCCTTAGTCTGTACCTGGCTGGTAATAGTGAACTGATCGTCCTTTTCGGGTAGCCGCTTGCCATTGCGTTCAACGACGCGACCAATGGAAATACGACCCAGGACGGGTGGGGTGATGGATAGACCTTTAATCATGATGGACTCCAAAGAAGAAAGCCCGCTGATCGTTCAACGGACGTGCAAAAAAAAGCCGCCCCGAAGGACGGCAGGTTTGGATCGACGCAAAGACGGTGTGGGCTGCTTCGGTGCTGGGGCTTCATGCCTGGACAAGAAAGCGTCGGGTACCAGATCGTGTCAGACTGTATTGGACGCCCAGTTCCGGGTGCTCGGACAGCAAGCGCTTGCTGTCCAATACGCTGCTGTCCTTGCTGCGCCTCCAGCTGACAGTGCCGGTTTCAAAGGTGGCGTGACTGGCATCACCCATGGCCTGCTGGATTTGCTGCTTGAACTGCTCTTCCAGATTCTTGTATTTCTCGGCCTGAAAGCGGGCGTCTTGCAAGTCGGCAAAGAGCGCCGACATTTGGCTGTCCTGGGTGAAGTCCAGGTGTTCGCCGTTATCGCATGGATACAGATACTGCAATGCCGTTGCAGCAGAATCGGAGCCATCCACGGGTGGTGGTGTGTCGGTTGTCACGTAATGCCAGAACCGCTCTTGAAGCATCATTAGCTTGGCGATCAGATTGTCATCGCGGTGAATCCGATGGACTCGTAGTTGCTGACCGCATAACAATACGGCGACATCCGCTGCCTGCTTGCCGGTCACAGCCAACTGGTGCTGCACTTGCAATTGAACGTACTCTGGCACACAGTCCTTCCAGAGCCGTGCACCGAACTCCCCGGCTGTCTTGCATTCGAGAATCTGCACATCGCCCGCACCGATCACTTCACGATCAATGTTGGCGAGCATCCAGGGCCGCTCAGGATGTTGCAGGACGGCGTTGACCTTGCGGACCCGGCGACCCGTCTGCTGGGTGTAAGACGCGGCAACGATGGGTTCCAGTAGCGTGCCCCAATAGACGGGGGCCGTCGTATCGTGGGGATCAGGCTTGGGCATGTCGGCATCCCGGCCTGTTTTCTCCATCCAGAGAGCCAGTTGGCTCTTGTAGGGATTCAGGCCGACAGCGGCAGCGGCATCGGAACTGCCGATGCCATGTTTGCGGACTTCCAGCCATTCGTCGCGGGAAAGGGTATTGGTCTTGACCAGCCGCAGGGCGGGCCGATGAGATTGTGATTGAGCTTGAATAGCAGTATTCATGAATAAACTCCATAAAAGGCATAAGGCCCGGCGCAATCAAGCTGCCGGGCCTTATGCCGTCGTGGTCGAAAGAGATTGTGTGTCATGTCAGCATCGCCAAAGAGCGATCCAGCGCCTTCTGTTTTAGGACCGCCCCCTGACCGAACCAGGCCGAATCCAACCGGTAGTCGGTATTGCGGGCGCGTCGTTCATGGTCAACGAACTCGGTCACGGAATTGAGCAGGCCAAGCACCGTCTGCTTGGATGAGCCCAGTTCTGCACCCCGGCCGCGACCGTTGTAGATGTCCAGCGCCTTGGACATCGCCCGCTCGTTGGGCTGAGTGGCAATGTCCTGACGCGGATCAGCAAACAGTTGCCGGAAGAAATTCTCTGCTTCTGTGTGCTTCACCGTACGTTCACTGAGCAGCTTCATGCGGTACATGAAAGTGTCCCAACTGGATACCGAGATACCCAACTGACGTTTGACGGCCTCTGCATCGAAGGAGGTGCTGTGCGGCACCTTCACCGAGCCTCGGCTGTCATCAATGGCGACGGCTAGGGTGTTGTTACAGACGACCCGCACGGCAGTGAACTGTGCGGTGGTCGCCAGAGTGCCATCGCAAGCGGTTGCCAACAGCACATAAGGGGACAGCTCAGATAGTTTTTTGTCTTCAAACCCACCGCAAAATATTTTGGATTTCAGTTCGCTTCAGAGAAGCTTCCCCATTCGGTATAAAGAGTTTGGTCGAGCTCGAGCATCGTCGCAGGATGTTGCGACAGCAAGGCCGCCAATCCAGTTTGGTCTATAAGTAGAACCTCGTTGAACGCAGCTTGCTCGTGCGCTTGACTATTGAAGAATTGGTTGGTGATGCAAACCTTTTGGAAGTCAACGTTCTGGTGCTTCCGTTGATAGAATGCAGCACCGGCAACGACTTCTTTGACTGCATCCCAGCCTAGCCTCTTACCATCTGTACTCGACGTTTTAGCTTGGATGAGTACCCCCTCTTGGGCTCGTGTACCTACTACATCTACGCCTTGGTCTCTAGACTGGGGCGTGCAATAGCACGCATATCCTTGTTTTCCCCAAAGAATGGCTACGAGCCCTTCGAAGTGACGAGGCTCCATGCTGAGCGCATGGCTTAGAGTGATACGCTCGTTGAGGGAGTCTCTGTCAGACGGCGGGACTACGTCCTCCACGTTGAAATCACCAGGTCGAATGTCTCCCGAGCCATTGAGCATGTCGTCAGCGAGTTCGCGTTTGCGTGTCAGGAGTTGGTCCAGCTTGACGTCAAACGTTGCAAAGTCGTCTGCCTTAACGACGGGGTAGTAGACGTACACGTCTTTCTTCTGGCCAATGCGGTAGGCTCGGTCTGTCGCCTGGTCCTCCTTAGCGGGGTTCCACGTGCGGGTGTAGTGGATAACGTGATTCGCTGCCTGTATGTTTACGCCAAAGCCTACGGCGACAGGCGACAGAATGATGGCACCAAATCCGGCCGCTTCCTGAAATTTCTTAATCTGACGCTGGCGGCTATCCGCATGACCGGCGGTCGCGCTCGTGTCACCATTTATTATGGGCGGAGAAATGTTGAACTGTTCTTCGATGTAATGCCTCAGCAGCCGCTGGATGTTACGAAATTCGCAGAAAATGATGACTTTTTCGTCTTTTTCCTGAATGACTTTCAGCTGCTCGAGCAGCCAATCCAGCTTTGGGGATTTTTCCCGGTATTGCTTCACAGGTTCCGGGTTCGGCGCGGTTAATCCGTATCGACGAGGGTCCGTGCAGATTAGCCTCAAGTAGTGCAACAGCCCCAACATGTTCTTGAAAGGAGAAATAGCACCAGGGTCCTTTCTTGATTTAAAGCTTTCGATGGCTGAGGCGTAGAGCTTGCGTTGCTCAAAAGATAGCGCCAGGTGACGACACGCCTCGACAATGATTTTTTGAGGGAGGTCTTTTGCGACTTCGGCTTTCGTTCGGCGTAGGATTTGCGGCTTAATTCGGAGCCTAAGCTCTTCAACACGAGCCCGTTCTTCGTCAGTCTTGGCTTCGATTGGCTTGGTGTAGCGAGTGCCGAAGTCATTGAGCGCGCCGAGCAGCCCAGGTTGCACGAAGTCAAAAAGACACCACAAATCGACCAAGCTATTTTCGACGGGCGTACCGGTACAAGCAATTTTGAAATCCACGTTCTGCTTTTTTGCAGCGCGCGTCACCATGGCAGCAGGATTCTTGATGCGTTGCGCTTCATCACAGACCATCACGGACCAATGTTCTGCCGCAAATGAAAACTCTAAATCACGGAGGGTTTCATAGGTGGTCAAGACCACTTTGGCAGAACCAATCCAGCCTGGCTTGAGAAATCGAACAAGTCCATCTTCTGTTTTGAGCCGCTCTTCAATGTCTGCTCGCGGCACGCGCAGGCCGGCCAGCGCATCACCGTAGGCGGTCAGAAGGGGCAAGACTCCAGGCCGAATGAACTTTCCAGCTTCTTCTGCCCAGTTTTCCAGTAACGATACAGGAGCCACAACGAGCATAGGAGCGACGCTTGGGTTTCGTTCAACCAGCCACGCCATCAGCGATAGCAGCTGGAACGTTTTCCCGAGCCCCATGTCATCAGCCAGGATGGCCCCTCTGACTTCACGCTCGACTCGGGACTTATACAGATGCTGCAGCCATGCCAGGCCTTGCTCCTGGTGTGGCAGTAACGAAAATTCCGGGTTGAGCGCGTTTGGTATGTCTGCCGCCGAAGGCAGGGCGAGCAAGGCTTCTCGTCGACTTTCTTCGTAGTCTACCGTTTCGATATTAGGTCGTAGGATGAGTGTTTTGCGAGGCGGTGCTTTTGGGGCTGTGGCCTTTTCCCGGGTCGTCGGGTCTTTACCTTGCTGGACATCTCTTAACGCGCCGTCAATAGAATTGACGATATCCTTCGCTTGGTCCAGAGGAATGTCGTTGGAAAGCCCTTCAATTTTGACGGAGGCCTTCCCTTCGGCTTGAGCTTGCGCTACCGCCTCACGAAGCGTCTCAAGGACTTCCTCGGTAACGGGAATCCCTTCCAAAGCGCTCTGTGGACCATCAGGATTCGAGGCGATGAGAACCTGAATGTTCTCGGGAACCCAATCACCATTGCCCTTCTTGGTGATGTAGGGGGAGTAGTAGGGCTCTTCGAACCCAATACCTTCGATACGGGAGGAGTAAGCACTTAGGTCATGTACCTGTTCGTACCTAACCAATGCATTGTCCTGTTGGCGTTGCGTCAAAGCCGCTTTTAATTCAGCAAGATAGTCCGGCGTTTCGCCAAGCAGCTCCAGGTCGAAGCCTCGCCAGCCGAGCAATTGAAAATTCTTCTTAAATGCGGATTCCATCCGAGCAATAAACTCAGAAAGTTCGGTGTCATCGAACTCGATGCTTTCTGAGAAACTCAGTCCGGAGGCGTTCGCCGATTCAATTAATAGGCTAATTTTCCGGGGGTAGCCACTCGCGTCTCGCTCGATGACGGGGGTGAACCGGTCAAATTGAATGCCTGCTGCTTCTCTGGCTTGCTCAAATTGTTCTTCGTCAATGACCGCCTTAGCGTCCTCCCCAAGGGTGGCATAGGGGTTCAGCGAAAAAGCTTGGGCTCGCGACCCTGCGACACGTCGATGCGGTAACCGTTTGACCTCTTGAAGAACGGTTTTGACTTGAGGGACAATCAGAACCTGGACGATGCCGTCAGGTGTTGGAATATCGTAGCGGTCAGGAATGCTCCGGAGCGCATCAAAGCGTTCGAGCCATCCTTCGGGTGCCCCTTCGAAGGATGGGCTGATTTCAATGACCTGGTCTTCGGCGATGGCAATTTTTCGAAGTCCGATATCCAGCCGCTCAGGAGTGAGCACCACCGTGCGGCGAAGAAAGTCATCCAGACGCGCATTGGCTTCGAGCGCGAGCGCTCGAATTTTCCCCCAGGCTTGTCGGTGCTCTAAGTCGTGACGAGCCTCAGGCGGGCGCTTAGAAAAGGCGATGACCTCCTTGAGGAGCGGCCAATGCTCGGGGCGCATGAGCTCATCAGTCCCTGGGCGAGACAAAAGCGGGCCAACCAGCTTGCTGTCGACGGTGCGCCCGCTTTCATCCTGCCATCCCGCTAGCATAATAGAAAAATTCTCGTCTGTGAGGGCGTTGCGACTTTGCAAGACCGGACGCATGGTGGTCAGTGAAGGGAGCGCTAATACGCTGATTAAGTCCTCATAGTCCGGGCGTTGGAGCGCCGTAAAGATAGCGTCCCAAGGAATCGTCACTTCCTGCTCTGACTCTAGGGCAAGGCCATCATCGACGAGTTGTGCCAGGTAGCCGGCAAGTAGCGCAGAATCCAAGCGCATTGCCCCCTGGGATTGATGGACGACGACGCCGCTTGCAGAGAGGGTGCGCTGCCAAGCTATCGAGGAGGAGGAATTCTTTTTCTTAAAGAGCTTGAATACCATGGTTTACCTTACTTCCACCAGCCTTTTCCAGCCTTGTACTGGAACCTCCAAGATTTAAAGAGTTGGATTAATTCGGGGTCATTACTCTGTGTATATGCCCAAATATTGCCTCCCTTCGCTCGAAGGTCTGCGATATCGAATCCTCTGCTCTTCGATAGTGATTGAAGTTTGTAACCGGAAAAACTGCCATATTTGGCGATTAGTGAATTTCGCGAGGACTCTGTGGGTGAGGAGATGTGTGAAACGGGTTCTGACCGGGAAGTGTCGGACGCTGCCCGGGCGGGCGAGGTCACGAGATGCCCGCGCGGTAGCGCATCATCTGGAAGAATGCCAAAGCTTTCTCTGAGGGTCGCATCGTACATATCCTCCCATCTGTTCCATCCGTGAATATTGTCTTTGTGCAGTAGCCTAATAACACTTTGGTCTGTGTTTTTTAGCGTGTTAACCGCTCTAGCAGAAAGGCGCAACGGCTCGGACGAATCAAAGACAAATGGCAGGGCTCCTTTCTGATACCCATAAAACGCGTGTCCTGTGTCACTAAACTCGACAGCGACTAGATTCCCCAGCGTCATGATGAATGCGTTGTTCGCACTGCCAGAGTCTTTTAACTCCGTGTACAAACCTTTCATTTTGTCCAACAACACTGCGAAGTCTCGACTAGGCGAATTCAGAGCACGAGGCCCAAAGGCGAATTGCACATTCGTCATGGATTTTACGTAGCGTAGCCAGAAGTTAGCCCTCCTGCGGTCTCCAATGCCATCCTCTGCAAGTTTGGTGAAGAATGTCTCAATAAACTCGCCTCGAAGCCACTCCGAAATCATCTCTCTGGCTTGCGGTGACACGCCTCCCCACTGGGCTGCCGTCGATGGAAGCCATGGATTTCCCCACCACTCCACGGACACGTCTCGCAGTTGTTCGAAGATGGCAGGTGAGCCGTTTTGGGCATAGGAGTCAAGGATGAGCGTTAAGCCTCGATTTCGAACCTTGGTTCCGTGTCGTGCCAGACTCGCCAGCATAGTCAGTAGATTAGGGGCTTGCGCCTTAAATTCCTCATACGGCAAAGCCACCGCGTGACGGACTTGGGAGAGTACGAGCTCGTTGGTGAACCAAGAGTCGTCCGTAATCCCCAGCAGTTCTCGGATACGGTTAATGGTAGACATATCCCCCGATAGCGCCGTCTTGGCATATGGCAAACAGGGGTTCTCTGAAAATAAGCCTTTATTTTCAACGGCAGTGATGGCCCAGTCGGGGTTGATTCGCACAGGGTCGATGATATTTGAAGACCTATCGTGCAGATACTCACGCAGTTTCTTCCAGTTTTTGCGGCCTTCATCGGGCGCCACTTTCCCCTTCCGGTCGTCATAGCTAAAGTAGCTGCGGACTAAACCTTGGTAGCAGCGGCGAAACCATTTAGGCTCCTTGACCCATTGGTCAACGCCGGTGTCGCTGCTGAGCGCCGCATCAAACCGTTTTGAATCCTCAAGAAGGCAGGGGCCGCCTGGGTGGCTGGGTAAGCACATGCCGAAGGATACGAGCCTGGCTTCTTTAAGCGTGTCAAGTCGAGTCGTTTCCCAAAAACGACGTACCGCTTTGGCTTGAAGGTCTTCTGGCTCGTACGGGCTTGAGCCGGCTTTGACGTGCTGCTGTAGCGTAGCCAAGTGTTTATCAAGACCACCCTCTCTCCTCGTCAAACTGGCAGACAGGTCAAAACTTCGAGAGAGTTTGTTAGCCAGATGCTGAAGGGCGCTATTCATCGCAGAGCACACTCTCCAAAATTGTCATCGATATTTATTGGCGTATGACGGGGTTCCTCCTTCACCCCCCTAAACTCGAGGCGCATCTCGACGCGCCGACTTTCTTCGTCGCTTTCCTTCGCGGCATTGAAAGAGTAACCCCCAACGAAAAACAAGTTACGCACATCTGCTTTCTGGGAGTCATCCAGCAAATTTGGTCCAGAGGTAGCAAACATGGCGCACAGCACCTTTTGACTTCGCTGTAGACTGAGGTTCAGGTTAGTGAGGTAGGAGCCTGTTTTGTCGGTATAGCCTTCGATGACAACCCGCTTTAGAATGTTTTTTCCCAGCTCATCATTAGCGATTGCGAGAATTTCAGGGACAAACTGCCGAAGTACAGACTCTTGCTGAGTGTTGAGTCGCCACGTACCGAAAGCGAATTGTGCCCTTTGTCCAAAGTCGATGGCATGACGGTCCCTGTGGATAGTAATACCCTCGTAGGATGCTGCGGCAGATTCAAAACGGTCGAGTATTGTTTGAATATTGTTGCTGTGAATCTCTTCTTCGGTCTGAATGTCGGTGACGGTTTGCGTCACCGACAGTAGGGCAACGCCCATGACCACTAAGAACAGCACCACCAGAGCGCTCATGAGGTCAGCGAACGAAATCCAGAAGGGTTTTTCCGCCTCTTCCCGTCCCCCTCGCTTTACGATGATTTTTGCCCCAATCATGCTTATCGCTTATCAGGAGCTGCAATCGTGCCAAGGCTACCTTCGAGCTCTTGAACAGCGGTCGCAAGTAGGCCAACGGCAGAACTCAATTTTTCATGGAATTCGTAGTTCACCTTTGAGAGCGTGTTTACCACGGCGTCCCTGAAAGAATCCGAAGATTGTTCCAGAACTAGGCTGACCCCATCCAAATATTCGTCTGCCGCTTTTTGAGCTAAGCCGAGCTTAGTTGTCGAAACCTCAATGCGTTGTAGAGCATCTGCAGTGATACTAGCTTCCTTGCCAGCAAGCCCAATCATCTCTCTGACCTCAGCCAAGACATGCGCAAGGGCTTCTCGTTGTGTTCTGTAGTCGCCAAGCGCCTCATGCAGCGAGGTCGAGCTCGTAGAAAGCGAGCTGGACACTTCCGTCAGCTTATTTCCAATCGAGGTGGTTTGAGTCATGACCTCGGCGACGCGCTCGCCTGCGTTAGCGAACGACGAAGCCGCTATCCCGAGGCGTTCCGCGCCTGCGTTCATCTTCTCGACCGACGAGCTTGTTGCAGAGGAAAGCGCGGAGACGCTTTCAGTCATGGCTTTCGATGCGGCGCTGATTTCTTGGATAGCAGTCTCAACGCTGCCAGACATCTGGCTGACAGCGTTGGAGGCACGGTCGGCCATCGCTTGCTCTCGGGCCTGATTCTGGGCGAAGACTTGGGCCTGGGACGTATTGAGCGTCTCTAAGATGGTTGTCATCTGTTGCCCGACAGATTCCAGGGTACCTTGAAGCTTTTGTTGCGTTTCTGATTGCGAGCTTTCGACCAGCTTGCGAATTTGGTCAACAAAGTCTTGCGTCTGCGCATTGATGCTGGCTTGCCTTTCCTCCATCGCCTGAATCGAGGAGGCCATCTTCAGTGCCATTTCTTCCGTGGCGCGTTTTCCACTATCTTCGACCTTTCCAAGAAGTGTGTTGAGTGCGGTTACGGCGTCTTGCATGCTTTTCGCCGTTTCCTTATTTAGTTCGTTGATGCCGCTAATCTGTCCGCCAAAAAGGTCGTTCAGCCGTTGACTGAAGTGAACCATGACATCGTTGAGCATGTCGATGGCGGCTTTGCTTTGGTCTCCAGAAGCGCTTTTAACTGAGGTGGCAATTTCATCCAAAGGCGTTTTCAGACTTTGCTCAATGCTGGAAGAAATCACCTCGCCCAAGGTTTTGTTGCCTTCCTTTGCTGCTGCAAGCTGTTGGGTATGTAAGGCCATCCCGGCGTCAATCTGGGATTGAGTGAGCTCTTGAAGTACCTGCTTCAGGTCGCTCACCAGGGAGTCTTTGAGAATCTTTGCTTGGCTGGCCGAAGCCTCCGAGGCATCTACTAATCTGGACAGGTACTCTTCGCCAGCGCCTGACTTGAAGTGTGTGTCGATAGCTTGGGAGATGTCTTCGGTTTTTCTATAGAGAGACGCGAGAAGGAGCTTTTCCAGAAGGGTAAAAAGCATCGCCAGTGCAATGGCGCACGCTGAAACAAGGAAGGCGTGTCCCACCGACTGCATGAGGATTTCAAGGCTATTCCGGACCACAGCGGTGTCTTCGCTGACTTGGAACTGCTTCAAACCATCAATGATGCCCCCGAAGGTGGCAACAATGCCCAGCCCTGTGAAAATGCCCGGTAAATGCTTAAAAAACTCGATTCCTAAATGACTATCGACGACATACTGGTCATTAAAGTACATCTCGGCGGGGATGGTGGAGCGTATGACCGCCACATGGAGCTGGCCGTCTTGCTCCTCATATTGAGCATGAAGGGTTTGATTGTATTCCTGCCATAGGTGACGAAGGCGTTTGGAGGGAAAGATGTTCTGTATGGCCTCGCGGTTAGCTTTGGCGTCCATCTTGCGCAGTTTCCTCAGCACGCCTCCTAGGCGAGCCCGGTACCATAGGCCTCGAATGAAGAAAAGGACGGAGAGAAGGGCTAAAACACCTAGAACGTGAGGCATATAGGCCGCGAACAGCCGCAAGCCTTCAATTGCCCAGCCCCCGACCTGGTCCAAATTGGCCAATAGGCCCTCAGTCATGTTGTCCATGTTCAGCTGATTATTCTTTGCAAAGAGTTCTAATATTTCTATCAAAAATCTCTAGTCAATAGAAAATATCTTAAGTTTAGATGGGACTATCCTAGCCTAGGCGGTCTCGAATGAATCCTCACGATACAACGGTTTTCATGAAGTTACAAACGCAGTGTTGGACTTCGCCGTCAAATGACGGCCCAATTATTTGGCCAGTGCGAGCGGGCAATCATGCGCCGGAAGAGGCAACGGATGTTGCAAGGGATACTGACTTAGAGCAGCCTGGGGAAGTGCATATCACTAGGCTATTGATTTTACTAATTTTTTTAACATTGCTTTTGTCATACGGCAACTTGCCGAACGGGCGGTGTTAAGCCGTACTGCTGTGCAGCACGCAGAGTCTGGCAAAGCAGACCCTCACTTCTCAACGCTATATGCGATGAAGCAAGAAACTTTGGCGCGGCGCCCCCAACGGCCCCCCTCCACTGAAACATTGGTAAATGCTACTAGAAGCCGCATACCAAGAGATGTCCAGCGCGTTTCAATAACGGGGCGATAGCGTCAGCCATAGAAGCATCTACCCAACCTTTGTTCTACGGGAGCAAAGAGGACTTAAAGGTAGACGCTTCACCGCCACCGGTACCCCAGACGCGGAGGAAACGGTCGTCCCTAACGGCTACCTGTGTTCGAGCCTCATCATTGGCACGCGCAGGCCAAGGTCCTTCTCGCTGAAACAACCCTTTACGCCTACTGAATCGCACCGAGTTTTTGAGCGTGGTTTTTAGTATGAATAGAAGAAGAGCCGCAGGCTGGGCAGCGGATAGGCGGCTTGGCGCGATGAGCACGTTGCCCATCGGTAGTGAACGATTCAGACATAGAGAATCCTTGATGTAGGTAAACGGCATACATGAGCAAGCTGTTGCTCGCTCTCATCAAGGTGATATATGTCTGAAAATTTCTTGAATACAGTGTTTTGTCTGTTGTTTTAAACGGTGTAGTGCAGGGAATAAATTGCTATGGCTTACTCAAAAGTGAAAGAAGGTTTTTCTAGTGTTCAGAAAACGGTGGTTTTCTGAACAGATGAAAGTATCGCAATTTTTCGTCGTGAGAATCGCTCGTAAGTGTTAACATATCCGTCAAGTTTTCAATGTCCTGGTTGCGTCCATGAATCAACGTATAGGGTACGCTCGCGTATCGACCGACGATCAGCACCTAGACCTGCAGCGCGACGCGCTTCAGCAGGCCGGATGCGGCGTTATCTACGAAGAAGCGGCTAGCGGCAAGAACACGACACGGCCAGAGCTTGAGCAGTGTCGCAAGGCACTTCGGGCAGGAGATACCCTAGTGGTATGGCGGTTGGATCGACTTGGGCGCAGCCTACCCGACCTTGTACATATCGTGAACGATCTTGAGCAACGTGGCGTCGGGTTTGAAAGTTTGACGGAAAAGATCGAAACCGGCAGCGCGGCGGGCAAGTTGATTTTTCACGTTTTCGCGGCGTTAGCCGAATTCGAGCGTGGCTTGATCCGTGAGCGGACGCAAGCCGGATTGGCGGCAGCGCGTGCCCGAGGTCGCTCCGGTGGTCGTAAACCAAAACTGGGGGAGAAACAAGTGCGGGAGATTAAAGCCCTTTTGCGTGATCCTGACATTCAAGTCTCGGAGGTCGCGCGCCGATACGGAGTCTCTCGCACTACGCTCTACAAATATGCAGGGGTGATTAAGCCTCGCGAAAAAACTATTCAGAAGTAATTGAGCGAACGCGTCCTTGGATAATTAGCAGTTATTGACCTTGCGGAGTTGATCGACTGCAAAATCGGTGACAGCTCAGACGTCGAAAACGCAAAGCTCGCGCCCGGTTACCGCGCCGCGGCGACAAGCACAACACGGAAATAGAATCACAAATGGCCATCAAAAAATCAGACCTCTACTCATCGCTCTGGGCATCTTGCGATGAACTGCGCGGCGGCATGGATGCCAGCCAATACAAGGACTACGTCCTGTTCATGCTGTTCATCAAGTACGTCTCGGACAAGTACGGGGACTCTGATGACTTTGCCCCGCCTGTCACCATTCCGCCCGGAGCCAGCTTCAAGGACATGGTTGCCCTCAAGGGCAAAAGCGATATTGGCGACAAGATCAACACACAGGTCATTCAGCCCCTGATCGACGCCAACACCCGTCTTGCACGCAGCGACTTCCCTGACTTCAATGACCCGAACAAGCTCGGTGAAGGTCAGGCGATGGTGGATCGCCTCAGCAACCTGATCGGCATCTTCCAAAAGCCCGAGTTGGATTTCTCGAAGAACCGAGCCGAGAACGACGACATTCTGGGCGATGCCTACGAATACCTGATGCGGCACTTTGCCTCGCAGAGCGGCAAGAGCAAAGGCCAGTTCTATACGCCATCCGAGGTCAGTCGCATCATGGCCAAGGTCGTGGGCATCTCCCCTGCCAATGCAGTGGCCTCGACCACCGCGTATGACCCCACCTGCGGCTCTGGCTCCTTGCTGCTCAAGGTGGCCGCCGAGGCTGGCAAGCACATCACGTTGGAAGGGCAGGAAATGGACGTGACCACTGCTGGTCTTGCCCGTATGAACATGATCCTGCACGACTTTCCGACCGCCAACATACTGCAGGGCAACACGCTGGCCTCGCCGAAGTTCAAGGATGGCGAGTCGCTGCGTACCTATGACTACGTCGTCGCCAATCCGCCGTTTTCAGACAAGACCTGGAGCACCGGCCTGGCCCCTGCCAGCGATGCGCACCAGCGATTTGCTTGGGGCGAACCGCCGAAAAAGCAAGGCGACTACGCTTACCTGCTGCACATCATTCGCTCAATGAAGAGCACCGGCAAAGGCGCCTGCATTCTCCCTCACGGTGTTCTTTTCCGGGGCAATGCCGAGGCTGTCATCCGCGAGAAGCTGGTGCGGTCGGGCATCCTCAAAGGAATCATCGGCCTGCCAGGCAACCTGTTCTACGGCACAGGCATTCCCGCCTGCATCCTGGTGTTGGACAAGGAAAACGCTTCTGCACGCAAAGGCATCTTCATGATCGACGCCTCCAAGGGCTTCATCAAGGACGGTGCCAAGAACCGCCTGCGTGAGCAGGACATTCACAAGATCGTCGATGCCTTCACCAAGTTGGCAGAGTTGCCACGCTACTCGCGCATGGTGCCGCTGACCGAGATCGCAGATCCCAAGAACGACTACAACCTCAACCTGCCACGCTACATCGACAGCACCGAACCTGAAGACATCCAGGACATCGATGGCCACTTGCGTGGTGGGATTCCAGAGCGTGACCTGGATGCGTTGAGCGACTATTGGAAGGTGATCCCCGGTGTGCGCAATGCCCTGTTCGAGTCAGCCGGGCGCGCTGGTTATGCACAGTTGAAACTGCCCATCGCCGAGGTGAAGACCACCATCTTTGCGCATCCTGAGTTCACTGCATTCAATCAGGCAGCCACCCAGGTCTTTGCTGACTGGAAGCAGGCCAGCACGCCGCAGCTAAAGGGCTTTGCGAAAAACGGCCACCCAAAGCAACTGATCGAGGCACTGTCCGAGGATTTGCTTGCCCGATTCAAGCCGACGCCTCTCGTCAATGCCTATGACGTGTACCAACATCTCATGGACTACTGGGCCGAGACGATGCAAGACGACTGCTACCTGATCGCCGACGCTGGTTGGCAGGCAGGTGCGCAGCCGCGTGAAGTGGTCAAAATCAAAGACGGAAATGGTAAATTGGTGTGGCCAAAAGAACCCTTTGATTACACAAAAGGCAAGCGCCGCTTCAAATCCGACCTGATCCCCGCGCCAATTCTGATCGCCCGTTACTTCACCGTTGAGCGCGACGCCATTGAAGCGCTGGAGGCCAAGCTGGCCGATGTCGAGCAACAACTTCAGGAGATGATGGAAGAGAACAGCGGCGAAGAAGGGCTGCTAGCCGAGGTCATTGAAGGCGAAGGCGACAAGCAGAAAATCACCGCAAAGGCTGTCAAAGCCCGCCTGAAGGAGATTGGCAAAGATCCCGACTACGCTGACGAGCGCAAAGCGCTGCAGGACTACGCCTCCCTGCTCGACAAGCAGACCGACATCAAAGCCAAGTTGAAGGCGGCGCAGGATGACCTTGAGGCCAAGCTGGATGCCAAGTACCCCAAGCTGACCGAGGACGAGATCAAGCAGCTTGTTGTGGACGACAAATGGCTGGCGACCTTGGCCGATGCCGTGCAAGGCGAGCTGGATCGGGTTTCTCAAACCCTCACCAGTCGCATCCGCCAACTCGCAGAACGCTATGCCACACCGCTGCCGACGCTGACCAAAGAGCTCGCAACACTCTCAGCGCGGGTCGATGAGCACCTGAAAAAGATGGGGGCGGTATGGAATTGAAGCCTGGATACAAGACAACAGATATTGGCGTCATCCCTTTTGATTGGGAGGCTGCAACTATCGGCGAAGTTGCGAAGTTTTCCGGAGGCTCGCAGCCTCCAAGATCAACATTTAAGTTTTCTCCTGCGACTGGGTATGTTCGACTGATTCAAATTCGAGACTACAAGACAGACGCCTACGCCTCATATATTCCGGCAGCCTTGGCGAGAAAGACCTGCAGCACTGACGATATTATGATCGGAAGGTACGGTCCGCCAATTTTTCAGATTCTGCGTGGAATTGAAGGTGCTTACAACGTGGCTTTGATAAAAGCCATACCCTGTGAGCGCATCTCTCGCGACTATCTATTTAATGTTCTCAGGCAAGAGAAGCTGTTTCAACTGATTGACTCTCTGTCAAGAAGATCGTCTGGCCAAACTGGCGTAGAGATGCCTGCGCTCAAGGCTTACGGTCTTCCATTGCCACCAATTGAAGAGCAACGCAATATTTCAAGCGTTTTGAGCGATGTCGATGCGTTGCTCGCTACCCTAGACCAAGTCATCGACAAGAAGCGCGATTTGAAGCAGGCTGCCATGCAGCAACTGCTCACTGGCAAGGCTAGGTTGCCTGGGTTTGACGGTGAGTGGGAAGCGAAAAAACTGGAACACGCTGGAAGTTGTTTGCGCGGCGTTAGTTATCGTGGCGACGATGATTTATCCCCTCACGATACAGCATTTACAAAGCGACTTCTGCGCTCCAACAATGTTCAGAATGCTTTTGTTGTGACTAGTGATGTTCAGTTTGTCAATGACAAGAGGGTCTCTCAAACTCAAATTCTTCAAAAGAATGACATCTTGATTTGTATGGCCAATGGCAGCAAAGCGCTTGTCGGCAAAGCCGGGCTATTTTCGATTGACGACGGATTTGATTACACGTTTGGAGCCTTTATGGGATGCTTCCGAACAGATGCATCAATAGCCGACCCTGTTTTTGTCTTTTCACTTTTCCAAACTGGGCGATATCGCGACTACGTAACTAACTTGCTTGCAGGGTCAAGCATTAACAATCTAAGCCCGAGCAGCATTGAATCCCTTGAGTTTTCATTTCCACCATATCCTGAGCAAGCTGCAATTGGACGGGCACTGGCAGAAATGGACTCTGAGCTGTCAGTGCTCGAGGCAAGCCGCGATAAAACCCGCAACATCAAACATGCCATGATGCAGGAGCTGCTCACCGGAAAGACGAGGCTGGCATGACTTCAGAGGGCCAGTTCATTCCAGTCCATGTTGAAGTTCTGAGCTTTGCCAGTCTCTTCAATGAGTCGGCCTTCCCGCTGGCGGTGGACACCTACCAGCGCGGCTTTGTCTGGAAGGATGACAAGGTGCGGCAGTTGGCCGACGACCTGAGCGCCTATCAGCAAGAGGCCGATCCCAAGCCCCCTTATTATATGGGCACGGTGTTGATCCACCGCCACGCTGATAAGGAGAAGCGTTTCCTCATTGACGGGCAGCAGCGGATCACGGCCCTGTGTTTGTTGCACTGTCAACTCAAGAACAGCCTGCCCACCCATTGCGCGTTGAGTTACTCGCCCAAGTCCGCAAGACGCATACGTGCCGCCGTCGAGGTCCTGCGTGAGCACGTTTGCATTCCAGACTCCGGGATTTTCGACCAGATCGTTTTCACCGTCATTTCAGTGGATCGGGTGGACTTGGCCTTCACCTTCTTTGACACCCAGAACAACCGCGGTGTGCCGCTCCATGCCACAGACTTGCTCAAGGCCTATCACCTGCGGGCGGTGGAGGCGGAATCGGTCGCGCGAAAGGAAGCCTTGCAAACACTTTGTGCTCAGCGCTGGGAAGGCATCCAGCGAGGGACGCCACTCATGTCGCACGATCAGGAATTTGCACAAAGCCTGTTCGCCAAGTTTCTATGGCGGGCCCGGTATTGGACGGGGCAACGGATGAGCCTTGGTGGGCACGACGCGTTGATGGAGGAGTTTCAGCAGCACACGTGGAAAAGCGAAGGCGACCCCGCGACGATCCCGCTTTACCGCTCGCGCCATAATCGGCTCGGCACGGCCCTCACGCTGCGGCGCGACGGTCACGGCGAGATCCACACCAACCGGATTTCACTCAGCCCGAAGGCGGAGGACTTGCCTTTCGCGATCCGACAACCGATACATAAAGGCATTGGCTTCTTTCTCTATGCCGACAAGTATGCGGCACTGCTCCGCCGTCTGGTGGTGGATCCCAACGACTCGGTGGAGGTTCTGCGCTTTCGTAAAGTTTACGAAAAGCTGGTGATGGCCAATTCGCTCTTTCTGCGAGAAATCTTCCTGCTGGCGGCGGTGATGTTCGCCGACCAGTTCGACGACGAGAAGCTGTGGGAGTTCTCGCTCTGGTTAGATCATGCGCTGGGTGCAATCAGGCTCGAGAAGCAGCAGGTCCGCTACGAGGCGGCGCAGAACTTCTTTAAACAGGACACGCTGAACCTGCTTGATGTGATTGCCAGCGGCTACCGGCCCGAGCAGGTCATTGCCCACCTGAAGGCCAATCACACCCACGCCAAGACATATTCTGACGAGACCATTGAGCCCGGCAAGGGGGTGCAGGGTATCTACAAGCAGGCTGTTCTCGCTTACTACGGGCGCATAGATGTCACGTCCCTGAACGGCAAGCACACATGGATCGACACGAAACTGAAGGAAGGTTCCGCATGAAGATCGAATCTCGGCTCTACAGTCTGGAGGCGATCGTGAAGGAGAGCCCGGACTGGCATTTCAATATCCCGATCTACCAACGACTGTATGTCTGGGGCGAGGACCAAGTGCTCACGCTCCTGAACGACCTCGTGAACGCCTACGAACGCGACGAGGAGATTTTCTTTCTGGGCGGCACCCTGCTTGTGGAGCAGTCGGGCGGGCGCGGTCGGCACTTCGATCTCATCGATGGCCAACAACGCTTCACGACCCTGTGGCTGCTGTGCCACGCGTGGCGCGAGGCGCTCACGCCGTTTCTTGCCACCACCACGGACGACAAGCGGGTCGAACCGCGCCTGCGCTTCGCGATTCGCTCGGAAGTGAATAGCTTCCTTGAGACGATGGTGTTTGGTGGTCAGGGGCGAGCTGTCCCGGACGATGAAGCGACCAAACGGATGCGCATCGCGCTGGATTTGATGCGGTCTGTGTTTGAAAAGCGTCCGCTGCCGGCGGGCGTTACGAATCTTCAGGCGCACCTCCGCGAGCTGACGGAGTTTGTCTTTGGCCGAGTGAAGTTTGTCATCACCACCGTGCCCCGCGAAACCGACCTGAACAAGCTGTTCGAGGTAATCAACAACCGGGGTGTGCAGCTACAGCACCATGAAATCCTCAAGGCACGGATGCTGGATGCGCTCAACGAGGTCGAGCGAGGACCCTATGCCGTCCTCTGGGACGCCTGCGCCGACATGGAGAACTTCGTGGAGCGAAACCTGAGTGGCAATTTCAAGGGTTTCGCCAGCGAAGTAGCCGCCTGTTACGAAAGGGGCCAGCTAACCGATGCCTCGGCGGTGCGCGCGCTACTGGCAAGGCGAATCCAGGAGCAGAACCACCACCATGCACTGACTCTGGCGGAGATCCTGCGAGCACCGGACGACGCGCAGGCCGGAGGAGGCGAGACCGAGACGGAGACCACAGAGCCGACTTGGGTGCGCGGCATGTTCGGTTTTCCCCTCTTTCTGCAACATGTCTTGCGTATCTGGCTGTTCAAACGTGGCCGGCCCGACCTGCCGCGACTCCTCGACCGCGAGCTGCTCACCCTGTTCGAGGAGCATTTCTTTAAGCCTGCCGAGGATCGCACGGAAAGCGTCCGGTCGTTCATCGATTTACTCTGGCGGCTGCGGGTGATCTTCGACGAGCACCTCATCAAGTGGGTAGATCAGGGCGAAGAGGAGGTTCACCTGATCAGCGCCATCAGCGTCAGCACCAGCAGCGGGAAGCGCTACATGAGCCGCTCGCGGGAGTCCGACAGTCATCAGGGCTTTTCGTTGCTGCAGAGTATGCTTTATCACTCACAGGAGATCACCACGCAGTATTGGGTTACGCCGTTGCTCAACTTCATGCACCGAAATCCCGAGTTGGATGCGGAGCGGTATTTCGCTTACTTGCGGCATCTCGACAACCACATGCTCGGCTCAGATGCCAACGAGATTTTGATCGTGCGCTCGCTGAGCTTCATGAAGGAACCATGGCAACGGCGCGATGCCATTCATGCGGAGGAGCTTACCGAGCCCAGCGGTGTGAAGTTTGCTCACTACTGGTTCTACAAGCTCGATTTCGTCTTGTGGTTTCAGAAGAAACGTCAAACGGAGCGCTGGAAGAAATTCAGGCTCACGGCCAAAAGCTCGGTTGAACACATCTCTCCGCAGACTCCAACCGAACGGGACGACAACCGGGTTGACAAGGCGCTCGATTATTTCGGCAATCTCGCGCTGGTCTCGCGAAGCTTGAACTCAGAATACGGAAATCTTCCCTTCAACGAAAAGCGCCAGCGCTTTATTAACAACAACAAGAGCCGGTTGGATTCGCTCAAGATGGACCTGATTTATGAGAGCGACCGGTGGAATGACGATATGGCATTTTCCCATCAGCAAGAGATGATTTTGTGTCTAAGCGACTACTGGGAGAACACCTTGAGGTTGGTACCATGACTGAACAAGCCCGATCTGAGCGCAAGACGCAGAACCGTGTTGCCGCTCTGTTTACCGATGCAAGTCGCCCTGACTGCCTTGGCTACGATCACCTAGGTGAGTGGAGTAAACGCGACAACAACCGCTGCATCGAGGCAGATTTTTTGCGCAGCAACCTCAAGAAGCGTGGTTATTCCGATGCGCACATTTCCGCTGCGCTGCAAAAGCTCTTGACCGCCGCCGACTCCACCGGCATCACCCTCTATCAAGCCAATCTGCGCACCTACCAACTGCTGCGCTATGGCGTACCTGTACAGATTGCAGCCGGGCAGGCGCATGAGACCGTACACCTCATCGATTGGGAAACGCCCGGCAACAACGACTTTGGCTTGGCCGAAGAGGTCACCTTGCGCGGCGGCTACGAGCGGCGGCCCGATCTGGTCGTTTACATCAATGGCATCGCGGTCGCCGTCATTGAGTTGAAACGCAGTTCGGTGGAGGTGGCTGACGGTGTTCGTCAGCTCATCACCAACCAGGAAGAGATTTTCAACAAGGGATTTTTCAGCACGGTGCAGTTGGTGCTGGCGGGCAGCGACTCGCAGGGTTTGCGCTACGGCACCACGGGCACGCCGGAAAAATTCTTCGTTGAGTGGAAGGAGCGCAAGGATAAAGGCGCCACCACATCAGAGCCACTCGCAGAGGGTGCGCTGCTAGATAAACCACTGGCGCAGATGTTTGACAAGGTGCGCCTACTGGATCTGATCCGCAACTTCATCATCTTCGATGGCGGGCAAAAGAAGGTGCCTCGCGTCCATCAATACCACGGCGTGAAAGCGGCCCAGGAGCGGGTGAAGCAGCAGGAAGGCGGTGTGATCTGGCACACCCAAGGCAGCGGCAAGAGCATTCTGATGGTGCTGATTGCCAAGTGGCTGCTGGAATTTGACCCGCACGCCCGCGTCCTGGTCATCACCGACCGTGATGAGCTGGACAAGCAGATCGTGGGTGTGATGCGTAATGCAGGCGTGATTGGCGAGGATGCGGCATCGCCGCGCATCACCTCTCGCGCGGAACTGGTTGAAAAGCTAGGGGCAGCCACGCCGCGCCTGATGTGTGCGCTGATCCACAAGTTTGATACGACCGACCTGAAGGGCGAGCCTCCGAGGGTGGTAGGCCGTGTTTGCGTCTTCGTCGATGAATGTCACCGCACGCAAGGCGGCGACATGAACAAGCAGATGAAGCGATGGCTGGAGAACGCCATCTTCATCGGTTTCACCGGCACGCCTCTGCTGCGTAAAGACAAGCAGACCACCCGCGAGGTTTTCGGCACCTACATCCACACCTACAAGTTCGATGAAGCGGTGGCCGACAAGGTTGTGCTTGACCTGAAGTACGAAGCGCGCGATGTGCCTCAGCGCCTAACGTCAAAGAAAGCTATTGATGCTTGGTTCGACCAGAAAACCAAGGGGCTGAACAACTTTCAGCGTTCGGTTCTGCGCAAACGTTGGGCGACGATGGAAGAGCTGATGAGTGCCGGTGAGCGCAAGCAGCGCATCATCGCCGACATCATCCACGACTTCGGCGTCCAGCCGCGTCTGAACAATGATCGGGGCACGGCCATTCTGGTGGCCGCCTCCATCTACGACGCCTGCCACTACTTCCGTTTGTTTCAGAACACGTCGTTTGGCAAGTACTGCGGAATCATTACGTCCTACGAGCCCAACCACAACGCGATTTCGCGCGCTCCCAACGACAGCGACGAGCGCTACAAGTTTGACACCTACACCCAGCACGTCCTGCAGAAAGATCAGACCACCAAGGACTACGAAGACAAGACCAAGCAGCGCTTCATCGACGAGCCTGCCAATCTGAAGCTGCTAATCGTGGTGAGCAAACTGCTGACCGGTTTCGATGCGCCTTCCTGCACCTACATCTACCTCGACAACGAGCTGCGCGATCACAACTTGTTCCAGGCTATCTGCCGCACCAACCGGCTCGACGGCGACGACAAGGACTATGGCCACATCGTCGACTACAAAGAGCTGTTCGAGAAGGTGCAGGACTCCATCGCCGTGTACACCTCGGACGAGCTGGACATTGACGAAGGTGGCGATGACGGCAACGTCACCGTGAAGAACTGGCTGAAGGAAGGCAAGGCGCAGCTCGATGCTGCCCGGGAAGCACTGCGCTACTTGTGTGAGCCGGTGGCCATGCCCCGCGAGATGGAGCAGTACCTCCACTACTTCTGCGGTGATGCCAACGATCCAGAAGCGTTGCTGAACACCGAGCCGTTGCGCATCTCGTTCTACAAGTCAGCAGCCGCATTCCTGCGAGCCTATGCGGCAATTGCCCAGAACCTGGAGGACGCAGGATATTCAGCGGCTGATATTGCTGCACTCGAAAAGGAGATCGAGTTCTACAGCGACACTCGCACGGCGATCAAGAAGCATTCAGGCGAAGAGTTGGACATTAAGCCTTATGAGGCGGATATGCGTCACCTCATCAACACCTACATCCAAGCAGACCCTGCTGAAGATTTGGGAAATCTCAGCTCGCTCTCACTGACCGAGCTGATTATCGAAACCGGCATTCACGACGCCATTGCCAAGAAGCTCAACCAGAAGGGCAAGCTGTCGAGGAATGCGATTGCTGAAGGCATCATCAACAACGTCCGCAAGACGATCATTCGGGATCAACTGACTGATCCGAAGTTTTACGACGAGATATCCAAACTCCTCGAAGACCTGATAAAGCAAAAGCGCGACGACACCGCTGCCTACGAGAAATTTCTCCAGAAGGCCGAAGAGTTGGTAAAAAAGATGGCGGCAAAGAATACGGGCAGCCATCCACACGTGCTCAACGGTCACCCGGAAGCGATCACTCTCTTCAACAATCTGGCCAGCATTCCGGCCGCAACTTTCGTTTGTCCGACTGACGACGATGGCAAGGCGATGCTCGCGCTCGAACTCGATCAGGCGATGCGAGAGCAGGCACCGGCAGGCTGGAAAGGGGATGACACCCGTGAGAAGCAGGTGCTCAATGCGCTGTTTCCCATCATGTCGCGGGATCGGGTGGCGACGCAGGCTGTTTTCGAAATCATCAAGAAGCAATCGGGGTACTGATGAACGAGACAATCCAACTGGGCGAGATTTCAATAGCGGTGACCAGGAAGGACATCAAGAATGTCCACCTCACCGTTCATCCGCCTGATGGACGTGTGACTCTCGCCGCCCCAACCAACACCCGCTTAGAAGTAGCGCGTGCCTACGCGATCTCCAAATTGGTCTGGATTCGTGACCAGCAGAGAAAACTGGAATGTCAGGCACGGGAAACACCACGCCAGTTCGTTGAGCGTGAGAGCCACTACGTTTGGGGGCGTCGCTACCTAATGGCGGTGGACTACCAGGATGTAAAGCCCACCGTTGTCCTCAGCAACAAACGGATCACCCTGATTGTTCGTCCAGATAGCAGCGCAGAGAAGCGGGCGGAGGTGATGCATGAGTGGCACAAGTCGTTGCTGCACGAAGTCGTACCTCCACTGATCCAAAAGTGGGAGCATAAACTCAAGGTGAGAGTCTCAGGCTACTTCCTGCAACGGATGAAAACCAAGTGGGGCAGTTGCAATCACGCAGCGGGAAACATCCGCCTTAATACGGAACTGGTGAAAAAACCGAAGGATTTGCTGGAGTACGTCATAGTGCATGAAATGGCTCATTTGATCGAGCCCACACACAGTGATCGCTTCATCGCCATACTTGAAGAGCATTACCCCAGCTGGCGTGAGGCCCGCACCGAGCTTAACGAATTGCCGCTGGCTGCAGAGGTCTGGAAGGAGTGATATGGCACTGAATCTTGCAAAGGTCGTCATCTGATGGGAGTTAGGTGCAGCACTGACTCCATGAAACAAGGTAGTGCGCTTGTTCAACCAAATCGCCGATGAAGAGTGCATGCACCGGCAGAACAAGCCATTTTCAGTCGACTAAGTTGAATATGGTATTGTTCATGGTATTACCATGATTTGTATTTTTAAGTGATTGTAAATTAAGGGAATTATTTTGCTATTTACAATAGAGTGGGAATCACCAATGGTGGGTGCTGTTGCGCCTACACCCTTGCACTGTTTGTAGCTGCTAAGTTAGTGCTGTGATGGCCTTGTTTTGGTGGAGATCATAAGATCCTGCTGGGAAAATTCAAACGGATTAACGGCTTTTTCTCTGTTCGCATCTAAAAAATCAGCCCACCATTGCATCATCAGTCTGCGTTCATCTAAATGTTCTGCCTTATGAATATATGCCGCTCGGACAGAGTTTCTCTCTTGGTGGCTCATCTGCCGTTCTACGGCATCCCTAGACCACAGTTTTGATTCAATCAGAGCACTACAGGCCATGGTCCTAAAACCGTGGCCACAGACCTCTGTTTTAGTGTCATAACCCATTGTCCGTAACGCGCTATTAACCGTATTTTCACTCATGACCTTCTTAGAGTTATTGTCATTTGTGAAAATAAGCTCTTTATCACCAGTCCAGTTGTAAATGCGTCTCAATATTGTTATTGATTGAGTGCTGAGTGGCACAAGGTGGGGGGTACGCATTTTAGAGCCGCGGTGAGAGAAGCGCATGCCTTCTATTGGTTCTCGTTCTGCGGGAATTGTCCAAAGCGCTCGCTCAAAATCTATCTCGCTCCAACGAGCAAATCGCATTTCACTTGAACGTACAAAAACACGTAGTGCGAGCTCAACAGCAAGGGTTGTAAGTACTCTACCTTTGTAGCTGCTAATTCTTTCTAAAAGCTCTGGTATGCGCTCAAAAGGTAAGGCTGGGCGGTGCTTTTCTTTACTGGTCGGAACGGCACCAGCGATATCTTGTGCTGGATTGAAATCAATCAGGCCGCTTTGAACAGCAAAACGCATAATCGATGTGATGCGCTGCTGTAAGCGGGAGGCTACCTCTAAGCGGTCAGAGTCTACAACAGCACGAATGGGTACGAGTAGGTCGCGTGTTTTAAGATCTTTAATCTCTGTTTTGCCGATAACTGGAAAAATATCAGCTACTAGGCTTTGCAGCACCCTATCTCGGTGAGATTCAGACCATGTTCTATTGTTGGCGTGCCACGCTCTGGCAATATCCTCAAAGGTAGTGCCATTGCACTCTTCAAATCGCTCTTGTTTTTTTTGCTCACTTGGATCTACGCCTTCAGCCAATAGTTGTTTGGCATCGGCGCGTTTAGTCCGAGCAGCTGCAAGTGTGGTAGCTGGATAGACTCCCAGCGCTAGGGTTTTTTGTTTGCCGTTAAATCTATAGCTAAGTCGCCAATACTTGGAGCCGTTAGGATGAACAAGTAAGTGCATGCCTTCGCCATCGGTTAGCTTGTATGGTTTATCGGCAGGCTTTGCTGCGCGTATCTGCGTATCACTGAGAGCCATAGCTGTTGGTACATCCTTCTATGAGTAGAGGTTGTACCAGCATATACCAACATTTATACCAACAACAAATGCTTGATGTGGGTAGACTTCAGTTGACCTATGTAGACTGTGAAAGCTCAGAAACCCGTGTGAATACAGGGTTTCAGGCAAAAAAATAGACGTCGGTTGACGTCTATTGATTCGGTGATGGTGCCCGGGGCCGGAATCGAACCGGCACGCCTTGCGGCGGGGGATTTTGAGTCCCCTGCGTCTACCAATTTCACCACCCGGGCTAGGTATGGCAACCTGGGAATCCAGGCTTGGAAGGAAAGATTGTTATTATACGCAGATTCCTCGGGGTTTTGGCAAGTGCTACAGCAATTTTTTTCAAATTTAGCCTGGCACTGAAAACATTCCCGCTTAAAGTCCGTCTGAAGCTCCGTTTTCCGCCTGCTTTGTCACAACTGCTTAAGCATTAACGGGGGAAGGTTCTCAGCGGGAAGGCACCTACACTACTTTTGGTCATACTCAAACCTAAATTCCAAATAAAAAACAGGCCAGGTACACCGTCCTAGCCTGCTCAATCTTTTTGTTCTATGTACGGGGTCCTTAGTCCCCTGCCACAGCCTGCCCGTTACGAATCCACTCTCTCCAGATCGCGACCAACAAAGCCATCAGGACCGGGCCGATAAACAAGCCCACGATGCCCATTGTTTGCACACCGCCCACCAAACCAAAGAACGTAGGCAGGAACGGCAGTTTCACCGGGCCACCGACCAAACGCGGCCGGAGGGTTTTATCAACAATGAACAGCTCGATCGCGCCCCACAGGAACAGGCTGACTCCAGCCACCAGGTGACCAGAGCCTATTAAATACAAGGACACCATTGTGAATGACAGGGGAGCACCACCAGGGATCAGCGCCATGAAGCCGGTAATCACACCCAGCAGCACAGGTGAAGGCACCCCTGCAATCCAATAGGCAATGCCCAGAACCACGCCCTCACCCAAGGCAATTAGGCCCATCCCGGTAACGGTGGAGTTAACGGTAGCAGGCACAACCCGAGAAAAACGCTGCCAGCGGCCTGGCAGGATGCGCTCACCAACAATATCCAATTGCACCAGCAGCCTGTCACCATCTTTAAAGATGAAGAACAGCGTGATCAGCATGAACAGCACGGTCAACAGCAAGTGGAATACGTTGCCGGTAGCGGACAAGACCATGCGGTAGATATTGCCAAGATGCTGGCCGCTGACCATCTCGACCAGTTCGCCCAACGCGTGGGGTTCGCCTAAATAAACTTGCCAGTACTCGGTCAAACGCTCGCCCATCAGGGGCATGGCTTTGATCCATTCCGGGGTCGGCGTGCCGTAGCGGTTGGCGGCCAGCGCCCAAGTGATAAAGCTGCTGGCTTCCTGGATCGCAAAGGACAAGGCCAGGGACAAGGGTACGACCAGGACCACGATGACGACCAGCAAGGCCAGTGTGGCCGCCAGTGCGGTGCGGCCATTGCAGCGTACAACCAGCCGTTTATATAAGGGCCAACCGGCCAGGCCTATGATCAACGCGGCGAGGACAGGGACCAGAAATCCCTTTAAAAAGTAGACGCCTGCGGCCAGCAAGAGCAGCAATAGCCAGCGAGCGATAAGGAATGCGGGTAAGACGGGTTGCATAAACGGTGGAGACCCTCTTGTCTATTGGTCTGGGCATGGGTCGGTGCCCGAAAGTTTTTTGACGATAGCATGATCACAGCCCGAGGAATACCCGTTTCTTACAACAAGCTGATAACACTTTTTAAGGTGGAAGCAGGCTCTAAGCGGCACCCGCGATCTGCATAGGGTCAAGACTCATCATTGCGGGCTGGATAGCAGCATCAGGACTCGGTCGGTTCGATTGGACTGACTCGAATCTGACTCTTAATGAACTGCACCTCACACCGCGTCTTGCCAAGTCTACTCCTGCTGCTGTGAAGCAGCTTAAATGCTGCACACGAAAGCTTGAAATCTACAACAGGGGTTCAAGTCTTGTGATCCTCAGTCGCCTGAGAGCTGCAACAGGCATCACGTGCGAGTGCTGGTGCTGGTGCTGGTGCTGGTGCTGGTGCCTTCAGTCTGCTCTTGCAGAGCTCCCGACTTCTTTTTTTTGTGGGCAATAAAAAACGCCCTTAGGTTGGATGCCTCAGGGCGTTTCTCTATATTCAGGGGCTTCTTTAGACAAGGCCGTAACGGCTATGGCTGCCTTTATCCCCTCAAATCATGCTCAGGGCGCCACCGGCAATGCACGTTTATGCGCTGAAGCACGGAAGGTTTTGATGATGATCTGCGTGGCTTCATCATCAATCACTTTGCCTTCCAGAAAATCATCAATCTGGTCATAGCTGACACCAAAGGCGTCTTCGTCCGGTTTCAAGGGGCTAAGGCTTTCCAGATCAGCAGTGGGGACTTTGAACACCAAGGCATCAGCAGCGCCCATCGCACTCGCCAAGGCACGCACACGGCGTTTGTTCAAACCTGCTAAAGGCGTAATGTCAGCAGCGCCATCACCAAACTTGGTGAAAAAGCCCATCAAGGCTTCAGCGGCGTGGTCTGTACCCACCACCAAGCCACCGTTCGCACCAGCAATCGCGTACTGCGCCACCATACGTTGACGGGCTTTAATGTTGCCCATCAGAAAATCCTGTTGAGCAGCATCGCGGAACTTCAGGCCGGAGGCCAGCAATTGCTCCAGCATGGCATCCGATGCGGGCTTCACGTTCACAACCAAGGTCTGATCGGGATTGATAACCTTCAAACCACCTTGGGCGTCTATCTCGTCAGCCTGCTCACCGTAAGGCAAACGCACGGCGATGAATTGCGCTTGATGGCCTTGCTGACGTGCCTGCTCTACGGCTCGCTGAGACAGACACCCAGCCGCCAGGGAGTCCACGCCCCCGCTGATCCCCAGGACCAGGCTGCGGCAGCCGGTACGCAGCAGATAGTCACTTAGAAAGCGGACGCGACGTTCGATTTCTTCCTGAGCATCGAAATGATCCGTGATCCCCAATTCCGCACGGATACTGGCTTGCAAAGCGCGTTGATCATCAGTCATGGCGCAGGCTCTCTACACAAAGTGAACAATAGTTCGATTGTAAAGGACTGGGAGAGCTGTGCCATACCGCCTTATCAGGGGCTTTTAAAAAATTGGGATCCTTATTCATTAAAAATGGATTCTGTATATAATCTTCAGTCAAGAAAAACAAATCGCCCTTACTGAGACAAGCCCCTTTGCTATAGCTCGGGCACCATAAAACCAGCCCATGCCATCCGGTGCCTTGCGCGACATTGAGCGTGCCTACGCGCCCGGCTGGCAGCAAGCTCACCAGACGTATCCCATGAGATCCTCAACTGAAATCGCAGACGAAATCCTGAGACGTATTCAGTCCGGCCACTACCGGCCCGGCGACTCGCTAAGTCAATACGAGCTTGCGGAGGAGTTTCAGACCAGCCGCACCCCTGTTCGGGAAGCCCTGCGTTTTCTGGAGGCACGCCGCGTGACCTCGTTGACCAAGACCGGGCGCACGATTGTGGCTATTCCTTCTGCCAAATCAATCCGCGAGGCATTTCAGATTCGGGCCGAACTGGAAGGCTTGGCAGCGCAACTGGCGGTGGACTGGATCAAGGACTCAGATCTGGAGGTCCTGATGCAGCATCAGTCCGACTATGCCCGCACCTTGCGAACGCGTGTGCGCAGCGAGGAGGGGTCAGAATGGTTGCAACACAACCGCTCTTTCCATGACCTGATTACGATCACCAGTCACAACGAGCGCCTGCACGAGCTGATTCAGGAGCTGCAAAACGACAGCGTCTCCAGCGCTTTAAGTTTTGCCTCCAAAATGCCGCCGCGTTTGATGGAAGAAAATATTCTGGAGCATGAGGCTATCATCGCCGCGCTGGCCGATCGCAATGGCACCGCCGCTCGAGAAGCCATGACGGAACACGTTGCCAAGACCATGAATCTGGTCCTGGACTGGTTGCCAGAGCGCTAAGCAAAAAAACAGTGCCACCCGCAAGGAGAGGTGGCACCGCACAATCAAGGTGGTTTGCGATCCCCCGGACAAACCACCCGATTGTTAAAACCGCGGCCTGCGCACCTGCAAGCAATCCTCTACCAGTTGGGCAACATCCACCAGCCATTCATCCTGATATAAACCCGCCACCAGTTGCAGCCCCACGGGCAAACCGGAGGCGCTGATACCGGCTGGCAAGGAAATAGCAGGCTGCCGCGTCAAATTGAAGGGATAGGTATAGGGATTCCAATCCAGCCAATTCTGCGAAGCGGCGTCAGACGGTGCTTCCCGGCCCGCCTCAAACGGCAATATCGGAACGGTAGGCGTCAGGACCAGATCAAACTGCGCAAAATGCCGAAGCATGGCTTCACCCAGCTTTTGTCGGCCAATCAGGGCTTGGTAATAGTCCGGCAAGCTGTTCTTCTCGCCCTTACTGGCAACCTGGCGCAGACCTTCGTCCACCAAAGGACGCTGTGCCGCAGAGACTTGATTCACCAACCAGGCCGTACCAGCTTCCCAATGCGCTGTAATCAGCTCTTTTGCACCGGCCAGGGGTAGCTCGGTAGGCACTATATGCGCCCCCTGCTCTTGCAGCTTGTCGGCCGCCGCCTGGATGATGCCCCTGACCTCGGGGCTGCACTGCTCATCCAGATGCAAACCGATACGCAGGCCCTGCAAGGTAAGAGAGGGAGCTCGCACATGACGCGGCAAGGGCACCGAGTTCCAGTCACGTGGGTCGGCCTGCATCATGACGTTCAGCAAGCCTTTCAGGTCCGCCACGGATCGGGCCATGGGACCGACATTGGATAAAGTCAGCATCGGGCCGGCAGGCCAGGCAGGTACGCCCCCAAAGGTAGCTTTCATGCCGGTGACACCGCAAAAGCTGGCGGGAATCCGGGTGGATCCGCCACCATCCGTACCGATTTGCAGCGTCCCCATCCCCGCTGCCAGCGCCGTGGCCGCACCGCCGCTGCTGCCTCCGCTGGTCAGACTGAAGTCCCAGATATTACGGGTGACTCCCGTTAAGGGACTGTCCGCCGTTCCCTTCCAGCCAAACTCCGAGGTCGTCGTTTTGCCGATCAGTACCGCCCCGACCTCACGCATCCGCGCCACCGCAGGCGCGTCATCCTGGGCAGCGTCCGCCATCTTTGCTGCACTTGAACCATAGCCAGTCGGTAAGCCACGAACCAGAAGCAAATCTTTAACTCCGTACGGAATGCCATCCAAAGGGCCGCGTTCAGCGCCTGCCATCCAGCGTGCTTCTGACTCGGCAGCCTCTTGCAAGGTCAAGGCACGGTCCAGATAACAGTAGGCATTCACAATGGGGTTCCAGCGATCTACCGCATCCAGCGTAGCCCTTGCCACATCTACAGGAGACACCACTTTGCTTTGATACAAACGCTGCAGTTCATCCGCACTGGCATAAATCAGATCCATAGAAGTGGGAGACGTCATGTCCACGGCGCTCTCAGATTTGGAGATTGGCTCATCCTTATGGGAACTGCGCATCATGCTGACGCCTCCATCAAACGAACCAGCACCAGGGAGATCTCAGGCACATAAGCCAGGATGAACAGAACGATGATGGCTGCAATGACAAAGGGCATGACCCCTCTCACCACCACCTCGTAAGGCTGGCCAGACACGGAGACCGTCGTGAACAGATTCAGGCCAAAGGGAGGGGTAAAGAAACCCACCACCAGATTGACGCAGAACACCACACCCAAATGGATAGGATCCACACCCAAGGCAATGCCGATAGGAACCAGAATCGGTGCCAGGATCACGATGCTGGCTGCAGCATCCATCACGCAACCAACCAGCAGCAAAAACACCACCAACAAAGCCAGGTACAGGAACTGTGTATCAAGCAAAGGCGTCAGTTCCGTCACCATCAGCATGGGGATACGCGCCGAGGCCAGAATCCAGCCAAAAATACCGGCTGCACCCAGAATAATGCCCACCATGGAAGAGGTTTCTACCGAGCTTTTCATGACTTGCCACAGAGTGCCTACAGTGAACTGGCGGTAGCACACGCCCAACACCAGGCTGAATACCACACCTACGGCGGCGGCTTCGGTAGGCGTGAACACACCACCATAGATACCGCCCAGAATCACAACAGGCATCAGCAAGGACGGAATCGCCTTCAAAGCCACCATGACCATCTCTTGCGAGGTATAGGAACGCGTTGCGCTTTTAGGCACTTTCAGCTTTCTGGTCAGCAGCATATGGGTCAGCATGAAAGCCAGAGCCATCAACAAGCCGGGCAGGATATTGGCTACAAACAGCTTGGGGATAGAAACGTTGACGGTTGCGCCATACAGAATCAAGGCAATGCTGGGCGGAATGATATTGCCCAAGGCACCGGACGAAGCCGTAATCCCTGTCGCCAAAGAAGCTGGGTATTTCTGCGCGATCATCGCGGGCATCATGATGGCACCAATAGCCGCCACCGTTGCCGGAGCCGAGCCAGTCAAGGCACCAAACATCGCACAAGCAATCACCGTCACATAGCCCAGTGCGCCATGGACGCGCCCGACCAGCATGTCGATCAGATCAATCAGGCGCCTGGACAGGCCCGCCTTTTCCATCAGGTTTCCCATCAGGATAAAGAGCGGCACCGCCAGCAAGGGGAAGGAGTCCAGCCCCGCCATCACACGCTGCGGCACAACAATCAGTGGCCGCATGCCGGTAAACAGCAAAAACAGCGCACTGCACAGCAATAAGGAAAAAGCGATAGGAATGCCCGCGATGAACAGCGTGAACATCAAGCTAAAAAGTAAGAGAGCTTCTTGCATTTACACCCCCTGCGCCGCTGGGCTGGGCTGATCCCGATACCCGTCCAGCAAGGCATTCACACACTGCACGGCAATGATGGCGCCGCCTACCGGCAAGGCCGCGTACACATAGGCCATGGAGATGCGCATGGCAGGACTAAGCTGTTGGTAAACGATGGCAATCAGTTGCAAACCCTGCACCAGCAGGACCAGTGCGCAGGTCAAAATCGCAATCTGAACCAAGCCGCTATGCACTTGGCGGGCTTTGCCTTTCAGTCGCATCACCAGCAGGTCAATCACGGCATGGCCATTGCTTTTAACCAGCACAGCCGTTCCCAGCATGATCATCCAGATAAAGCTGTAGCGTGTGATTTCCTCAATCCACGGTGGGGAGTAACCCATAAAATAGCGCCCGGCCACCTGTATTGATGCGGCCAGCACAATCAGCCCCAGAAATGCCGCCCCCAAGGTTCTGCATAAGCTATCCAGGCGGGTACTGACTCTATCGGCCCAATCGAGCAAAGAGTGTTTCATGATGGATATCCGCCAGGATTATTGAGAAAGCGCCGCAGCACGGGTGACCAGATCAGGATCAATCACCGTCTTGTATTTTTCATAAATCGGCATGACGGCTTTGCGGAACTGCGCTTTATCCACATCGGCATTAATGGACACGCCTGCCTCCATCAGTTTCTTCTCGATCTGCGCTTCGTTCTGGATCAGGAACTGACGTTGCTCCTGCACCGACTCACTAGCCGCTTTCTGGAAGATGGCTTTTTCATCAGCCGATAAGGTGTCCCAGACCCGCCCGGAAATCACCAAAGGAATAGCCACATAAACGTGCTCGGTTCGGGACAGATAAGGGGCCGCTTCGTAAAAGCGACTGGTATAGAACAAGGCCGTGGGGTTCTCTGCACCATCAATGGTTTTTTGCTGCAGGCCGGTAAACAGCTCCGGATACGCCATGGAGGTGACATTCACGCCCAGCGCCTGCCAGGTATCCACATAAATAGGACTTTCCGGCGTACGCACTTTCATGCTGCTCAGGTCCGACAAACTGCGGATTGCGTGCTTGGAGTTATACAGATTCCGGAAACCGCCATGCCCCCAGCCCAAAATTTTCAGGCCGGACTTTTCCAGATCTGCTTCAATCGGATCCGTGAAACTGGAGTCCAGCGTTTTAAAGGCGGTCTGGTAATCCTTGAACAGGTAAGGCAGGTCAAACACCATCGCTTTTTTCTCGAAGGTGCCCAGCGTAAAACTGGCCAGCAAGCTCATATCTACCGTGCCCAGCTGCATGCCTTCGGCCACATCACGCTCGCCCCCCAACTGCGCACCGCCCAGTACTTGAACCTTGATTCGACCCTGGGTTTGTTCTTCCACCCGCTTGGCAAAATTCGTGGCCAAGTGGTGGTACATGTCTTCACTTTGCTCTACCGAAACGTGGGCAAGCTGTAGCGTTCGCGGGTCTTTGCTCTCGTTGTTGGCGGTATCGCCAGAACCGCCTTTGCCACATGCGCTCAGCGCGCCCAGCATCGCCAGAACCGCGATTCCCACTCGTGTCATTCGTTTCATGATCGTCCCCCTGCATCCTGTGGTATTGAATTTCTGTTCAGTTTTATTTGTGTTTCAAGCCAGCCCTGATCGGGCTTTTTTTGCTTGTTGATGCTGCCCATACACAAAGGCATGGGCAGCTTTCCTGTAGCTCGCTGTTAAAGCCGGACCGCTTACACCGCTCTGGATTCTTCCTCTAGGGAACGGCGGGTTTTCATATTGAAGCGGCCTTCATAAATCGCGGGCTGGCGGGTGGTCGGCCCCATGTACTGCACGTACAGAATCTCGCCATCTTCCAGCGTCGTTAGTGCGTGCTCGTAATGCGGGTCCGGGTGAAACACCATGGTGCCCTCGCCGTAGATCACGCCATTGATCTCGAACTTGCCCGCCAGGATGTACCAGATCTGGGCAAAGTAATGGCTGTGCAAAGGGTGCCCGGAACCCTTCAGATACTTCACGACCCCGGCATTGGGAATGGTGGGGTCGTCTTGCGTGGGGTGGAACATCATCTTGGTGAACTGCCCTTCGTAGCGCAGGTTGTCCCACTCCAGATCATCCCGATGCTTGACCGCCATTTCCCGGTGAGCCGCCGTCAGCGGGCCACCAATGCCACCCGGATTCAGAATCGGAGCCAAGGTAATTGGATCTATTTCACTCATCACTTCCTCCTTAAAAACCAAATTAACAAAATGGGATCCCGTTTTGCATGAAATGGATTCTATCAGGACGATGGCACTGGAATATTCGTATTTACCCGGTACGTTTCTACCAGGCATAAAAAAACCCCACCTGCTTCAAGGCAGGTGGGGTTTTTACAAGCAGAACTAGTGCTTAGCGATCCAGCTGCGACACGTCACGCACCGCACCACGGTCAGCCGAAGTGGCCAGCGCGGCATAGGCTTTCAGTGCTTGCGACACAACGCGCTCGCGGTTCACTGGCTTCCAGGCCTTAGAGCCACGCGATTCCATTTCGGCACGGCGTGCGGCCATTTCTTCATCGCTGATAGCCAGGTGAATACGACGGTTGGGGATGTCGATCTCGATGGTGTCGCCATCTTGCACCAGGGCGATGTTGCCACCCTCAGCCGCTTCAGGCGAAGCATGACCAATCACCAGACCGGACGAACCGCCGGAGAAGCGACCATCGGTGAACAAGGCCGAGCTTTTGCCCAAGCCCATGGATTTCAGATAGGAGGTGGGGTACAGCATTTCCTGCATACCAGGGCCACCTTTGGGGCCTTCGTAGCGAATGATGACCACATCGCCTGCCTTGACCACGCCGTCCAGAATGGCGGCAACGGAATCGTCCTGGCTTTCGTAAACACGCGCCGTACCGGTGAAGGTCAGAATACTTTCATCCACGCCAGCGGTTTTCACGATACAACCGTTGATGGCCAGGTTGCCGTACAACACGGCCAAGCCACCGTCTTGCGAATAAGCATTAGCCTTGTCGCGGATACAGCCTTTGGCGCGGTCTGTGTCCAATTCCTGGTAGTAACGGTCCTGGCTGAAAGCCACTTGGGTCGGAATGCCGCCGGGGGAAGCACGGAAGAAGTCGCTGATGGCTTTGACGTTGTCGCCCTTGACGTCCCAACGCTTGATGGCTTCACGCAAGGTACCACTGTGCACGTTGCCCACGTCCAGGTTCAGCAAGTCGGCACGGGCCAGTTCGCCCAGAATGGCCATGATGCCGCCCGCGCGGTGCACGTCTTCCATGTGGAATTCGGGGGTGGCGGGAGCCACTTTACACAGGCAAGGGACGCGGCGCGAAATCTTGTCGATATCGGCCATCGTAAATTCCACACCGGCTTCCTGGGCAGCGGCCAGCAAATGCAGCACGGTGTTGGTGGAGCCGCCCATGGCCACGTCCAGGGTCATGGCGTTTTCAAAAGCCTGGTAGGTGGCGATGTTGCGTGGCAGAACGGATTCGTCGTCTTGCTCGTAGTAGCGTTTGGCCAGATCCACGATCAGGCTGCCAGCGCGCTCAAACAAGCCTTGGCGGCGAGCGTGGGTGGCAACAATGGTGCCGTTACCAGGCAGGGACAGGCCCAGCGCCTCGGTCAGACAGTTCATGGAGTTGGCGGTAAACATGCCCGAACAGGAACCACAGGTCGGACAAGCGCTGCGCTCAACGGCTTCAGCCTGTTCATCAGTGACATTAGGGTCAGCGGCTTGAATCATGGCGTCCACCAGATCCAGCTTTTGCACCACGGTCTTGCCGTCTGGCGAGTAGACCTTGCCCGCTTCCATCGGTCCGCCCGACACAAACACCACAGGAATGTTCAGGCGCATGGCGGCCATCAACATACCGGGGGTGATTTTGTCGCAGTTGGAGATACACACCATGGCGTCGGCACAGTGGGCGTTGACCATGTATTCCACCGAGTCGGCGATCAGTTCGCGCGAAGGCAGGGAATACAGCATGCCGCCGTGGCCCATCGCAATACCGTCGTCCACAGCAATGGTGTTGAACTCTTTTGCCACACCGCCGACCGCTTCAATTTGACGGGCAACCAGCTGGCCCATGTCTTTCAGGTGTACGTGACCCGGTACGAATTGTGTAAAGGAGTTCACCACCGCAATGATCGGTTTGGAGAAATCCTCGTCTTTCATACCGGTGGCGCGCCACAGGGCACGCGCGCCGGCCATATTACGACCGTGGGTCGAGGTACGGGAGCGATATTGGGGCATGACTACTCTCTGAACAGGAAAATTATGTAAAGATACCTATCATAAACGTCCCAAGGCGCTTTGTGCGCGTCAAGGTCGGGCAGGCGTCTTACAGTAGGGCGGCTACCGATCTGGCACCCAGAATCCTTTGCAGCAAAACCCCTTATTTAACAGGAGATATATTATGCCGCAGGCCGTGCCTGACCTTTCCAACCTGCTTAGACAGGACATCCGCTTTCTGGGCAAGGCCCTGGGAGAGGTGATTCGTGATAGCGAAGGAAAGGCGACCTTCACGCTGATTGAAGCCCTGCGCCGGGCGGCTGTCAGTTTCAGACGTGAACACGATCCGCAGCAAGCACGGATTCTGGAAAAAGACATTCCCAAACTGAATGATGCGCAGGCCCGCTCCGTGGCCCGTGCCTTTGCCTACTTTCTGCACCTGTCCAATATTGCCGAGGACCGCGACCAGAACCGTCGCCGCGAAGAGCAAGATCCTGAAAAACTGCTGGGCAGCCTGCAACACGCCATTCAAACCTTGATGGACCAGGGTTTGAGCGCCAAAAAAATTCGCCGCTATCTGCAAGAAGCCTGTGTGATGCCGGTGCTGACGGCTCACCCTACCGAGGTTCAGCGCCAAAGTACGCTGGCTGTGCATATGGCCATTGCCGATGAATTGAACGGCCTGGATCACAAAGCCAGCGCCACACAATCGGCCCGCACCCAGGAAAAGCTGACCGGTCTGGTGTCCCTGCTGTGGCAAACCCGCATGCTGCGCGACCACAAACTGACGGTGATGGACGAGATCGACAACGCCCTGGCCTATTACGGCTCCACCTTCCTGCCCACCATTCCGCAGCTGTACCACGATCTGGACCGTTTGCTGGAACCGGGCAAGAAAAGCCTGCTGGATCAGAAAACACGCTCCCTGCCCGCCTTTTTGCGCATGGGCAGCTGGATTGGCGGTGACCGCGATGGCAACCCCAATGTAGGCCCTGAAACAGTTGAACAAGCGGTGCTGCGTCAGTCGACACGTGCGCTGCAACACTATCTGGAGCAGATTCGTCTGCTGGGTACGGAAATCTCCGTATCCGACGCACTGAACCGCGTCAGCAAAGACTTGGCAGCCTTGTCGGCCAGCAGCCAGGACCCCTCACCACATCGTGTGGACGAGCCTTATCGCCGCAGCTTTATTCATCTGTACGCCCGTATGGCGGCCACTGCTCAAAACCTGCTGGGCCGCGATCTGGCTGATCGCCCCACTTACGCTGCCCCCGCTTATGCCAACCCGCAAGAGTTCAAAGCTGAGCTGCAAATCATTGCCGACTCCTTGGCTGAGAACAAAGGCGGCGCCATTGCCGGCCTGCGTTTGAACGAATTGATTCAAGCTGTGGAGGTTTTCGGCTTCCATCTGGCCACTTTGGACCTGCGCCAAAGCTCGGACGTGCACGAGCGTGTGCTGGACGAGCTGTTCCGCGTGGCAGGCACGCTGTACAAGGACGAACCCGTCAATTACCGCCAACTGTCCGAAGAAGACCGCATCACCTTGCTGCGCTCGGAGCTGCGTCACCATCGCCCTCTGGTTTCGCCCTGGTATCGCTACTCGGAAGAAACCGAGAAAGAATTGTCCATTCTGCGCAAAGCCGCCGAATGCCGACGTCGCTTTGGTGCGCGTGCGCTGGAACAAACCATTGTGTCGCACACCGAAACGCTCAGCGATTTGCTGGAAGTGCTGGTGCTGCAACAAGAAACCGGCCTGATCGTGCCCAACTCCAACGAGCCAGAACACCAAGGTCTGATGGTTGTACCGCTATTCGAAACCATCCCTGACTTGGAGCGAGGCCCGCAAATCATGCAGGAATGGCTGGATATGCCTGAAATCCGCCAGCGTGTGCGTCACGCTCAGGACAGCGTACAGGAAGTGATGCTGGGTTATTCGGACAGTAATAAAGACGGTGGCTACCTGACCTCCAACTGGACGCTATACCGTGCCGAGCGCGAATTTGCGCAGGTTTTCTCGCGCCGCAAAGTACGTCTGCGCCTGTTCCATGGCCGTGGCGGTTCGGTAGGCCGAGGCGGTGGTTCCAGTTTCGACGCTATTTTGGCGCAACCTCCGGGCACCGTGAATGGTCAGATTCGTCTGACCGAGCAAGGCGAAATGATTCAAGGCCGCTACAAGGATGCGGACGTGGGTCGCTGGCATCTGGAGCTATTTGTCGCAGCCACGCTGGAAGCCAGCCTGGGTTCACGCAAAGGCTCGTCCAATGACGACGAACATCTGGCTGCGTATGGGGAGGCCATGGCCTGGATGTCCGAGCAGGCTCATCAAAGCTATCGCCAACTGGTCTACGGCACGCCGAACTTTGATCAGTACTTCTTCCAGTCCACTCCTATCAAGGAAATTGCTGGCCTGAATATCGGCTCGCGCCCTTCGTCGCGCAAGGCCACGCAAAGCATTGAAGACCTGCGCGCCATCCCCTGGAGTTTCTCCTGGGCACAATGCCGTCTGCCTATTCCTGGCTGGTACGGCATGGGCACGGCCATGGACCGCTATCTGGAATCGGGGCTGCCCAATGATGGTCTGAACCGCAACAAGCGCTTGGCCCAACTACAAGCCATGGCACGTGACTGGGCCTTCTTCCGCACCCTGCTGTCCAATATGGAGCAGGTGCTGGCCAAGACTGACCTGGATATCGGCCTGAAATACGCCGGTCTGGTCGAGGACGAGGAACTGCGCGAGACCATCTTCACGCAAATCCGTGACGAGTTCGAGCTCACCCACCAACTGTTCCGTGAAATCACCGGCCACGAGCTGCTGGCGCATGATCAGGCTTTGCAAGATGCCCTGGCTGAACGCTTTGCCTACATTGACCCGCTGAACCACTTGCAGGTGGAACTGCTACGCCGCCATCGTCGTCAAGGTGAAAAAGCCAACAAGCCCACACGCAGCGGTGTGAACAAGCAACACGTCATCCACCTGACGATCAACGGTATCGCGGCTGGTCTACGTAATTCGGGCTAACTCCAAGCCATGGAAAGCTGCCCTATTAATTACTTTTATAAATAAGCTAATTTCCAAAAGAAGTTAAGAGCGTACAATAAGCCATTACTACGCTTTTTAAAAAAGGCGTGATCCCCACCGGGGTCACGCCATCTGGCTTATGGCGCTTGCAATCATTCTGGGAATTCTGACTGGCCTGTCGCTAGGTTTGACTGGCGCGGGTGGCGGTATTTTGGCCGTGCCCGCTTTGGTACTAGGCATGGGTTACAGCATGACAGCGGCCACACCAGTGGCCTTGCTGGCTGTGGGCGCCGCAGCCTTGGTCGGCGCTTCGGATGGTTTGTACAAACATATCGTGCGCTATCGTGCAGCCATGTTCATGGCCGTAACAGGCGCTTTGGTAACATCACTGGGTGTGCGTATCAGCCATGCCTTGCCAGAAAAAGTGTTGGTGACCCTGTTTGTCGCCATCATGCTCTGGATTGCCACCAAGATGCTGCGTCGTCCGGCGGCAACGGCGCATGCTCATACACCCTGTTGCCTGAACCCGGAAACCGGCCGCCTGCGCTGGACGCCAACAGGCACCGCCACCTTGGCTTCCATTGGTGCGGTAGCGGGTTTGTTTTCAGGCATGTTGGGTGTAGGCGGCGGCTTTCTGATCGTGCCTGCCTTGAAGCGTTTCAGCGACCTGTCCATGCACAGCATTGTGGCCACATCCTTGATGCTGATCGCCCTAATTTCCCTGAGTGCTTCGGCCATGAGTCTGGCTCACGGGGCGGAGATTCCCCTTAGCGGCTGGGTCTTTGTGGCCTCGGCCATGGGTGGAATGGTGATAGGCCGACAACTGGCCCCTCATATTCCTTCTGTGCGCTTGCAGCAAGGATTCAGCATTCTGACGGCCGTAGTGGCCCTGTCCATGCTGGCACGTACCTATCTGTTTTAAGCCGCGATTCGATACACGCGCTCAAGCAACAACGGATACATGGCTTTGAGCCAAGCGCTGCGCTTGGCTCAAAACTGCACATACTTTACTCGCAGATACTGCCACCACCGTCTTGCGGATTCAGACGGTAATCGCTGAAAGAGCCGCCCTCACGCGGACGCACGGCGACAATGCGCTGAACAATATGGTCCGGATCGGCCCGGAAACCATGCTCATACGCCACGATATCCAGGTCCGCACACCAGCGCAGCAGCTCCCCCGGCTGCAACAGAAAGTCCGGATTACGTGGCGTGTTGTATTGCTCGTTGCCCACCCCAAAGGTTTCGTAAACCAGTACCCCACCTGGCTCCAGACTCTCCAGCAAAGTCGGCATCAAGGGACGCCACAGATACTTGGTCACCACCAGGGCATTGAACTTGCGCCCCGCGAAAGGCCAGGGACCGTTTTCGATATCAGCCTGGATAATTTCCCCGTAAGGTGAAGTCGCTGCCACCGCTTCCAGGTCCCGGTCTACACCGATCACGGTATTGCCGCGCTCGGCCAACCAGCGGGCATTGCGCCCCCGACCACAGGCCACATCCAGGACCGTGCCCGGATTCGGAATCAAATGGGCCCATGCCTGTAACCAGGCGCTGGCCTGTTCCCTGTCGTTCATCCTTACCCCTTTGCTAAGCAGACAAAACGCCCATGGTAACGCAGCAGTGGGCAAGCTCAAGCACAGCACTGGCCTGGGCTACAATTGGCCCCGATTCCACGCTATTTTTTTGAGGGTGTATGAAAGTTCTGCTGCAAAAACCCATATTGCTGATGGCCGTTCTGTGCCTGCCTTTATGGTTTGTCTACGGCAACTTCATCCTGGCCGCTGCCACCTCCATCCTGATCGGGATGCTGGTGGGCATGATCCGCACCCTGCACCAAGTGACCCAGGCCAAGAAAGCCAGCGCCAAGAGCGCCGCCCCGGCTTCTTCCGAGACACCTAACGACAAGCCCAACTGACGCCATGAACGTACTGTCCGCCCCTGCCCTGCCACACGGTTTGCCTCCCCTGTCCGAGGAACTGAAGAAACACGTCGCACAGGTTAACGATTACTTGCTGGACCGCATTGCCGATGAAGGCGGTTTCCTGCCTTTCGACCAATGGATGCACCATGCGCTGTACGCCCCGCATCTGGGCTACTACACCGGTGGCAGCACCAAGTTTGGCAGCAATCAGCCAACGGGCGACTTTACGACGGCCCCCGAACTCTCCCCCCTGTTTGCTCAGACCTTGAGCCGTCAGGTCATGGAAGTGCTGGAAGGCAGCCAATCCCTGTCCATTCTGGAGTTTGGCGCGGGTAGCGGTGCTTTGGCCGAAGCGCTGATTACGGAATTGCGCAAGCAAGGTATCGAGCCGCAGTATTCAATTCTGGAAGTGTCGCCGGACTTGCGTGCGCGTCAGCAAGAGCGTCTGGCCCCCCTGCAAGCACAAGTGCAATGGCTGGACAGCACCCCACACAGCTTCAAGGGTTGCGTGGTAGCTAATGAAGTTCTGGATGCCATGCCTGCCAGCCTGTTCACGTTTGATGTGGCTGGCAAGGTGCTGGAAGTAGGTGTCATTGCCGCAGACGACAGCACGGCCCAAGGCCTGCCAGCGCCTTTCTACCTGGCTACCCGCCCGGCTCCCGACCATCTGGCTTCGCTGGTGGCCGAGCGCGTGGAAGCGCAGCCCTTCTACCTATCCGAGATCAACCTGCAAGCCGAAGCCTGGGTGCGCAGCATGGGTACTTGGTTAAAGCAAGGCGCGGCCATTTTGATCGACTACGGTTTTCCGCAGCGCGAGTACTATCACCCGCAACGTGACAAAGGCACCTTGATGTGCCACTTCCGCCACTTTGCTCATGCCGAGCCCCTGGTGCTGGCTGGCTTGCAGGACATTACCGCCCACGTGGACTTCACCGCCATGGCGGATGCCGCCCTGGAGGCCGGTTTGGATGTGCTGGGCTATACCAGCCAGGCGCGCTTCCTGATGAATTGCGGCATCACCAACTTCCTGGCTTCTCCGCCGGAAGACCCATCGCCCGCCGTGCAACAGCAATGGGCACAGACCATGAGTGCCGCCAACAAGCTGCTGTCTGAAGCGGAAATGGGGGAACTGTTCAAAGTGCTGATTATTGGGCGCGATATTTCAGCCCCAGTGCTGGGCACAATGAGCGGAGATCGACGCGAGCGTCTGTAAAGCGGCCCTTGGGGAACTTCCTGAGGGCATTTCCCTCAAGAGTCATAAGCAGAGATCAGCAAACGGCAGGGTATATACCTTGCCGTTTTTACGTGAAGCAACCGCGCCAGAACACTCCCCCGAGTCATCGCCCCCTAGACGAACACGCACTCAGCAGAAAAAAATAAGCGGCCTATTAGCCGCTTATTTTCTGAGTGTGCACTCTAGGCTGCTCACACATAGACTAAACAGACTGCTCCAAAGCTGCCAATCGAGCTGCGCGCACCGCTTCACGGATTTTGCCTGGCTCGGCCTTGTATCGAGCAGCAACTGCACCGGCATCCACACTGGCCATCACCTTTCGCAAGAAGTCCCATTCCAGCTCTGGAACGTCTTGCAGACAGGCCGCCGCACCGATCAGCTGAGTAAAGCGCTCTGGTTTGCGCAAGGCATCCAAAGACTCCATGACCTGCAAGGCAGATTCCACACCTGCACGAGGCTGCAACAAGGCAGGGCTGGCCAACAGCGCTGGCAAAAGACGGGCCTGGTCGCGCCATTCAGAAGGAGCACGAATCTGCTCGGCCACCTGTCCTGGGGCTTCCGAAATATGGCACAGAACGGCAAAGCAGCTTGCCAGATCCAGACGCCTGTCTTTAGCGACTTGCACTTGGTGGCCCACCTGATCGTTGTAGTTCAAGCCGGGCATGACACGCTCTAGTGCGCCGACTTCCCGCAGTACCTCGAACATGCGAGCGGGCTGCTGGGCAGATAAACCTTTCGCTATTTCCAGATAGATGCGCTCAGGCACCAGCTCGTCCACTTCACCCTGCTCGACCAGATCACGTGCCAGAGCCCAGGTATCGTCGGCCACGGTGAACTCGGAAAAGCGGGCGGCAAAACGTGCCAGACGCAGCAAGCGTACCGGGTCTTCGCTAAATGCGGTGCCCACATGCCGGAATAGACGGGCCTGCAAATCCGCCAAACCATTCAAGGGATCATGCAGATTCCCCGCCGCATCCACGGCCATGGCATTGATGGTCAGATCACGGCGACGCAAATCGTCCGCCAGGCTCACGTCTGTGCCGGTGTAAAAGGTAAAGCCCTTGTAACCACGGCCAGACTTGCGCTCGGTCCGAGCCAGCGCAAACTCTTCTTTGCTATGGGGATTCAGAAAGACAGGAAAGTCGCCACCTACGGGAACAAAGCCGCGCGCGGCCAGGTCTTCGGGCCGGGCACCGACTACGACCCAATCCTTGTCACCCGCTGGCAGCCCCAGCAAGGCATCGCGAACCGCGCCACCCACCACATAGACCTGCAAACCTTCCAGAACAGGATCTGGCGGCCCCATCAGGGCCGCCAAGGCTGCTTGCTGTCTGTCATCTAGCATGGACGGACTCATCAAGGCGAAATCGTACCCAAACGCCCTTTGAGGGACTGCGGCTGACCGCTGAACATCATGGCGTAATAGGTCGCGTTGGAGAGCACGTTTTTCACGTACAAGCGCGTTTCGGTAAAGGGAATGGTTTCGGCAAAAATAGCCCCTTCCACCGGAGTGTTCAAGCGCGAGCGCCACTGGCGGGGACGTCCTGGCCCTGCGTTATAGCCTGCCGATGCCAAGACCTGCGAGCCATCCAGCTGCCCCAGAACCATGTTCAGGTAATTGGTACCCAGCACCGTGTTCACCTCGAACTCGTTCACACGGGAGGGAGAGAAGTCGCGCATATCGATCTTGTTGGCCACCCATTTGGCGGTGGCAGGCATCAGCTGCATCAAGCCCGACGCCCCGACTCCCGAGCGTGCATCGGTAATGAAGCGCGATTCCTGACGGATCAGGCCATACACCCAGGCCGGGTCCAGATTGATGGACTTGGCCTGCTCGGTTACGCGGCCTTCAAAGGGCGCGATAAAGCGCTGGCTGAAGTCGATCTCGTTCTTGGTCAACAGGGAGGTATTCACCACGCGATCATAGATATGCTGCTCGCGCGCGAACTCGGCTGCTGCACGCAACTGTCTGTCGTTCATGCCACGCAAGGCAAAGTTCCACTCGGGTACCGCTTCCGGACGCCAACCCAGCTTGAACAGCTCCACCGCACGCAGCAAGCCCGCATTGGTACGGGCATCCTGCATGTCCAACGGCGTCAAAGGCTGTGGCTGAGGGGGCAAGGAAGGTGTCAGACCCAACTCTTCTGTGGCCAGCTGACCGTAGAAGTTCAGATCACCCACAATGGACTGGAACTTGGCACGAGCCTGATCTTTATGACCCAAGGCTTCATGGGCACGCCCCGACCAGTACACCCACACCGGCTCGGCCTTTTGCGCATCGTTCATCTTGTCGATGGCGGCAGAGACATGCTTCCACTCGATGGTGCCCTGACGCAACTCGGCGCGCACTTGCCAGGCATTGTTGTAATCCGTCATGGGGGTACGACCGGAGCGGCGATACCATTTGGCCGCATCGTCTTCCACCCGCAAGGCACTGATCAGACCAAACTGGCCCCACACCCAATTCAGGTTTTCCTGAGGGATTTTGCCGGCCCAGGTACGGTCGATATAGGCCGCTGCAGCATCACGCTGACCACGACCCAGACGGGACAAGGCCAAGGACACCAGCTCCGGATTGACCGAACTGTTGTTCACATTACGATCCAGCCACTTCTGCGGCGAAGCCATCAAAGCGGTGTAATCCTTCATTTGCGGCGCAGTGAAGATAATCGCAGCCAGGCGGCGGGCCTGGGATGTGCGGTTATTTTCCAGAGCATCACGCATCAGATCACGGACCTGATTCTTGCTGATCACTTTACGGGCGTACAACTGGTCCAGTGCCGACCAGCAGGCCTGGCTTGGAGAGAACGACGCCAGCAAGTCCTGCACATCCACAGGCTGACCGGCCACGTTCTGTGCCGACGCTACTGCACACTTCACAGCCGAGGTAGGGGCGTGAACGGGGGCCAGCTCACGCACCAAAGCATAGTTGCCGGTACGCGCGGCCGCCACAATCCAGTCGGACTTCAGGCGATTTTCCAGGTATTCATCTTGATTGCCGCTCAGGAACAAACGAATTTGCTCATCGGGCACGGGCGTGGTCGTGTCCTGCAAAATCCGACGCAAGCGCCAGTATTCGGCGTAAGAACCCAGAACAGGATCATTCGCGGCAACCGGAGCCAGAGCATCGAGCGCCGTCCAGCGCTTGGCCTGCATGGCATCACGGGCGTCAATCAAAGCCTGACGGGCCGTTGGCGGCACAGGCGGGACTCGATCCCAGCGGCGCACGGCTTCTTTGGCAGGCTGCAACACGACAGCTTGCTTGGCAACGGCAGGATCCGGGGAATGGGTCTGGGCTTGCGGCGACTGCGACCCCGCACAGCCGACCAAACCCAGAGCAAACACCACCAAAGCGCTCAAGGGCGGGCGAGGAAGCATGGATGCCATGCCCCAAGCTGGTGTTTTCTGGTACTTTAGCTGGTTGATACCCATAGTGACGGCCTTTAGAAAATCACCCATGATTCAGAACGTAGAGCATAACGCAGCCGCGCTGCGCACGCGACTAAAAGACCTGCGAGCCGGGCAGCCCTCCATCGACACCAACCGGGGCGCTTTGCTGATCCGGGGCCGTCTGTTTACCTGGCTGGCCACCAACCGCAGCCGCCTGCGTGAACAGGGCCGTGCCGAACCCACCACCATTGCCGCTTTCTGGCCTATGGCCCAGGAGCCGGACTTGCGCCCACTGCTGCTTCAATGGGTGGAAGAGGAAGGCATCAATGTCTGTCTGCCCGTTGTCAAAGAGGCCGATGCCCCTTTGAGCTTTGTCGAGTGGACACCCGAGACCGAAATGGAAAAGGGTCGCTACGGCATCGAAATCCCCATTTCCACTAAAACCATGCAACCGGATATTGTCCTGGTCCCCACCCTGGGCTACACCAGACAGGGTGATCGTCTGGGGTATGGCAAGGGTTACTACGACCGGACCTTGGCGGCGCTGAAAGAACAAAACCACGCTTTTACCAGCATTGGTATTGCCTGGGCAGTGGGCGATTTATCCGGCCAGGCCTACCAGCCCGCCCCGCACGACCAACGCCTGGACAGTATTCTGACTGATAAAGGCTGGGCTGTGCCCGCTCCGGAACTATAAGTAACCCGCTACCACAAACTGTTTAATCCAGAACTCTGTTTACCAAGCAGTTGATTAAACCGGGTCAGATGCTGGCTAGTCAGTTCCCCATGAAAAAACCCGCCACATTCATTTGGCGGGTTTTTTATCGCGACGCGAAGTGCTTAGCGCCAGGTCAGATTCGGCAAGATAGCCATGCTCGCATCTGCCCCGTTCAGGGTGTACATGTGAATGCCAGGAGCGCCGCCATCGAGCAGGTCCTGACACAAGCGTGCCACCACATCGATACCGAAAGCACGAATCGATGCACGATCATCACCAAAATCGGCCAGTCGCAGTCGAATCCAGCGCGGCACTTCTGCACCGCACATGGTCGAGAACCGCAGCAACTGGGACGAGTTGGTAATGGGCATGATGCCCGGTGTGATCGGAATCGTGACTCCTTGCGCCTGGGCTCGCTCAACAAAGCTGAAATACGAGTCCGGGTTGAAGAAGTACTGCGTGATCGCACCGTGCGCACCTGCCTTGACCTTGTTCACAAAGTGACCCAGGTCGTCGCTAAAGCCTGTGGCCTGAGGGTGCATCTCGGGATAAGCGGCCACTTCGATATGAAAGTGTTCGCCATAGTTTTCGCGAATGAATGACACCAGATCGCTGGCATAGCGCAGTTCGCCCGCGTCACCACCCATACCCGAAGGCAAGTCACCGCGCAGGGCCACGATACGTCGTATGCCCTGATCGCGGTAATTGTCCAGCATCTCGCCAAGCTGCGCGGGTGCCGTACCAATGCACGACAAGTGCGGTGCGACATCAAAGCCCAGTTTTTGCAGCAGTGCTACCGCATCGACCGTGCCAGCACGGGTGGAGCCACCGGCTCCAAACGTCATGCTGACATAGGCGGGGTTCAAGCCCATCAAGGACTTGGCGGTGCGCACCAGTTTTTCCTGCGCCGCGATATCTCGCGGCGGGAAAAACTCCAGGCTCAAGGTTTGCTTGTTGCTCATTTCATTAACAATCCCGACAGCAGCCCGGAAACCAGACTGTAGACGATCGCCCCAATCAAGGCCCACCAGAAGCCTTCAACCTGGAAGCCTTTGAGGATGGAGCCCGCAAACCAGAACACCAAGGCGTTGAGCACCAGAAGGAACAAGCCCAAAGTCACAATAGTGATGGGCAAGGTCAGCACAATCAGCAAAGGTTTGACCAAGGTATTGAGCAGACCCAGTACCAGCGCAGCGATCAGAGCTGAGCCAAACGAGGCAACCGTAATACCAGGCAGGATGTAGGCGACAACCAGCAGGGCAACAGCATTCAGGATCCAGACAAGTAGCAAAGTCATGATAGGGCTCCAAGAATAGGCGTCCGAAGACGCCGGTGCGTTTTAGTAGCGGTAGTGCTCAGCCTTGAAAGGCCCTTGCACAGGTACGTTGATGTAATCCGCCTGCGCCTGAGACAAGGTCGACAAGTTCACACCCAATTTCTTCAAGTGCAAACGAGCGACTTTTTCGTCCAGATGCTTGGGCAGTACATATACTTTACCCGTTTCGTAGTTCTCACCACGAGTGAACAGTTCAATTTGTGCAATGGTCTGGTTCGTGAACGAAGCCGACATCACAAAAGAGGGGTGGCCAGTAGCACAACCCAGGTTCACCAGACGGCCCTTGGCCAGCAGAATGATGCGCTTGCCATCAGGGAAAATGATGTGATCAACCTGAGGCTTGATCTCTTCCCACTCCAGATCTTCCACCGAGGCCACGTCAATTTCATTGTCGAAGTGACCGATATTGCACACGATGGCCTGATCTTTCATGCGTTCCATGTGAGAGCGGTCGATCACGTGGTAGTTACCGGTGGCAGTCACGAAGATGTCAGCCTTGTCAGCGGCTTCTTCCATGGTCACAACGCGGTAGCCTTCCATCGAGGCTTGCAGGGCGCAGATAGGGTCAATTTCGGTAACCCAAACCTGGGCGCGCAAGGCGGCCAGTGCTTGTGCGCAACCTTTACCCACGTCACCGAAACCGCAAACCACGGCAATCTTGCCGGCAACCATCACGTCGGTCGCGCGCTTGATACCGTCCACCAGGGACTCACGGCAGCCGTACAGGTTGTCGAACTTGGACTTGGTCACCGAGTCGTTCACGTTGATGGCAGGGAAAGCCAGTTCGCCTTTCTTGGCCATCTGGTACAGACGGTGCACGCCTGTGGTGGTCTCTTCGGTCACACCCTTGATTTGGGCCAGACGGGTGGAGTACCAGGTTTTGTCGTTTTGCAGACGGGCACGAATGGAGGCGAACATGACGCGCTCTTCTTCGCTGCCGGGTTTGTCCAGAACGGACAGGTCTTTTTCTGCACGGGCACCCAGGTGCAGCAACAAGGTAGCGTCGCCACCGTCGTCCAGAATCATGTTGGCCTGTTCACCTGGCCAATCGAAAATGTCGTGGGCGTATTGCCAGTATTCTTCCAGGGTTTCGCCCTTGACGGCGAACACAGGCACGCCAGATGCGGCAATGGCAGCGGCAGCGTGATCTTGAGTGGAGAAGATATTGCACGATGCCCAGCGCACTTCAGCGCCCAGGGCAGTCAGGGTTTCAATCAGAACCCCAGTTTGGATTGTCATGTGCAAACTGCCGGCAATGCGCGCGCCCTTCAGGGGCTGGGAGGCAGCAAATTCCTCGCGGGTGGCCATCAGGCCAGGCATTTCGGTCTCGGCAATGGTCAGCTCGCGGCGGCCCCATTCAGCCAAGGAAATATCGGCAATTTTGTAATCGGTAAAAGTCACAGTCGGGCTCCGTTATACGGCACGCAGACTGCAGGGAGAGCAAATGAATTCTCACCAGCAGCCCGCCATGCAGGTCGTGGTGAGCGTCGTTCTCCAAGGTGGATACCACCTATCCATGCCCCGAGCCTGGCAAGACCGTGAGTCTTGTCGCAACGCCCCTCGAGGATGGCAAATGAATGTGGGTGATTGTACTCGTTTGGATCGTCTTGGGAAGACAGCCCCACGGGTAAAAATCATAATTTCTTCTCATGAGACTGGCACTTGCCCGTCCCACCCAGCGTTGCTGGCTGACTGGTTTCCCGGCCCCGACAACGCTGTCAAACTGCAGCAAAGCGCCGCCCGCAAGCGGCCTTTGCCTATCCGCACATCGCTTAGATAGCCTGACGCAAAGCCTGGGCCTTGTCCGTGGCTTCCCAACTGAACTCCGGCTCGCTGCGGCCAAAGTGACCATAGGCAGCCGTCTTGGTGTAGATGGGGCGCTGCAGATCCAGCATTTCGATGATGCCGCGTGGGCGCAAATCGAAATGTTGGCGAACCAGCTTGGCGATCTCGGTGTCGGGGATCACGCCTGTGCCTTCGGTGTAGATGGTGATATTGATAGGCTCGGCCACACCAATGGCGTAGCTCAATTGCACCTGACACTGACGAGCCAAACCGGCTGCCACAATGTTCTTGGCCACGTAACGAGCGGCGTAGGCAGCGGAACGGTCCACTTTGGAGGGGTCCTTGCCGGAGAAAGCACCACCGCCGTGAGGGCATGCGCCACCGTAGGTATCCACAATGATCTTGCGACCAGTCAGACCGCAATCGCCTTGAGGGCCACCAATCACGAACTTGCCGGTGGGGTTTACCAGGAAGCGGGTTTTCTCGGTCAGCAGGTCCGAAGGGAAGCATGGACGAATGATGTGTTCGATCACAGCTTCGTGAATGTCTTTCTGGGACATTTCAGGCGCGTGCTGAGTGGACAGCACCACAGTATCCACTTCGGTAGGACGGCCATCCACGTAGCGGAAGGTCACCTGGGATTTGGCGTCAGGACGCAACCAGGGCAAACGGCCATCTTTGCGCAGCTCGCTCTGGCGCTGCACCAGACGGTGGGCGTACCAGATAGGAGCAGGCATCAGATCAGGGGTTTCGTCGCACGCGTAGCCAAACATCAGCCCCTGGTCGCCAGCGCCCTGGTTCAGCAACTCTTCTGGGCTGCGATCCACACCTTGGGCAATATCGGGCGACTGCTTGTCATAGGCCACCAGAACGGCGCAGGACTTGTAATCAATGCCGTAATCGCCATTGTCATAGCCAATGCGCTTGATGGTGTCACGGGCAACCTGGATGTAATCCACGTTGGCGTGCGTGGTGATCTCGCCAGCCAGCACCACCAGACCGGTATTGCACAAGGTCTCGGCAGCAACACGTGCCTGAGGATCCTGCTCGAAAATAGCGTCCAGGATGGCGTCGGAGATCTGGTCAGCTACCTTGTCGGGGTGGCCTTCAGAAACGGATTCGGATGTAAAGAGAAAGTCGTTGTTGTTCACAGCGTAGCTTCCTTGAATAAGGGCTGATAATCAGCACGAGGTTGAACAAACTGCGTTGCACCTCGAAGCCAGCGATGTGGATACGATAGACGGGGCGCGACGCTTTAGCGGTTTATAGTGGGCAGTTTGCTGCCCGATCGCTCCGCAAGTTGTCGTTTAACTCAGCGATACAATCCATTTTAAGCGAAAATACGTATTTATTTCAGCAAAACTTCACACTAAAGGATTGCCTGGCCCATGCTCGCGGCACTTTTACGTCTGATGGCTCGTCTGCCTTTACCCGTTCTTCATGGGCTGGGCAAAGGAATCGGACGCCTGATTTACGCTTTTCCCGGACGCTACCGCCGCCGTCTGCAAAGCCACTGCCGACAAGCGGGTTACGACTCCCCCGCATTTTTCCGGCAAGCGGCCGGACAAACCGGCGCCATGATTCTGGAGACACCGCGCGTCTGGTTGTATCCGCAAGCCTGTCTGGCCCGCTGCACCGTCGATGATGTGGCCTTGCTGGAAGCCACCCATGCCGAAGGACGCGGCGTGCTGTATCTGACCCCGCACTTGGGTTGCTTTGAGATTACGGCACGTTATCTGGTGGGTTTAGGCCCACTGACCGTGATGTTTCGCCCACCACGCCAGGCCGTACTGGAACCCCTGATGGTGGAGTCACGTGAACTGCCCGGCCTGCATGCCGTCCCCGCCAATATGAAAGGCGTGCGCGAATTTGTCCGCGCGTTTCGCAAAGGTGAATCGGTAGGCATGTTGCCCGACCAGGTTCCCAGTGGTGGCGATGGTGTGTGGGCCCCATTTTTTGGTCGCCCTGCCCTGACCATGACACTGGCTGGCAAGCTGGCCCGTCAGTCCAATGTGCCTGTGATTGTGACCGCTGCCGAGCGCCTGCCTAAAGGGCGCGGCTGGCATATTCACACCTTGCGCCTGCCCGAGCCGTTGCCCGAAGACCCGACGGAACTGGCCACCCTGATCAACGAATCCATGGAAAGCTTGATACGCCGTTTCCCCACCCAGTATCTGTGGGGCTATAACCGCTACAAGATTCCCCACGATGCGCCCCCTTTGCCTGGCGATACCACCCCATGAGTTTTAATTCTTACCCGCTGCTCAAATCCGTTTTCACCTACTTTGGCCGTGCCTCGGTACGCACGCGCCAGCGTTGGGGTGCTGTGCTGGGCGGGCTGGTGCATCGCTTTGCCTCCCGCCGCCGTCATATCGTGCGTACCAATCTGGATCTATGCTTTCCAGACACGCCCGAGAGCACCCGTCGCGAGTGGGAAAAGCAGCACTTTCGCCTGCTGGCCCAATCCTATCTGGACCGGGGCCTGCTCTGGTTTGGTTTGCCCAGCACTATTCTGAACACTCTGCACCTGACGGGCGAAGAACACATCACCCAGGCTCTGGAACAGGGCCGCAAGGTCATGCTGCTGGTGCCTCACTTTCTGGGTATGGATGCGGCTGGCACCCGCCTGTCCATGTCCATCTCGCCCTTGGTTGCCTTTTACACTCCCCAACGCGACCCCCATGTGGATCGCCTGATGTATGAAGGCCGTAGCCGCTTCTCCTCCGTCCCGCTGATTTCTCGCAAAGACGGCATTCGCGGTCTGATGCGTGCGCTGCAAAAGGGCCAGCCGATTTATTACCTGCCTGATATGGACTTCGGCACCAAGGGCTCGGCCTTTGTGCCCTTTTTCAATGTCCCGGCGGCCACGCTCTTGTCCACAGCCCAGATCGCACGCAACCAGGACGCGCTGGTGATTCCGGTTATTTCCCGCGTGGACGCCGAGACTGGTCACTACCATATTCAGGTGCTGGAACCCATGTCCGACTTTCCGGGTGAAGGCAGCCTGGAAGAAGCCACGGAACGCATGAATGCCCTGATCGAAAAATATGTGCGCGAAGACCCGCCGCAGTATTATTGGGTACATCGACGCTTCAAAACCCGTCCTGAAGGTCAACCCGGCATCTACTAGGCCCCATCATGCACAGCCCCACCACACCCCAGCCCGCTTCCTCGCTTTGGCGTTTCAGCAAAATGCACGGCGCGGGCAATGACTTTGTCATGCTGGATGGTGTCAGGCAAAGCATTGAAATGACTCCCGAACGCGCCCGCGCGCTGGCGGATCGTCACTTTGGCATTGGGGCGGACCAGATCTTGCTGGTTGAAGCCGCGACCGAACCCGGCGCGGATTTCCGATACCGCATATTCAACGCTGACGGTGGCGAGGTCGAACATTGCGGCAACGGCGCTCGCTGCTTTGTCCGCTTCGTACACGAACAAGGCCTGTCCTCGGCCAACCCTTTACGAGCACAAATTCGCACCGGCATCATCAGTTTGAATGACGATCCGGAGCTTGGCGTGGATGTCATGATGGGCACCACCCGATTTGCCCCTGCCGATGTCGCTTTTGACCCTAGCGGGCTAGAACAGAAAACTCAGGGCGAAGATACGCTGTGGCTTCTGCCCGTACCCGATCAAGCCGAACCTGTCGCCCTGTCGCTGGTGTCCATCTCCAATCCGCACGCCGTGCAGGTGGTAGACGATGTGCTGCAGGCGCCGGTTGCCAGCGTCGGCCCCTTCATCGAATCTCACCCGCGTTTTGCTCACAAGGTCAACGCCGGTTTCATGCAGGTTCTGGACGCCCATCACATCAAGCTGCGCGTCTACGAGCGCGGCGCCGGCGAGACCCTGGCCTGCGGTACAGGCGCTTGTGCGGCTGTGGTGGCAGGCATACGGCGAGGATTGCTCCAAAGCCCGGTTGTCGTTGATACTCGTGGAGGCAGTCTGCGCATTGAATGGGACGGACAGGCGCTACGCATGAGCGGCCCGGCCCAAACCGTCTTTACCGGACAAGTCGATATAGATGCACTGTGTGCGTCCCTAGCCAGAAAGGAAACCTTCTAGACATGGATACCCCCAACAGCCTTAGCGCCGTGGAAGTGGCCCAGTTTTTGAAAGCCAACCCTGATTTCTTCGACGCGCATGCCGATGTTTTTTCCAAACTGATGGTGCCGCACCCCCATCAAAGCCGCGCTATTTCACTGGGCGAGCGCCAGATCATGCTGCTGCGCGAGCGCGGCAAGAAAACCGAGCGCCAACTGGCCACGCTGGTCGCCAATGCCCGTGGCAATGAAAAAATTTCGCGCCAACTGCACCAATGGAACTGCCAGATGCTGGCCGAGTCCGACCCGGCAGCCCTGCCCGCACTGATCTGCAGCAGTCTGGAGCGCATCTTTGAAATGCCCGTTGTCCGTCTGCACTGCTGGAATCCGGACGAAGTGCTGGCTGACGACGCCCTGGTCAGCTGGGCCTACACCTTGATCAACCCCTATTGCGGCGCTCGACGCGAACAGGAGTTTCTGGCCGATTTGCAGCAAGACGCGCAATCGGTGGCCATTGTGCCCTTGACGTTTCCGGAGTCGAACACCCTGTTTGGTCTGCTGGTTCTGGGCTCGCCTGAAGCCACGCGTTTTACGGCCGATATGGGTACGGACTTTCTGGAAGGCATTGGCGAATTGTGCAGCGCCGCCCTGCAGCGTTTGTACAAGCCCAGCAGTGTTGATCAAAGCGAATGTCCGGCCTGAAAAAACAAGATCACTCCCCGTCCGGGGACACGCCTCAAAAGCAGCCAGCCGCCCCCCAGGCCCTCAGCCCGGCCATGCAAAGCTGGCTGCATCAACTAAGCCACGAAAAACGCTATTCGGAACACACCCTTAGTGCGTACCGTAATGATCTGCGCCACTTGCTGGCGCAGTACCCAGGCACCGACCCCGACACACTGACTCAAAGCCAGTTGCGACAGGCTGCCGCCCGCTTGCATGCGCAGGGCCTGGCACCACGCAGCCTGGCCCGCATTCTGGCAGCCTGGCGTGGCTACTATCAAGCGCGCACTAAAGAACTGGGTTGGCCCTTGAACCCTGCAGCCAGCCTGAAGGCACCCAAGATAGGCCGCCCTCTGCCCAAGGCCTTGTCCGTAGACCAGACCCAGCAGCTATTGGACCGCCCCACCGCCCCCATTCAGGACGACCCGGTCAGCTGGCGCAATCAGGCCATGTTTGAATTGTTTTATTCCAGCGGACTACGTTTGTCCGAGCTGGTCAGCCTGGACACGCACTATCACCAGGACGCGCACTACCAGTCAAAAAGCTGGTTACTGCTGGATGATCGTGAGCTGGTGGTCAGTGGCAAAGGCGGCAAGACGCGCCGCCTGCCTGTCGGAGAGAAAGCGCTGCATGCCTTGCAGCAGTGGCTGGAAAAGCGCCCGGCTTTGGCATCACTGGCGACCAGCGCAGATGCCAGTGCGGCCCTGTTTCTGGGTGCCCGTGGAGCCCGCATTCACCCACGCGTGGTGCAGCAAGAACTGGAAAACTATGCCCGCGCCAGCGGCCTGCCAGTGCATGTCCACCCGCACAGCTTGCGTCACAGCTTTGCCAGCCATTTGCTGCAATCAGCACAAGACTTGCGGGCGGTGCAGGAACTATTGGGTCATACCAATATTTCCACGACTCAGATTTATACCCGTCTGGACTTCCAGCATCTGGCCCAGGCTTACGATCAGGCCCACCCTCGGGCACAACGCAAGAACCGGGCCAGTGACAAGCCGGAGGAGTGAATCAGGGCTGCAAGGCCTTGACCAACTGGTCTGTATTTGAGCGCATCATGCCCAGGTAGGTATCCACGCCCGAGCCTGGGGCTCCCAAAGCATCGGAATACAAGGTGCCACCAACTTTGGCGCCGGTCTCCCGTGCCACTTGCTCGACCAGTTTTGCGCTGACCGTGTTTTCCACAAAAATGGCCTGAATCTGCTCGCTACGCGCTTGCTGGATGATCTGCGCAATATCACGGGCTGACGGCTCCGCCTGGCTGGATACCCCCACCAAGGGAATGAAACGGATGTCGTAGGCCTTGCCCATATAAGAGAAAGCATCGTGCGAGGTGATGACCTTGCGCTTTTCCACAGGCACCGCCTGCAGGCGGGTTTTGATGGAATCGTCCAGCTCCTGAATGCGCTGTGCGTAATCCTTGGCGCGACGCTGGTAGTACTCGGCATTGGCCGGATCAGCCTGCTCCAGACCTTTGCTGATATTACGAACATAGATCTGTGCCAGGCCCAGGCTTTGCCAGGCGTGGGGGTCCTGGCTGCCGTGCTGATGACTATGGTCATGCCCGCCGTGGGACTGTGTATCCTCTTTGGCGTGGGTCTGCTCATGGTCGTGGGCATGCTCAGGTTCGGAGTCGTGACCGTGGTCATGGTCATGGTCATGGTCATGGTCATGGTCATGGTCATGGTCATGGTCATGACCAGCATGATCCTCGTGTCCGCCACCTTCAAATGCCAAAGGCGTAATACCTTCTGTCGCCACGACTTGCGGCCCTTTATAGCCTGCTGCCTGCTGCAAGCGTGGCAACCAGGTCTCGAACTCCAAACCATTGATCACCAGCAGTTGCGCGTTAGCCAAGGTCTTTGCATCACTGGGACGCGGCTCAAACGAATGGGCATCCCCATTGGCGGGCACAATCGTGCTGGCCATAACCTTGTCGCCGCCTATCTCCTTGACCATATCGTTCAAAATCGAGAAGCTGCTGACCACACGCAAAGGCTCCGCCTGAACCGACAGGCTGGCCGCCAGCAAGCCCAGGGCCAGCACCGTGCGGCCTGAGTAAATGTCTCGCATTTTCATCAATCGTGCTCCAAGAGAGAGGCCATGCGCCGACGCCGTGCACGCCATTGGGAATAAGCACGCAGCAAACCGCCTTGGGGGCCAAAGGTGATAGAAAGAAAATAGAAGGCGCCGGCTGCCAAAATAATCGCGGGCGAAGCAGGCACGTTGTAGTAGTACGAGAACAGCAGGCCCAGATAGGCGCTGATCATGCCCAGCAAGGCCGCCACCAGCATCTGACGACCAACGGAATACACCCAGAATCGGGCCGAGGCAGCGGGCAGCATCATGATCCCCACCACCATCAAGGTTCCCAGCACCTGGAAGCCAGCCACCAGCGTGATGACCAGCATGAACAAGAACAACATATGAACGACGGAACCGCGCCCGCCTTGCGTGCGCAAAAAGATCGGGTCCATGCACTCCAGCACCAGAGGCCGGAATACCAAAGCCAGAATAATCAGCGTAACCGTGGTGCTGCTGGTCACCAGCAGCAAGGAGGCATCATCCAGGCCCAGCACCGTGCCAAACAGCACATGGATCAAATCCATATTGGAGCCGCGCAAGGACACCAGCAGCACTCCCAGCCCCAGGGATACCAGATAGAAGGCCGCAAAACTGGCGTCCTCCCGTTGTGGTGTCAGGCGGGCCACCAGTCCGGCCAGCAAGGCGACAACCAGGCCGGTAATCATGCCGCCTATGGCCATCGCGCTTAAAGACAGGCCCGCCGTCAGAAATCCAACCGCCACACCGGGCAGGATGGCATGTGCCATGGCATCACCCATCAGGCTCATGCGGCGCAACACCAGGAATACCCCCAAAGGTCCGGCCGCTGCAGCCAGGGCGAAAGAACCAGCCAGTGCGCGCTTCATGAAACCAAAGTCCATGAAGGGGCCAAACAGCACATCAATCAGCGCCATCATAGGTAGTCCCCCGCACACAAATGGCGAGCCAGATGCAGGTTCTCGGGAGTTAGCACCGCTTCAGTTTCCCCCCAACCCACTACCTGACCGGCAAGCAGCACGGTTTGCGGAAAACAGCTACGCACCATATCCAGATCATGCAGCACGGCCATCACGGTACGGCCCTGTTTGTGCCAGTCCAGAATCAGGTTCATCAATTCGTCCGAGGTTGCACGGTCCACCGCGGCAAAAGGCTCGTCCAGCAACAAGATCTGGGCGTCCTGCATGATCATGCGGGCAAACAGGGCTCGCTGTAATTGCCCACCCGACAAAGTGCCAATGGAGCGACGCGCAAAGTCGGCCAGCCCCACCTGCTCCAGCGCATGACCAATGCGTTCGTGCTCGGCTTTGGGGAAACCACCCCAGGCGCCCACACGCTTCCAGGCTCCCATGGCCACCAGATCATGCACCGTCACCGGAAAACTTTTGTCCAGATCGCCCATCTGCGGCAACAAGGCCAGCTGATTCAGAAAACCGCTGTCGACAGCAATGCGCCCTTTCAGGGGATTGATCTGCCCGGTCAGCCCTTTGAGCAAGGTGGATTTACCAGCACCGTTAGGCCCGACGATAGCCGTCAAAGAGCCTCGGTTAAAACAGCCGCTGATATCACGCAGAGCGATTTTGTCTTTCCAGCCCAGCGCGACATGCTCGAGTTCGATCAAGGTTTGATGTGAACTCATGCCCTTACCACGCGCCCAATGCCCAGGCGGTCAGTAGCCACAGGGCTCCTGCCACGCACAAAGCGCCCAGTACGCGCTGTCCGGCCGAGGCCAGCAAGAGCGAACGACGAGGTGCCGGACTGCGGAAAGTCGAGGGAAATTGAGGACAGGACATGAAACAGGGATAATGCGGCTAGATTGGGAATAATTTAATTTTCCAAAGATGTTATAACATAACAAACAACCCATCAAGCGCCATGCCTGTACATATTCTTACGCCCAACGCCATTGAAGATCAGCTCGCTACCGCTGAACAGCTTTGTCTGGAACGCGGTAAACGGCTGACTTCAATTCGCCGCCAGGTGCTGGAAATCCTGATTCAGGCCCAGCGCAGTTTGCGCGCCTACGAACTGCTGGATCTGGTTCGCGAGTTCCAGCCCGGCGCCAAACCCCCTACCGTTTACCGCGCCCTGGACTTTCTGACTGAAGAAGGCCTGATCCACCGCCTGGATGCCGTCAATGCCTGGACGGCCTGTGTGGATGCCGGCGGCCACCCGCACGACTTGCTGATTGTCTGCACCCAGTGCGGCACCGTGGTGGAGCTGTGCGCTCCGGACCTGAGTCAAAGGCTGGCCGACTGTGTGCGCGGAGCGGGCTTTGCCCTGTCCGGCCACGAAACTGAACTGCGCGGCCTGTGCCAACGTTGCGTTGCAGCTAAAAACGAGCGAAAACCCTTATCTGCCCCCTAAAACGTGGTATTTTGCCGCCAATCGGTATATATTCCCCGATCTATTGGCAAACCTCTGTGAATTTTTACAGATCACCGTTTGCCCAACAGGCAAGGCTGTGATGTAATCGCACGTTGTTTTCGTGCGGAGCAGATGGGTGCAGGAAGCCGCGGTTGGTGCCGTGCCTTGTACCTTTCGCCCGCCACTGCGAGGCATGTTTATGAACGCGGCATCAGATCTGAACAACATGGTTCCAGTCACTGTTCTGACTGGTTTTTTGGGCGCTGGTAAAACCACGCTGCTCAAGCGCATCCTGAGCGAATATCACGGTCGACGCATTGCCGTCATCGAAAACGAATTCGGGCCCGAAGGTATCGACAACGAACTGTTGGTGCAGGACTCCGAAGAAGAAATCGTTGAGCTGAGCAATGGTTGCGTATGTTGCACCGTGCGTGGTGACCTGATGCGCACCCTGAATGATTTGCGCGTTCGCCGCCAGGCAGGCGAACTGAAGTTCGAGCGCGTCATCATCGAGACCACCGGCATGGCTAACCCCGGCCCGGTCTGCCAGACCTTCTTCATGGACGATGATATTGCCGACTACTATCGGCTGGACGCGGTCATCACGGTCGTGGATGCCAAACACGGCATGGCCACACTGGACCAGCAAGAAGAAGCTCAAAAACAAGTTGGTTTTGCGGACCGCCTGCTGATCTCCAAAAAAGATCTGGTCAACGACGTGGATTACGAGGCCCTGCGTGCCCGTCTGATCCGCATCAACCCGCGAGCCACGATTACGCCGGTTCACTTCGGTGAAACCGACATCAAGGATTTGCTGGAAGTCAGCGGTTTCAACCTGAATTCCATTTTGGACATTGATCCTCAATTCCTGGCAGAGCAACACCCCGATGCGGCGGACGGCCATGATCACCACCACGATCATGCCCACGGCGACGAAGGCGAGTGCGGTCCGGGCTGCGGACACGATCACCATCATCACCACCACGAGCACGCAGCTCACAATGACGAGATCGGGGCTTTCGTGTTCCGTTCGGACCGTCCTTTCGACCCCGAGCGTCTGGAAGATTTCCTGTCGGGCATTGTCCAGGTATTTGGACCAGATCTGATGCGCTACAAGGGCATCCTGTATCTGAAGGGCATCAATCGCCGTATGCTGTTTCAGGGCGTACACATGATGATGAGCGCCGAGCCTGGCAATGCCTGGCTGGCCAAAGATAAAAAGGGCACCAAGCTGGTCTTTATTGGCCGCAAATTGCCACAAGACATATTCACCCAGGGCCTGGAGAATTGCCTGGTTTGAATTAATAATTATTCAGTAAATGCGGAGCGATTGCGCGTGACGACAGTTACAGGCTCCCAGACGTCAACAAGAGGTAAGCATCATGGCAACTAAGTCACATGACAGTACTACAACCCTGCTGACCGAGCAGGAGCTTTTGGCGATGCCTGAGTCAGACTACATGAACGCCGCCCAGCTGGAGTTTTTCAAGCATCGCTTGCGCCAGCTGGAGCAAGACATTCTGGCCAACGCGGGTGCTACAACGGAAAACCTGCGTGAAACCCAGTTCGTTCCTGACCCGGCTGACCGTGCCACGATCGAAGAAGAACACGCTCTGGAGCTGCGTACCCGCGACCGCGAACGCAAACTGCTCAAGAAAGTGCAACAGTCCATCGCCCTGATCGATTCGGGCGAATACGGCTGGTGTGAGGAAACTGGCGAGCCCATCGGCCTGCCACGTTTGCTGGCACGCCCAACGGCTAACCTGTCTCTGGAAGCCCAGGAGCGTCGCGAGAAGCGCCAAAAGATGTTTGGGGATTGATAGGCGGCAAGGCCCATCACCCTGATAAAAAGCCCGCCCGATCATTCTGGCGGGCTTTTTTGTGGGTCACCCAACTCGATCCAACCCACTTGTGTACGCTGCTGAAAATAAGCAGGCTCAAAAAAGCCGGCTGCGTCTACCGCTAGCAGGCCAACAGGCTGCTTGCACGCCAAGAAGCCAGGCGACATACGAGAACCCCTGCAGCAGCCCCTGCCAAGGGAAGCCACCCTGTTTCAGCCCGGTTTCCAGGCACGACCCTCAGTCGGCAAAAACTTCCTGCTGTCATGCGCTTGAAATTTCCTGCCCGGCCCCCAGATGGGAACCTTAAAGGAAGGAAATCATGGAACAATTTCACGCCACTACTATTGTCTGTGTACGCCGCGGAGATCAGGTCGCCATTGGCGGCGATGGTCAGGTCACCCTGGGCAATATCGTCATCAAGGGCACGGCCCGCAAAATTCGCCGTTTGTACAACGACAGCATCCTGGCCGGTTTTGCCGGTGCGACGGCTGACGCCTTCACCTTGCAAGAGCGCTTTGAAGCGAAGCTGGAAAAGCACCAGGGCAACCTGCTGCGCGCCGCCGTCGAACTGACGCGCGACTGGCGCACCGACCGCGTTCTGCGCCGTCTGGAAGCCATGCTGTTGGTGGCGGACAAGGAGCACACGCTGGTGCTGACCGGCAATGGCGACGTGCTCGAACCCGAACATGGCCTGGCCGCCATCGGCTCGGGCGGCTCCTATGCCCAATCTGCCGCCATGGCCTTGCTGCAAAACACCGATATGGCTCCCGCCGACATCGTCAAGAAATCGTTGGAGATCGCAGGTGATCTGTGCATCTACACCAACCAGAACCATATCGTCGAAACACTCTGACAGCCGGATACACCACCATGTCTACACCTAATATGACTCCCGGAGAGATCGTCTCCGAACTGGACAAGCATATCGTTGGCCAGGGCAAGGCCAAGCGCTCCGTGGCCGTGGCCCTGCGCAATCGCTGGCGCCGCCAGCAGGTTGCCGAGCCCCTGCGTAGCGAGATCGTCCCCAAGAACATTCTGATGATCGGACCCACCGGCGTGGGTAAAACCGAAATCGCCCGTCGTCTGGCCAAGCTGGCCAACGCGCCTTTCATCAAGGTCGAAGCCACCAAGTTCACGGAAGTGGGCTATGTAGGCCGCGACGTTGAAACCATCATTCGCGATCTGGTGGATATTTCGGTCAAGCAAACCCGCGAAATCGAAATGCGCCGTGTGCGCACCCAGGCCGAGGAAGCCGCTGAAGACCGTATTCTGGACGTGCTGGTGCCCCCTTCGCGCGATGCTCACGGTCAACCCCAACGCGAGGACAACTCTGCCCGCCAGGTGTTCCGCAAGCGCCTGCGTGAAGGCAAGCTGGACGATACCGAGATTGAAATCGAGATGGCCCAGGCCATGCCTCGCATGGAAATCATGGCCCCTCCCGGCATGGAAGAGATGACCGAGCAGTTGCGCGGCATGTTCTCCGGTCTGGGTCAGGAAAAGACCAAGGCTCGCAAGCTGACGGTCAAGGAAGCCTTCAAGCAACTGACCGAAGAAGAAGCGGCCCGCCGCGTCAATGAAGACGATTTGCGCACTGCTGCAGTGGCCAACGCCGAGCAGAACGGCATCGTGTTCCTGGACGAGATCGACAAGATCACGGCGCGAGGCGAGAGCCAGGGCAGCGGCGGCGATGTGTCCCGCCAAGGTGTGCAGCGCGACCTGCTGCCTTTGGTAGAAGGCACCACCGTCACCACCAAATACGGGGTGGTACGTACCGACCACATCCTGTTTATTGCCTCGGGTGCGTTCCACCTGTCCCGCCCATCGGATCTGATTCCTGAACTGCAAGGCCGCTTCCCCATCCGTGTGGAACTGGAATCGCTGAGCGCCCAGGATTTTGTACAGATTCTGTCCACGACCGACGCTTCGTTGACCAAGCAATACGCAGCCTTGCTGGGCACCGAAGACGTACAGCTGGACTTCCGCCCCGACGGTATCCAGCGTCTGGCCGAGTTGGCCTTTGAGGTCAACGAGCGTACCGAAAACATTGGTGCCCGTCGCCTGTACACCGTCATGGAAAAACTGCTGGAAGAGCTGTCCTACAGCGCTGGCAGCCACGGAGAGCAAAACGTGGTCATTGATGCGGACTACGTGAACAAACAGCTGCAGGAAACCGCAGCCAGCCAGGATCTGGCGCGCTACGTGCTGTAAGCCTGACTTCGGTCGGACATGAAAAGGGGGCAGATTTCTCTGCCCCTTTTTTTACATTCCGCTTGCAGACCACACCCAACACGGCAACAGGCTCTACCCTGTCAACGTAAACGCGATGGTCATCACATCACCCTGTCATCTCGACCACGAGCCCACGCCAGTGTTTCGCCTGCGTCGGAGATGAAAAAAACCGGGCGAACCCGGCTTTTATCAACCCACTCAAGCAGGCTTACTTGCTGATCTTGGTGACCACGTAATCACCACCGTCACGTTTGGCAGTGAACTTTACCTTGTCACCCGGTTTGATGTTGGCCAGCAAGGCGGGATCAATTTTGTACACCAATGTCATGGCGGGCAGTTCCAGGTCGCTGATCTCACCATGCTTGATGGTAATTTTGCCGGCCTCGGCATCCAGTCGGCGCACTTCACCCGAGGCGCTGGCCTCCTGAGCCTGGGCGACCACGACATAGGCCGAGCCAGCTACCACACCCAAAGTTCCCAACGCCAAGGCTGCGCTTCGTTTCGTCCACGTCATTTTTCACTCCTGCAAATTGGGCAGAGCCAGACAATTAGCTCATAATGCCTACTTTCGGACGCCTGATGCGTCTGTTTCCGATCAAGCATAACGCTAAACCTTTGCAAAAGCATGAGCGAATTTATTAAAGGGTATGTGCTGCGTCCAGCCACCCCCGCAGACCTTCCCGCCATTTTGGGCCTGATGCGCGATATGGCCGCGTTTGAGAAACTGGAGCATATTTTCAAGGCCAGCGTTGAGTCTCTGCGCAACAGTTTCTTCTCCGACGAGCCCAGTGCCTACTGCCTGGTCATTACTCCCGAAGATCAGCCCGACGCACCAATTTCTTACATTATGTGGTTTTACAACTACTCCAGTTTCCTGGATCGCCGCGGCATCTATCTGGAGGATTTGTATATAGACCCGGCCCACCGCAAGCACGGTCTGGGCGCTGCGGCCCTGCGCCATCTGGCTCAAATGGCCGTGGCCCAAGGCTGCGGCCGCCTGGAGTGGGTAGTACTGGACTGGAACCAGAACGCCATCGACTTCTACAAGTATCAGGGCGCTCAAGTACTGGAAGACTGGCGCGTGGTACGCGTCACTGGCGATGCCCTGGTCAATTTGGCTCAAGGCACCCCTACTCCTGCCGAAACATAAGGCTTCTTCATGTCCACACGACTTTCCATTATCAGCACCCGCACCGGCGACGATGGCACAACGGGCCTGGGCGATGGCAGCCGCCTGCCCAAGACTGCCCCCCTGATTCATGCCCTGGGCGACGTGGATGAACTGAACAGCCATATCGGCGTCTTGCGCAGCATGGCACTGCCCGAGGATGTTGATGCCCTGCTGTCCGACATTCAGCACGACTTGTTCGATATGGGGGCCGAGCTGTGCATCCCTGGCCATCAGGTCATAGGCAGCGTCCATGTGGAACGTCTGGACCAAGCGATTCGTCACTACAACGAGCCCTTGGGCATACTCAAAGAGTTCATTTTGCCCGGTGGCAGCCCGGCAGCCGCACAAGCACATGTACTGCGTTGTGTGGCGCGTCGTGCAGAACGTAGCGTCGTGGCGGTGCCCTCAGAATCCTTGCCACAAGAAGGCCCGCGCCTGTATCTGAACCGCCTGTCGGATTTGTTGTTTGTGCTGGCGCGTACCTTGAACCGCCATGCAGGCCGCTCTGACGTGCTGTGGGAACCCAAGCGCAACGAGCCTGGCAAGGGCTGAGCCTCATCGCGACTGCGACTGCGACTGCGACTATAAGAATAGGGCCCTGCTTTAGCAGGGCCCTATTCCTTTTCAGGCTAGATCAATGCGAGTGGTATCCGCAAACTTCAGCACAGGCTCGTCCGTGGGGTCTTCGTAGACCTGCCACTTCAAGGACTGGCTGCCCACCTGAATATCCACAGTAGCCAGGGTGTTTTCCGCGTCACTGTCCGCCGGGTCACAGCGCCAGATCGGAAATTCCGCATGGTGCTGATCCGCCAGGACAGTCAAAGGATCAAGCGCAGCACCGGCTTGTGCCAACAATTGATCCCCACGCTCCTGCCGCAGTTCGGACGACCGGGTAATACGCTGTTCAAAGCCTTTCATGGACGGATGTACCGCATGGTTGGCGTGCAGATGGTTTTGCTCAATGGTCTGCACAGAAACGGCCTCGGCACTGAACTCCACGCTCAGCAAGCGTGGATCGCCACGCTGCGCCAGGCTCAAATGAAAAGCGCCGGAACGCGGATGATCCCGCAGGATACCCACCGCCTGATCCAGATCGGGCTGATCCAGCATGGCGCGGGTCAGGACCATGCGCGGCACCCCAGGTGCCACATGACGAGCCCGCACATTATTCACCGTCATGGCCAAACCGGCCTGGGTCACTGCAAAGCTATGGCCCGGCAAGGAAGCAGGGTAAAGAAAGGAAACAAAGGACATGCCGCTGTCGGGGATGAATTTGGCCACCCCGCAGTAACCGGCAAAACCTGGATCACCATCTTCGTTATGCACCAGACGAGGCTCGCCCTGGGCGGGCATTTGCACGGTGGTGCAACCATCGGGAGCCATGGCCCACAAGTCGCCCCGGCAATTCCACAAGAAAACGTCTTCAAAGGGGAGCTCCAGACCCAATGCCAGGCCCTGGAGCTCGGTCCATATTCGGGGGAAATAACGCTCGGTGTACTGAGCCAGCTGACCGGCTACAGCCGTCCCCTTCGATTGCATGATGCCTTGCCACGCTGCTGAGTTCAGCAAGTAGGCATGCACGGCGGGGGCTCCGAAACGTCCCAAAGAATGGCCAATTTCTTTGGGACCACCACTTAACTCCAGATAGGACAACTTAGCCATTGCGTCTATTTCCAGTAAGCACCGGACTGGTGCAATTGATTTTCAACCAACTCAATACCGCTGACAGCACGACTGCCCGCCTTGGCCAGAACCTGTTCCAGCAAGACCTCCACCAGTGCCTGTGCAGCAACCAGAGAAGGAAAAAAAGACGGACTGTCGGTTCCAAACAATAATGTGGCATCTGCCTGCTGCGCAATAGGGGCAAGCAAGCTGTCGCAAATCGCCAGGATTTGTGCATCTGCCTGTCGGGCCGCTGCATGGGCCAGCACGGCTTCCTGGGAATACGGTGCAAAACCGAACAAGACCAGCACATCCCCTTTTTGCAGCGCCCGCAGATCCATATCCAGAGTACCGGACTCGCCACGCAACAAGCCAATCGAGGGCCGGAACAGACGGTACTGATAATGAAAGGAAAAAGCGGGTGCAAAAGAGGCTCTGAACCCGGCCACAAAAACCCGCTTGGCCTTGTTCAGCAATTCCACAGCCTGTGGCAAGCGTGCTTCATTCACCTCGCGCAGCAGCGCCAGAGTATCCATTTGTGCTGTCAGCGTCTGCGCCAGGCGATCTTCTTTATTTCGATTGCGTACCACCGCCCGGGCCTGATCGGCATAACGCCGTGCACCCTGTCCATGCAGCGCCTGGGTGAACACAGCCTTGAATTCCGCCCAACCGCCAAAGCCCAAAGACTGGGCAAAGCGCAGCAAGGTGGCAGGCTGCACCTGTGCCTGCGCGGCCAACTGACGCATGGACATCAAGGGCACCTGTTCGGCATGATCCAGCACATAGCGCGCGCTTTGCTGGAACTGCGGCGACATGGTGGCAAACGCTGCCTGAATACGCTCGGTCAGATTGCTCAAGGAGTTCATGGGCCAACACGCTTAAAAAGGGGACACCAAGTATATATCGGGCGCAAATGCAGTCTGGGCGCAACAGTGAGGCCTTTATCCACCTGTCCCGACAAATCAATGATGATTTATTTGTTGAGAGTATTATTATATATTCAACATACGTTGAAAATCCTTCCGGGCCTACTTTCTGGATCTGCGCCATGACACATGTCTTTCATCGCAACCCCAAACAAACCTTGCCCTGCGCCGTCAAAGGCGATGGTATCCGCATCGTGGACAGCAATGGCAACACTTATATAGACGCCAGCGGTGGCGCGGCCGTATCCTGCCTGGGCCATAGCCACCCTGTTGTGATCGCTGCCATCAAGCAACAGCTGGACCAGATTGCCTACGCCCACACGTCCTTTTTCAGCAGCCAGGCTGCCGAGGACCTGGCAGATTTTTTGACCAGCCGATCCCCCGGTGACCTGGACCATGTGTACTTTCTGTCCGGAGGCTCGGAGGCCGTAGAAGCCAGCCTGAAGCTGGCACGGCAGTATTTCGTGGAGATTGACCAGCCCGAGCGTCATATTTTCATCGCACGCCGTCAGAGCTATCACGGCAATACGCTGGGGGCTTTGGCCATTGGCGGCAATGAATGGCGTCGCAAGCCGTTCCTGCCTCTATTGGCTCCGGCCCAGCATGTCTCGCCCTGCTACCCCTACCGCGACCAAGGCAGTGATGAAAGTGCCGAGCAATATGCCGACCGTCTGGCTCAGGAACTGGACGACATGATTCAAAGCCTGGGTCCCCAGAACGTCGCGGCCTTTGTCGGCGAGACTGTAGTGGGCGCGACCGCTGGTGCCTTGGCGCCAGTAGGCGATTACTGGAAAAAGATCCGTCAGGTCTGCGACAAGCACGGCGTGCTGCTGATTCTGGATGAAGTCATGTCTGGCATGGGGCGTACCGGCTATCTGTTCGCCTGCGAAGAGGACGGAGTCGTGCCGGACATCATGGCCATTGCCAAGGGTCTGGGCGCGGGCTATCAGCCTATTGGTGCGATGCTGGCCAGTGACCGGATTTACCAAGCCATCCTGAATGGCTCGGGTTTTTTTCAGCACGGCCATACTTATATGGGTCACGCCACAGCCTGCGCTGGTGCTTTAGCCGTGCAACAAGTGATTGAGCAAGACCAGTTGCTGGAAAACGTCCGTCAGCGCGGCGAACAATTGCGCCGGGAGCTGCATCAGGCGTTGGACAGCCACCCCAATGTGGGTGATATACGTGGTCGTGGCCTGTTTGTCGGAGTCGAACTGGTACAAGACAAGGCCAGCAAGCAAGCGCTGGACCCTGGCTTGAAAACCCACGCCAGGATCAAGCAGCATGCGTTTTCCCAAGGTTTAATGCTCTACCCTATGGGTGGCACGATAGATGGAGTTCACGGCGACCATATCTTGCTGGCACCGCCCTTTATCTGCACCGAGGCCGACATTCACGAAATCGTGACACGTCTGACCCAAACCATCGAACACATCCTGCCCCGATAAACCCGTCGAGCAGAGCGTCGAACAAACAGTCAGAACGCTCTGCTGACTGCGCTGCGGCAAGCCAGCCGCAAGAGGCACCGCTAGTTATACATAAAGGAGAACCATGGCCCGCCTACCCTATGCTGACCTGAAAGCCCCCGACGCCGCCCCACTGGTAGAGCAGATCATTGCAGAGCGCGGCAGCGTCTTGCACCTGTACCAGATGCTGCTGCACAGCCCACCCATTGCCAAAGGCTGGCTGAATCACCTGACCGGCATACGCCACAACAGCAGCCTGCCGGGCGATCTGCGCGAACTGGTCATCATGCGCGTAGCCCTATTGAACCGCGCCCCTTACGAGGCCGATCAACATGCCCCTATCGCGCTGGCAGAGGGGCTGAGTCAAGCCCAACTGGATGCCCTGCCCGACTGGCAAGACTCCGATGCCTTCACGCCCATTCAGCGTGCTGTGCTGGCTTACACCGATGCCATGACTCTGAATGTGCAAGTGGAGCCCGCTGTTTTTCAGGACGTACGCCAGTATTTTGATGAAAAACTGATGGTTGAGCTGACCGCCACCATCGCTACCTACAATATGGTGTCGCGCTTCCTGGAAGCCTTGCACATTCATTCCGACGACTCGCGTTAAAACGGCACCCTGAGCGCCTCCGTCCGGCCACCTCCCAGGCGCCCCGCCAGAAACTCCACAAACAAACGCAGTTTGGGAGGCAAATGGCGGGTGGGCGGATACAAGGCCCACAAGGCACCACAATACTGCGTACGGAACTCCCAATCGGCCAGCACGCGCACAATACGCCCTTCCAGCTCCGGCTCCCTGGCCACAAAGCAGGGCAAACTGCCTATCCCCAAGCCGCGCTCCACCGCATCCAGACGCACACCCGTATGGTTAGCCGCATAGCGCCCGCTAACCGACACATTCAGTACCCGCCCGCCTTTATTGAAACGCCAACGTGAATCGCTGGGTGCCTCGCCCAGGTAGATGCAGCTATGTTCGCGCAACTGCTGGGGATGAACGGGCAGGCTGTGTTCGGCCAGATACTCCGGACTGGCGTACAAGCCATGCCGAATATCCGTCAGATGACGCCCCATCAAACCGGGCGGCGGCTGATCCGTGATGCGTATCGCCAGATCCAGCTGATCGTCGATCAGGTCTGCATAGCGATCATCCAGATTCATCAGCACATTCACTTTGGGGTGCGCCGCCAGGAAATCCGGCATATGCGGATGAATCAGAAAATGCCCCACGGCTTTGGGAACACTCAAGCGTATCTGCCCCTCCGGCTCGGTCTGGAACTGCCCCGAGATCTCCATCGCGGCCTGGGCGCAGGACAGCATGTCACGGGCATGCTCGTAAATTGCCTGGCCACTGTCGCTTAGCCGTAATTTACGCGTCGTGCGCTGCAATACCCGCGTTCCCAAACCTTTCTCCAGACGCGCAATGGAACGGCTGACTGCCGACGGGGTATAGCCCAGTTGGCGAGAGGCTTCGGAAAAGCTGCCTGTCTCCACCACTTTGACAAAAACCACCATATCGCTCATCAGGGATGTGAGATTACTTGTGCTCATAGGGAATAAATTATTTCAATGAATTGCAATTATCAGGACTGCTCACTATGCCTACAATGCCTTAAAACCAACCTACAGGTAATAAAATGCAAGATAAATTATATTTGACTAGCAATAGCCTTACCTGCATAGCGAAAATCCTGGAGTGTTATCACTCCGAAAATGAGCGTTATGCTGTCAGGCTGGATAAAACCTTATTTCATCCCCAAGGCGGGGGTCAGCCTTGCGACAAAGGCATGATAAATGGGCACGAGGTCCTGCATGTGGCTCAAAACCGCGACGGTCACGTGCTGCACTACCTGCATGTGCGCCTGCCCCTGGGGCCCGTAGAACTGCATATTGATCGCGCTCACCGACTGGAGCACGCCCGCCTGCATACGGCCGGCCACCTTATCGGCCATCTGGTTGAACGCATAGGTTGGCAGGCCGTAAAAGCGCATCACTGGCGGGGCGAGTCACGGGTGGTCTTTCGCAACCCCAAGGATGCTCTGCCCCCCTTCCTGGATGATTTGTCCAATCGTTGTGCTGAACAGATTCAATTGGCTCAGCCAATTTCCATCAGTTTTCAGGAAGGGCGCCGCGAGGTTGCGATTGGTAGCCTGGGGTGCTACCCCTGCGGCGGCACACATGTTGAAAACACATCCGAATTAAATGGACTGAAAATAATCCGTATAAAAAACAAAAAAGATGAATTGAGCATTCATTATGAAATGATGAATTAATAAATAATAAAAATCATGGCAGTTTATTAGCTCTGGCTATTATCGGAAAAGAAAAACAATTCTTTTAGAACCCCCAAGGGAAGTGAGATATGTACTTAGAGACCGAACGATTGCGGACTGAGCATATGCAGTCCCTGCTAAATGGCGAACTCCTGGCTATCCGCCTCTCCGGCTTCATTGATGCGCCCACCTCACAAAAGCTGGGCGAGCAAATCATAGATAAAGGCTTTGATCGCTATGTGAACGCTCCGAGCATCGGCCGTATTGGCATGGCTTTTTACGAAGCCGAAAACCAGCCCGAACGCATGGCCTCCTATTTCGAGGGGGTTTTTGACAATATCGACGAACTGCGCCGCCGCTGCGCCCCCTACCTATCCCCGATTGATGTGCTGCGTTGCACGCTGGATGAAGTCTGGCCTGCCGGAGCCACACTGGAGACCTTGTACGGAAAGAAAATGTATGTGGGCTTGTCGCGCGTGGTGCAACCCGATGTGCGCTTTCTGGCGCATCACGACATTTTGGCCAAGGACGCCCCCGGTAATTACCAGGCCATCAGTCTACAAGGCCAGTTGGCCGCCAATGTCTATTTGAAAATGCCCGAACAAGGAGGTGAACTGCAAATCTGGCAAACCGAACTGAGCCCGGATGAATTTGATGAAATGCGTGGCGACAGCTATGGCATCCATCCTGATTTGTTGGGCACCCCCGAAGTACAGATACGCCCCGGTCCGGGCGATCTGATTATTTTCAATTCTCGCAAAATGCATGCCGTCACCCCCGGCAAGGGCGATTTGCGCCTGAGCCTGTCTTGCTTTGTGGGATATCGCGGCCCGGCCATGCCGCTGACCTTCTGGAGTTAATGTGTTGCAAACCTATTGGCCAGAGTTCGCTACTCTGGCTTTGATTCATTTTTTGGCCGTTATTGCCCCTGGACCAGATTTTGCTGTCACCATCCGCCAAAGTGTGCGGCTAGGCCGCCAGGCCGGTATTGCCACTGCCATTGGTATTGGCGCCGGAATCTCCGTGCATGTGATCTATACCTTGATGGGCGTGGGAGCCCTGCTGCACTCCACCCCCTGGCTGATGAGTGTGGCCGAGGTATTGGGAGGTGCCTACCTTCTCTATATAGGCTGGGGATTCCTGCGCCAGGCCAGCACACCGATGGAAGTGAGCCTGGCCGAGTCCGACAATGGCAAACCCGCTGCTGTCAGCGTGCGCCAGTCCTTGACGCTGGGCTTCATGACCAATGCCACCAACCCTAAGGCGACGCTGTTCTTTCTGGCCGTGTTTACTACCGTGGTCAGCGCCAGCACGCCTTTGACGATCCAGATGCTCTACGGCGTCTGGATGTGCCTGGTTAATGCGGGCTGGTTTATTGTGGTCAGCCTGATCTTTACCAATCCTCGCGTACGTCAGCGATTCCTGCGTATGGGAACCTGGTTTGAGCGCGTGACAGGGGTTCTACTGCTGGGGTTTTCGCTGCGCCTGCTGATCCATGCCGGTCAGCGCATCCTGTTTTAAGCCCGCCGACAAGCCATGGAGCCCAAGGCTACGAGTGATAAGGTCTGCGCAGCAGAACCATCAGACGCTAAACAGCACACAGGTTTGACTTCATGCCTGTACTCACCATCTTGGCCTGAGCACCGTCTGGCACCTGTGCGGCGCTTTGGTCTTGGCTTGGGCTCTGCACACCATAAAAAAATCCCCGCCCTGAACACAGGGCGGGGATTTTTACTCCTTAGACCATGGACTCACCCGTCTTGCGGGCGTTGCGCCAGTCACGGACCAGGTTACCGACCAGCAGAACCAGAATGATGGCTGACATGACTGGCCAGACCAGAAAGTAAATCGTCATAAGCATAGTGTTCTCCTTTTAACGTCTTGTCTCATACCCTCAAGCACGAGCCGAGGCTGGCTCACCTTGTTTCGACTCCCGAACTTTCTGCTTGCTCGGTGCAGGTGTGTCATCGTAGTGAAACGACTGCACACGCTCGGCAAGCACAGAGAAATCAAAACGTTCCTGACTACGCAAGCTGATGGCCACACACACCACAGCGCTAACGCCATAGGCGGTCAGGGAACCCATCAAAACAAGGTACTCACGCAAAAAGCCAATGAAGTTGGGCAAAAGAATCGCAGTGGCAATCACCCCCACCGCAATCGCAATACGGCTGCGGAAGAAGGCAAAAGCCATCAAACCGGCAACCACACCGCCACCAATCGAAGCGGTAATCTCATAGAACACGGCCACCGCACCTTCGATAGGAATCAACTCAAAACGCACGATCGTAAACAGCACGACGGCACACAACACCGACCAGCTAAAGGCTTTGTTGGTAACACGATCCCAGTAAAAGCTGACAATGACCGGGAACACAATCGCGCCCCACAAGGCACCCACAAACACCAGCATGACCAGAATATCCAGCTTCAGGCTGGCGAAGATCACCCCCACCATCGTGGCAACCACCATGGTGATACGGCCCCACCACAACATGCGGGCTGGTTTTGGACGACCACGAGCAATGTTTTTGGCGTAGATGTCGGTCATCACGATAGCCGACAATGCAGCCAGGTCCGAGTCCGCCGTGGAGGACAAGGAGCCCACCACCAGGATGAAGAACAAGGCAATGCCAAATGGCGGCAAGTAGGTGGACGCCATCTGCGGGATGATGTTGTTCATGTTTCCATCCACAGGCTGCAAGCCGGTGAACAGAGCCAGCAAACCCAACATGCCCAGACCAATCACCACGGCACCATAGCCAATGGTGGCCGTCAGGAAAGTGGGTTTGATCAGGTCCTCGCGTACGGCGAACAGGCGCTGGGCAATGGTTTGGTTACCAATCGCATAAGCCAGCACCGCCACAAAATACGGCGCCCCCTGCTCCAGAATTGCCTTGGTGGAATAGAAGTTGGCTTGCTCGGAATCCAGACGCCACCAGTTGGCCTGCACCATCTCCGGGCCACCGGCGTTAAAGAAGATCAGCGGGATAATGACCACGGCCGACAAAATCATGGCAACCAGCTGGGCAAAGTCCGTCATCACCGAGGCGCGGAACCCCGACCACAGGGTATAGGACAAGACGCCCAGACCCGCAATCAGCACACCTTGAATAAATGTCAGAGGGCTAAGGATCGAGACCAACGCACCTGCCGCGGTGAAGTTCACCATCAGGCTGATACCACTGCCTACCACGTTGGAAATCGCCATAATCATCTGGCTGGACGAGCCGTGCCGTGCATGCAGCACCTCGGCCAGGGTGTGCGCCTGCGGGGCCAACTGGCGAAAACGTCGCCCGAAGGGGTAGATGAACAAGATCATCAAGGCTCCCCATAGCCCGTAATGCAGAGGGCCGGATAGCCCGTACTTGAAGCCCGAGGTCGCGCTGGCATAAAACGACGCCGCCCATACCCAGGTGGCAATCATGCTGGCCGCCGACAGGCCAAACCCCACCGCACTGTTGGATACCATGTATCCGTCCACGTTTTCTTTCTTTTGACCAATCATGAGCGACATCAGGAACGTCGCGCCATAAAAGCCGACCAATAACAATATGGCCGTCGTGGTTGAAAGCGTAAAAAACTCCGCCTCTTGCATGTCTTTCCTTTTCTCTTCTGCGCGAGAGCCACTTGCACCACCTGGCTCACTCGCATGCATGCCGATTCCGCATTAACGCGCTGGGCGACACCCATCCCAGGACCAGAACCGAAACACTTGAACCGAACGCGCGCACAAACGCCCCCGCCCTTGGCACAAGCCAAAGCGAGAAAAAAGCAAGACACAGCGCAAAGTGCCTCACATTGCGGCGAGTCTGCGGGCCTTACAGCAAATAAACATGGCCAGAGACAAGCCGCTCTGTTGCAGGCCGATGTCGTGTGAGACAGTCGGCTGGTTGTTCCGCGACCCAAGGGCCGGGCAAGGTGTTTCGGGCTAAAGCCGGGTTGTTGTGCAACAACCTGTTGAAGAACGAGCCGCCATTTTGTTATGCAATTTTGTCGCACCTGAACGGCCTGTTCGAGAAGCTGATTCAATGAACCAGAGCGATCAATTATACATATTTAAAATTTAAGGGTCTATATCATGCTGTTTCAGCATCGAGAAAGGGCGTTCCAGCCCTTTACTAATCATTCGTAGACCTCATCATTGCTAAGGCTCACGCGTGTCAGCTCCTGACATGCAGCGGGTACTTTGCCCACAAAAGCGTAGCCTTCCCCGCGCACCGAACGAATGGGCAGCTCCTCTCCCATCGCGGTTAATTTACGTTTCAAGCGACTGATCAAAACGTCCACAGAACGGGCAGTTGCCTCCCGCCCCTCTTCCAGCGGAAAAAGGCGATCGCGTTCTACGGTTTCTGGACAGACGGAAAACAGAACCTGAACAATCCGACGCTCACCGCGGGTCAACATGACAGAATGGCCTTTAGGCGTCATCATGGTCCAGCCGTTTTCGGTCAAATCCCATAACTGGGACTGCGGTTTCACATCCTGTTTTCGCATGAAGGTGATGGCTGGAGGCAAACCGTCTTGCGCACCGCGCAGACTCTGTTGCAAGGCAAAACCACGACGACGCAAGGCTTGTACGCAGGCCACCACCTCTACCGGCAAGGCATCTTGATCGAAGCAGGCATCAGCTCCCACCAGCAGCAGATGACCCCGTTCCAGACCAGCCATTTTGTCGCGCCGCACAACAATCACCCCCGCAGCCGGAAAATCCATACGCAAGCGATTAATGTGCAGGAAAACGTTGTCAGCATGACACAGCAAGGCCAATACCATTTCGCCTGCGGCGATGTGCGCCAGCGACAAGCATTTCTCCATGGTTTCAACTGTCTGAACTCTCACCCCCCACTGCTCCGACTCCAAAACGATCTGCCGCAAACTGGCATTGTCGTCATGCAACAGGAAAGTCTGTTCAACCGTCATAGTCCTCATCCTTGCAGGCCCTCTAAGGCACCTGTATTTCTTCTAACCTTGGACCTGCCTTAACAGACGCTGAGCAGCATCAGGCATGGATAGGTAAAGCATTCCCTGTTTCAGGGACTCATCAATTCGGGCAACCTGGGCTATCCGATCTTCCATGCCTAAAATCCGCGAGGCTCCCACATTAGCAAAGCCAACGTCAGCCAGTCTATGCGTGGCCAATAAATTAATTTGAAAGTTCGCTAAACACTGGCGCTGATAGGCTCAAACTGCCCTTAGCCGTGAAATCATTGATTTGACAACCACAAAGACCACTTCCCCTCCTCAACAGACCTTGACGACAAACCTAAATCCCCATTCATGGAAACCTCAATTAAATTCTCTCCATTATTCTATAATTTGATGTTTTCTATTCCCATCGAGACCCATTACGCCCTTCCAAAACAAAAAATATAAAATAAATTCCCTATTTTAATTTTGTTTTAAATTTCAGTACCATTTCACTATCAACGAACGAAACAGCTAACAGGCACACCACCGTGCGCATAAATGTATCGCCCCACAAGCAGGGCAGATAGTATTCACTCAGCACAAAACCCAGCTACAAAGACCAACACCGTGCCAGCCCCTGCTGCGCGCCCAAGGCAAAACCAATACGTAATAAAACCAGCAAATTCTGGAGCAATAAGAAAAACATGAGCTTCAGACGAAACATACTTAAGCAATTCACCTCTTGAGACACAAAAATTTACTTTCACTCAAGCTGATGTAATTCTAATAATTAAAACCGCGCATACATTAACACTCTGCGTCTCAAACACGCTATATTTCTATTTAGTCCCACAACAAAAGTTACATTATTTCAGTTCATTTCTTTTTAAACCCATTAAACGCCGCCTCAAATCGCAAAAATGCGAAAAGGAGGACTCATTACATTCAAATATTTGTCTTTTGTTTCAGATTAGTAAATGAAGCATCCAAACAATACGCAAACACACAAATAAAAACCCCGCCGTAGCGGGGTTCATCATGTCCAGCAGACTCAAGGGTCAGGCACGGCGGGCATAGCCTGCACGAGCCAACACACCCAGTGGGCCAATTTGGCGGACCAGATCTATTTGCTCGGGGGTGCGCACATAAATGCAGCCTGCATACGACAGTGCATTGACCGAAATACCGTCAACTAACTCCACGCTGCGGGGCACCACCAGCATCCACCCCTGGCCTGCCAACATATTATGTGGCGGCAGCAAGCCATCTTCTGCCGGTTCCAATCCCAACTCATTGCAGGCAGTTCGGTACGAACTCAAAAGACTGGCTGCCAAGGCTTCCGGCTCCTGCGCATCCTGCAAACGCACAAAACAGTGTTCAAAAGCCAGCGCGGGATGTTGATGCGCACTGCCTGCCGCAGCCTGGGTGGGGAGCTTGTCCAGATACAGGGCCAGCGAGCCGTTGCTAGCCGCCTGTGGAATCCATTGTGTATGTTTATGACGCTGACTGGCCCCAGCCGGGCCACCGCCGTTATAAAAGCCCAGACCGCCTTGCACGGCCAGGAAATCCGCCAGAATTCGGAAATCAATCTCGCGCAGCGGGCTGAGCTGTTCGGAAAACACCTTGTCGGCCAGCACCAGATGCAGATCACAGACGGCAAACTTGTTCAGCACGATATTGTGCGTACTACTGGCGTCATCCACTGTCAGTGCCGGGGCAGGTGGCAAAAAGGGATTGAAGTTGGGGTCACGTGGCCCACCTGGAATCGAGACGCTGGCGGCATCCTTGGCCGCCAGAGTGGATACCCAACGCACAAAAAATGTCAGCCCCTGATCGTGCATCAGCTCTTCCTGAGCTTGCACGGGCAACAAATCACCGCTGGCCAGCGCGGCCTGGCTTAGTTGGTCCAGGCGTTGCAAAATTTCCTTGCTCACGTCGTCTCACTCCTCATTTGAAGTTGTATAGTGACGCCTTATTGTAGGCAAGAGACGCGAATAAACGCGCATTGCTGCCTAGTCCGAATTTTCCACCATCCCTATCAGGAGTATTCCATGTCCGGTATCCGCCGTATTGCCAGCCCACTGCCACTGCCCTTCTCGCGTGCCACCATGGCTGGCGGCTTTCTGTTCTTGTCCGGCCAGATTCCTTACGACGCCCAAGGTGAAGTGGTACGCGGTTCCATCCAGGACCAGACCCACGCTGTATTTGATCGCCTGATCGAAGGCCTGGCTCTGGCTGACGCCACTCTGGCCGATGTAGTCAAAGCCACTGTCTGGTTGTCCGACATGGCCTTGTTTGCCGACTTCAACAAAGTCTACGCCGAGCGCTTTGGCGACACCCTGCCTACCCGCTCACTGGTTGAAGCCAAGCTGGCCAAAAACGTAGACGTAGAAATCGAAGTGCAGGCCTGGCTGGGCGATCGCGCCTAAGCAGCCTTAAGGCCGACGGGCCGTCACACAAATTAACGCTGCCTGGCCCTGGCTATGGCACACTGAATTCCCCTAGTCCAAGGAGAATCCTGATGCGTTTTTTTGCTTCGGCCCGTCACATTTTGCTGGCTTGTTCTGCCTTAGGTCTTGGCGCCAGCAACCTCGCCTATGCCGCCAACACGGGCAAAACCGCAGAACCGACTGCGATCAAACGCTATCTGGGCGACTCGGACATGCCTTTTTCCCGCGCCGTGCAGGCCGGGGACTTTCTATTCCTGTCGGGACAAATCCCGCTGAATGAAAAAGGCGAAATCATACGCGGCAGCATTGAAGATCAAACCAATGCCACGCTGGACCGGATTGAAGAGACCCTGAAGCTGGCAGGTGCCGACTTCAGCCATGTCGTCAAAGCCACGGTCTATTTATCCGATATTGCCTTGTACGAGCAATTCAACAAAATCTATAAAGAACGCCTGGGCAGCAACTTCCCGGCCCGCTCTCTGGTACAAGCCAAACTGGCGGGTGGTGTGGATGTGGAAATCGAGGTTCAGGCCTGGATGGGTGCGCAAAACAGCCCCGCCAAGCATTGATGCAGGCCACTTACTATAGGTAATTCGATATAAGCAGCCCGCTTACAGCCTGGCTATCTTGTATGGCACACTAACACCCTTAGCCAGACCCTTTACCCACGCCAGGCTTGCCGCCTGGCGTTTTCGTGCCTTTACGGAAACTCTCATGATCTACGCGATTACTGCCCTTTTCGCCTTTCAGCTATTAGGCGAGATCCTGGTGCAGACCTTGTCCTTGCCATTGCCAGGCCCTTTGGCCGGCATGCTGCTTCTGACTGCCGCCTTGCTGATTCGAGGCGGCGTGCCCAGCTCTTTGGAGAGCACGGCCAGTGTCATGCTGCAGAACCTGATGCTGCTGTTCATCCCCGCTGTCACTGGCGTGATGTTGTATTTTGATCGGGTGGCCGAGGAATGGCAGCCCTTTTTGATCGCCACCCTGGGTGGCACCGTCATCACCATGGTGGTCACAGCCCTGGTGCTCAATCGTCTGCTTAAGAATCGTCAGGAAGAAGAATAATGACGGACGGACTTTTTCAAATCTGGGTCTTTTTATCCAGCTCGCCCCTGCTGTGGCTGACCTTGACCTGCTCGGTCTACGCAGGCTCGGTCTGGATGTACCGCCAGTCGGGCAGTAGCCCCTTTTTGTTGCCGATTCTGGTCTCGGTCGTTGTGATTGTGGCCCTGCTCTTGCTGACCCGCACGCCTTACCCCGTTTACTTTGAAGGGGCCAAGTTCATTCACTTCCTGATTGGACCGGCAACCGTCGCCCTGGCTGTACCGCTCTACAGTCAACTGCGTCAGCTGCGCAAGATCTGGAAGCCGCTGACCATTGCCCTGATCATTGGCTCGGTTACCGCTATTTTCAGCACGGTCCTGATTGCCTGGGCTTTGGGCGGATCAATTGAAACCATCATGTCGGTTGCCCCACGCTCGGCCACCATGCCGATTGCCATGGCCTTGGCAGAACAATTTGACGGTCAGCCTTCCTTGGCTGCTGTAGCGGTTGCCATTACCGGGATTGCGGGCACGATCATGGCGCGCCCGCTGTTGAACTTGCTGCGCATTGATCGCCCCGAGGCTCGGGGTTTTGCGGTGGGTGTAACGGCACATGCCATTGGTACGGCACGTGCCTTGCAGGTTCACGAAACGATTGGGGCATTTTCCGCCATTGGCCTGAGCCTGAACGGGATCATGACCGCCGTGCTGGTTCCTTTTGTTCCTATAGTCCTGCGCTGGTTAGGCGTGGCCTGACCTGGCAAGACAGGCTGGCTCTAGCGCCATTCGTCTCGATAGACGAAGCGGGGCATCTGCCAATTGCGGTGCAGAGCCAGCATACGAAAACTCAAGCCGATGATCATGGGGCCCAGCAGGGTCACATACGGGTGCCAGTCCAGATGCTGGGCACCCAGATACAAAGCGCCGGTCAGCATGGATACGCTGGCATACATCTCCTTGCGTAGCAGCAAGGGGATGTCATTACACAAGATGTCGCGCAAGACGCCACCGGCACAACCGGTAATCATGCCGCTTAGCAGCACCACCGTAATGGGCAACTTCATTTCCAGTGCGATCTGACAGCCAATCACGGTAAAGACCACCAGTCCCATGGCATCGAGCAGCAGGAACAGGCTATGCAAGCGCCGCATGATCGGAGCGATCAAAGCTGTGAGGATGGCCGCGCCTGCCGTGATCCAGAGGTATTCAGGATGCTGCACCCAGGTCAGCGGGTAATGCCCTAAAAGCACATCCCGCACCGAGCCACCGCCCAGAGCGGTGACACAGGCGATGGTACAGACCCCCACCCAATCCATGTCACGACGGCCCGCGGCCAGCGCTGCGGTCATGGCCTCTGCAGTGATGGCGATAATGTAGAGAACAAGTAAGAGCATGATATTTTTTACGCATCAAGCTGTTGAATAAGACCCCGGTAACAACGCAGCATCAGCAAGCCAGGCACAGCAATAAAAACGGTACAAATAAAAAAGCCTGGCCAACCCAGGGATTCGACCAGCACAGGCGTCAGAGGCCCGGCCAGATAGGTACGCCCCACTGCCGACAGGGCCGACAGCAGCGCAAATTGAGTGGCGGAATAGGTCCGATTACACAAAGCCATCAGCAAAGCGACAAAAGCCGCTGTGCCCAGGCCACCACACAGGTTTTCCAGTCCGACCACAATCCCCATCAGCCACATGGATGGCGCGGTTTCAATCGCGATCAGCCAATAGCCCAGGTTGGAGACGGCCTGCAAGATACCAAAAATCATCAAGGCCCGGTATAGCCCCAGGCGGGCCATGATCGCCCCACCCATCAAGGCTCCGACGACCGTAGCAGCCAGACCAAACACCTTATTGATAGTGCCGACCTCGGACAAGGTAAAGCCGGCTGCACGAATCAGAAAAGTGGTGGACAAGGCACCTGCAAAAGCATCACCCAGCTTGTAGAGCACAATCAGCGCCAGAACACTCCAGGCACCTGGACGCGAGAAAAAATCGGCCAAAGGCGCGATCACGGCTTCTGACAAACTGCGCGGTGGACGGCTTTGTTCCTGTGGGTCGGGTGAAATCAGGGTCACCAGCGCGCACAGCGCCATGAAGGCACCCATCAGAAAATACGTGTTGGACCAGCCCAGCCAGCGGTCCGCCAGAATCAGGGCCAGGCCGCCGGACACAATCATGGCAATGCGATAGCCCATGACTTTGACCGCCGCCCCCGCCGCTCGCTCATGTGCTTGCAGCACGTCCGTGCAATAAGCATCGAAGGCTATGTCCTGCGTGGCCGACAAGAAGGCCACCCACACGGCCAGCAAGGCCAGTGCGGTCAAATTCACCGAGGGAGAAAACAGGCCTATGGCCGCAATGGAGGCGGCCAGCAGCAGTTGAGTGACCAGGATCCAGCCGCGCCTGCGCCCCATGAACGGCGGCGCGTAGCGATCAATCAGGGGAGCCCAGAGAAACTTCAGCGTGTAGGCCGAGCCGACCAGGGTCAGAAAACCAATCTCGGTCAGTGAAACATTTTCAACTGTTGCCCAGGCCTGCAAGGTGCCTGAAACCAGGGCCAGAGGCAGGCCGCTGGCGAACCCCAGAATCAGCAAAGGCAAGACTCGGGGACTGGTATAGACACGTGACACGTCAGGCCTTATTAGCGCTAAGCAGCAAGAAAATGGGGAGACTCGAAACGATACATGGCCAAGGTACTGCGCCAGCCCGGCAAAAAACGCACCGTGTCGCGACCATTGAAGGCAGCACGATCAAGAATACGTACGCCCACCGCCTGGGCCAGATCCTGAAAGTCTTTCATGGTGCACAAATGGATGTTGGGCGTGTTGTACCACTGGTAAGGCATTTCGCCCGTGACTGGCATGCGCCCGCGCAAAATACTCCAGCCATGCGGCCAATAACCGAAGTTAGGAAACGAGACGATACCATACCGTGCCACCCGCGCCATCTCGCGCAGGATGTGCTCGGTATGGTGCATGGATTGCAGTGTCTTGGACAGGACAACGGTATCGAACTGCTGGTCGCTGAACAGCGCCAGGCCTTTTTCCAGGTCCTGCTGAATGACATTGACGCCGCGGCGTACCGAAGCAATCACAAACTGATCGTTCAGCTCCACCCCCGTTCCGACAACCTGGCGCGTGTCACGCAAATGCGCCAACAAGGTGCCATCGTTACAGCCCAGATCCAGCACACGCGAACCTGGCTCAATCCACTGCGCAATACGCAGCAAGTCCGGTCTTAACATGGCGGCATCCACCTGAGTTTGCGGCTTAGTCATTCTGCCAACACCCCTGTAGTACGGGTGCGCGCAGGCAAGCCCAAATTAGCGGCGATCTGGTCATAGTATCCCTGCACAACGGCATGGTAACGGGGGTCTTCCAACAAGAAAGCGTCGTGCCCGTGCGGAGCATCAATTTCGGCGTAAGTGACCTCGCGCTGGTTGCGCAACAAAGCCTGCACGATTTCGCGCGAGCGCTCGGGCGAGAAACGCCAATCCGTGGTGAAAGACACCAGCAGGAATTTGGCCTGCACCTTTTCAAGCGCCTTGACCAGGTCCCCCTGGTGCTGGCGCGAAGGATCAAAGTAATCCAGCGCACGGGTGATGATCAGATAGGTATTGGCGTCAAAGTAACGCGAGAACTTCTCGCCCTGATAACGCAGATAGGACTCGACCTCGAATTCCACGCCGTAGTTGTAGTGGTACTCACCGCCCTGGGCTGGGGCACGCTGGTTGCGGCCAAACTTCTCGGCCATGACGGTGTCGGACAGGTAAGTGATGTGGCCTACCATGCGAGCAACACCCAGGCCAGCCTTGGGCACCACCCCATGTTCGTAGTAATTACCACCGTGAAACTGTGGGTCGGACAAAATGGCGCTGCGGGCCACTTCGTTAAAAGCGATGTTCTGGGCCGACAGGCGCGGGGTACTGGCAATGACCACGCAGTTTTCCACGCGCTCCGGGCAGCTGATGGCCCAGCTCAGGGCCTGCATGCCACCCAGGGAGCCACCCATAACGGCCGCAAACTTGCGAATGCCAAAGTAGTCGGCCAGACGGGCTTGGGCACGCACCCAGTCTTCTACCGTCAAAACGGGAAACTCGGAGCCCCAAGGTTTGCCAGTGGCCGGATTGATGCTGGATGGGCCGGTAGAGCCAAAGCAGGAGCCGATATTGTTGACACCGATGACAAAAAAACGATCCGTATCAACGGCTTTGCCGGGGCCGACCATATTGTCCCACCAGCCAGTGCTTTTAGGATCGTCGTCGTAATAACCGGCAACGTGATGCGAGGCATTGAGTGCATGACACACCAATACCGCATTGTTGCGCTCTTCGTTCAGGGTGCCGTAGGTTTCGACCGCCAGCTCGTAGCTGGGCAGCACTTGCCCGCTGCGCAGATGCAGGGGTTCGTCAAAGGCGATTAGTTCGGCATGTACAGGGCCCACAGAACCTTCGGGGATCAAACCGCAGGATGGGCTAAGGGCGCCAGTGTCGGCGCTAGGGACGGAATCAGTGGCCATCAGGACCTCTTTAGCTGGATTTATGGAGCGCCCGCAAGCGGATCAGGCAAATCGGCGCAAAACGTATAAGGCAAAATTCTAGCATCGCTGCGGCGCGGCGTCCAAATCGACCAGCCAGGATCGATTCAGAACTCTGGGCAACGGTAACGTCATAGAAAAGCCAATGCTTTGATTTACATCATTATTTTCATGCACATTTGTCTGCCAGCTAAGCTAAATTTGAGTACATTGGCCCGACGTCTACCACGAATGCATGAGGAATGGCTTTACCGTGACGCACTTAACTTCACGCGAGCAGTCCTGCCTGAACTGGGCTGCCCATGGCAAGACCAGCTGGGAAATCAGCATCATCCTGGGCATTACTGAACGCACGATCAACTTCCACTTCCAGAACGCCTACGCCAAGCTTGGAGTCTATAGCCGCCAAGCTGCCATTACCCTGGCCTTGCAGCAGCACCTGATCAGCGGCGACCCGGCTAGCGAGCTAAGCCGTCAAAGAAAACCTTTGCCTGAGCCGCGTCCGGGGCCTTCCCGGAATCCGTCATAACAAAGCCCTGCACCAGCCAGCCCGGCTCCATGCGTATCATCGCTTCCAGGCGCAAGGCCACACCGCCCACATCGCGCGTCATGAAGAAAATCTGTCCGGGTGGTGGCAACTGTATCTGGTTTTTCTCGCTGACTTGCCCATCGGGTATGAATTTCTCGCGCAGGGAATCGTGCAGTGCCTCGTACAAGCGTTGGCGAGCGGCCTCGTCCTGCTGCAGTTCCTTGGGCAAAATCACATGGCCCACGGTATAGCTTTGCCCGCCCGCCGTGGCGGTGGTCAGGTAAAAATCCAGTTGATGCTGCTCGAAATCCAACAATCGGTGACTGGTCGTGGGCTTGCCGGGCAGCATGGCCGACAGGCCCGTTTGTTCAAGCTGAACCTTGCGCCAGTTAAACTCTGGGCTGCAGGCTGCCAACATCAAGAAAGCCGCCAGTACCGCGGTAATGCGCCTGATCATCATGGTGCTAATCCCATATCCCGTTTCATGCTTTTCATCGGCTGGCTAAACAGCCGTCTTATACTCGCCCTGCCCGATACGCCTTTTGGCGCAACTTAACAAAGCAAGTCTGGTCGGACTACTATTTATAGACGGGGCCAGGCCCCCTTGAACAGTCTCGTATCTTGCACCCGATTTCGAAAGTGGGAAACACCACCATGAACACCAGCCACGAACGCCGCCTTGCCCTGCAACAGAATCCCGAGATTTTGACGGGAATCTTGCGCGGCATCGAAAAAGAAGGACTGCGCGTCGATGCGCTGGGCCAATTGGCAAACACCCCCCACCCGCAAGCCATTGGGTCGGCCCTGACCAACGGCCATATCACGACCGACTACGCCGAGGCCCTGCTGGAGCTGATTACCGAGCCGCAAGCCCGGGTCGAGGACGTGCTGCAGGAGCTGACCGACATCCACACCTTTGTGGCCGGCAAGCTGGACCAGGAGATTATCTGGAACCAGTCCATGCCCGCATTGCTGCCCGCCGAAAAAGACATTGCCATTGCCTGGTACGGCAAGTCCAACACGGGCATGCTCAAGCATGTATACCGCCGTGGCCTGGCCGAACGTTATGGCAAGCCCATGCAATGCATAGCCGGCGTGCATTACAACTTTTCCCTACCTGATGGCATCTGGCCCTTGTTGAATGTCTGTGGCGACAATCTGCAAGATCAGCGCTCCAATGGATATTTGGCGTTGATCCGCAACTTCACGCGCTATTCCTGGCTACTGATGTACTTGTTTGGTGCCTCGCCCGTGCTGGATGCGAACTTCCTGCAAGGTCGCCGCAACAATCTGGACAAGATCGACGAGGACACCTTGACCATGCCCTGGGCAACCAGCTTGCGCATGAGCGATCTGGGCTATCACAACAAGGAAGCCCAGGCCGAGCTCCAGCTTTGCTATAACGACCTGGACACCTTTGTGATGCGCATGTATCACGCTGCCGTAACTCCTTGGCCGGATTACGAAAAACTGGGTACCCACCGCGATGGCGAGTGGATTCAACTCAACACCCATATCCTGCAGATTGAAAACGAGTACTACTCCAGCATTCGTCCCAAGCGCACCACCCAGCGCAGCGAGCGCCCGGCTACAGCCCTGGCCCAGCGCGGTGTGGAATACATCGAAGTTCGTTGTCTGGATATAGACCCTGAATCGCCTACTGGAATTTCCGAGCAAACCTGCCGCTTCCTGGATACGTTCCTGCTGTTCTGTGCCGTGCAAGACAGCCCCTTCTTCCCGGACGGCGGCTACTGCCAGGACAGCAAGAACAACTTTGCGACTGTTGTGCGTGAAGGCCGCCGCCCCGGCCTGATGCTGACCAATCAGCAAAAAGAGAGCGTCAGCCTGCAAGACTGGGGGCACGAAATTCTGGAATCGCTGCTGCCGTATGCGCAAATGCTGGATCAGGCCCTGGATACCCAAGGTCACACCGAAGCCGTGCAAGCCCAAATCCGCAAACTGGAAAACCCGGAGCTGACACCGTCGGCTCAACTGCTGAACCGTTTGCGCGAAACCGGTTTGAGCTTTCACGACTACGCCTTGCAACGCAGCCGCGAGCATCACCAGACCTTGCTGGCCCATCCCTTGCCTGCCGACAAGCAAGCCACTTTCGAGCAACAGGCCAAAGACTCTTTGCAAGCCCAGATTGATATCGAAGCACAGGATCAGGAGTCCTTTGAGGACTACGTCCATCGCTACGAACGCAATCTGATTCCGCCTGAACTGGAAAACAGCTAAGCGACACACAACGACAACAAGCCGCCGCCCCAGGGCGGCTTTTTTTTGACCGTTACCTGCAGGCTCATACAGCAAGAAGTTTCTCTTTCTCCCTGTTCTCAAAATGGCTTTTCCTCTATTTCAAACACTTATTGTTATGTTATAACATCTCGAAAATTAACAAACCGGAAGATGAGATGCGTTTCCAACCCCGCCCCCTGCCACTAGCCCTGGCTCTGCTTTTGTGCGCCTCTGCCCAAGCCAATGAAATTGAAGAAGCTGTCCCTGAACTGGCCCCTATCCGAATCTCTGCCAGCCCCCTGGCCTTGCGACAAACCGAGCTGGCCACCGCCAGCACGGTCCTGCAAGGCCCCAAACTGGATTTGCGCCGCAGCAGCACCTTGGGTGAATTGCTGGACGGTGAAGTCGGCATCCATGTAGACAGCTTTGGTAGCGGTGCCAGCCGCCCCGTCATTCGCGGCCAAACTGCACCCCGCGTCAAAGTTCTGAGCGATGGCGCAGAGGTCATGGACGCGTCGGCCATCTCGCCCGACCACACCATCACGGTCGATACCTGGCAAGCGGACCGCATCGAGGTGCTGCGCGGCCCATCGGCCCTGCTTTACGGAGGCGGTGCTATTGGTGGCGTGGTCAACGTGCTGGATCGCAAAATCCCCACAGCCATCCCCGAAAAAGGTTTTGAAGGCTCGGTACGTGCCCAGGGCTCCACGGCTGACCGTGGCAGAATCGGCGCAGTCGAGATGACAGCCGGCGAAGGCAATATCGCCTTGCACGTAGAAGGTGCCTCGCACCGTAGCCGCGACTATCGCGTCCCCAACTGGACCGATGGACGCGTCAAGGACTCCGACTCCAGCACGGACACAGGCAGCGTTGGCCTCTCCTTTATTGGGGACCGTGGCTATATAGGCGCGGCCTACTCCTACCGTGAAGGCAGCTACGGTCTGCCCGGTCACAGCCACGAATACGAGGACTGCCACCCGCACGGTGCCACTCTGCATTGCGGCGGCCACAGTCACGATCACGGCCATGACCACGATCATGGGCACAGCCACGACCACGGTCATGAGCACGAACACTCGGCCACCGCTCACCTGCGTACTCAGCGTTTCGATATCCGTGGCGAACTGCGAGACCCTCTGCCCGGCTTCAAACGGGCTCGCCTGCGCGCTGGTGCGACCAACTACCAGCACGTTGAAAAAGATGGCGATATTGATGGCACCCGCTTCACCAATCGCGGTTACGACACGCGCCTGGAGCTGGAACACAACCCTTGGGGGCCGTTTGAGGGGGTCATCGGCCTGCAAACCAGCCAGTCTGATTTTGCGTCCCGCGACGGTACTGAAAACTTCATTCCGCCCACCCGTACTCGCAGCCAGGGCCTGTTCCTTCTGGAAAGCGTGAACTGGGACGACTGGCGTCTGGAACTGGGCGCTCGTCAGGAATGGCAAACCGTCACACCCGACTCGCAAACTCTGGAGCGCCGCAAAGGCACGGCCACCTCCTTCTCCTTGGGCACCGTCTGGGACTTTGCGCCTGAATACGCCGCCAGCCTGTCCGTGTCCCGCTCTCAACGTCTGCCCACGGCTCAGGAACTGTTTGCCAAAGGCGTGCACTTTGCCACGCTGAGCTATGAGCGTGGCGACCCAAACCTGGATCGTGAGACCAGCCATACTGTCGACCTGGGGCTACAAAAACACCTGGGCGATCTGCGCTTTGATCTACGTACCTTCTACACCCGTAGCTCGAACTACATTTATGGCCGCAGCCTGGACCGTCACGAAGACTTTCAGCTGATTCAATACAGCCAGGACAAGGCCCAGTTCTGGGGCCTGGAAGCAGAAGCCTCTTACCCCGTCACTTCCTGGGCCTCGGTCAGCGTGTATGGCGATCTGGTGCGCGGTAAACTGCAAGATCCTGGCCGCAACCTGCCCCGCATGCCCGCCGCCCGCCTGGGTATTCGCACGGATCTGAACTGGCAGAACTGGTCCGGCTTTGTCGGCTACACCCACACCTTTGCCCAGGACCGACTGGCTGAACATGAAGAGCGTTCGCCGTCTTACGGTTTGCTCAGCATGGGTTTAAGCTACCGCCTGCATATGGATCAGAACACCTACACCCTGTACCTGAGAGGAAATAACTTGCTGAACAAGTTGGCTTACCGCCATACCTCCTTTATTGCCCGTCAGGCCCCGCTGATGGGGCGCAACATCCTGGCCGGGATACAGGTGGAATTTTGAGCAAGACCGCCATACACACGGGTAGCCGTCTCTACCAGATCGTGGCCGACATGCAGGGCGACCGTCCCTGGGGCAACTTTCTGGATGCCGGCACCGGCAAGGGCTCCCTGCGCTGGTTGCTGACGCTGGACACAGAACGCTGGACGGCCATTACCGCCTCCCCCGGTATGGCCGAACAGGTTACCCGTGAGCTGGGCGATCAGAAACGTCCCGAGGACCGTCTGCTGGTGGGCAACTGGAGCGATCCGGAGTTTTTGCAGGGTGAACGCTTTGATACGGTTTTGGCGGACTATCTGCTCGGTGCCATAGACGGCTTTGCCCCTTACACCCAGGACCAGCTGTTCAGCCGCCTGCGGCCACTGACCGGCCAGCGTCTCTACATTATTGGTCTGGAGCCCTACGTGCCCTATAGCAGCACGGACCCGGCGGGCAAATTGATTGTGGAAATAGGCCGTTTGCGTGATGCCTGCCTCCTACTGGCAGGCGAGCGCCCGTATCGCGAGTACCCGATGGACTGGGTTTTGCGCCATCTACGGCAATCCGGCTATCGCTGTGTGGATGCGCAACGCTTTGGCATTCGTTACGGCGACAGCTTTATCCACGGTCAACTGGATATGTGTGACGGGCGCTTGCGCCGTCTGAAGGACCGCAACCTGGCCATGGCCTTGTCCGAGCATGTCCAAGCCTTGCGCAAGCAAGCTCTGGCCTTGAACCAGACCTTGGGTGGTCTGCGTCATGGCCACGACTATGTGATTTGTGCCGAAGCTGTTTAAAAACCAGAAAGCTGCTCAGGAAAAAGCAAAAGGGGCTTCGGCCCCTTTTGTCTTGCATAGACTTCGATGGCAGCACATCTGGTTGTAGCGACGGCCACAAGTTCAAGACTCCAGGCACTGCCTGTCCAGACATCGCCACTGCCTATACGCCTGATCGTTATCCCGGCCAAACTCCCAAGCGCAAGCTAGCCTGTCACCGCAGGCGAATACGCAATTTCGTCCCAGGCCAAATGATCAGGATCAATAATTAGCCCACTTCACCTGAACCGCGCATGAGACCGTGTTTTGACAAACAACAGACACAAAAAAAGCAGCCTTTGGCTGCTTGCATCGCGACACTTTATAACTGGAAATTTAAACCAGGTCTTGAAAAGCAGCCCTAAAGAGCCGTATAAACAAGAAGTTCTGGCGCGTCCGACAGGAATCGAACCTGTATCGAGGGCTTCGGAAACCCTAATTCTATCCATTGAACTACGGACGCCAAGCTCGCTATTGTAGCGCGAGTTTGGAGTTTTTTTCAGCATCTATCCGGCAATTATGAGTGCGCTAAATCAAGAGTCAGATACAAGAGCGACACACTCCGCTATAATCCATGGTTGCGCGATCTGGGTCGGTGGCTTGGTAGACACGTCCTTGCGCACACCCATTAGGTAGGCGCAAGCCTTTATTGGTGGCCTTTTAAGGCCCTCCCGTCATTTCTTGTACGAACTCGCAGGATCCGATAATGAGCAACACGGAACAAAAACCCGAAGAACACAACGAGGGTCACTCAGCCATGATCAAAACCCCTAAACAATTGCTTGTGACCGTGGCTCTGGCTTTCTTGGTGCCCATCGCGATTATTGTCATGCTGGTCAGCCTGGTTACCTCCACCATGGGTGCAGGTGCTGGCTCCGCCGCCCTTTCCCCTGAAGCCATTGCAGCCCGCATTCAGCCTGTTGCCGGTTTCAAACTGGTTGACGCCAATGCCGTCAAAGAGCTGAAGACTGGTCAGCAAGTTTACGAAACCACCTGTACCGCCTGTCACGGCGCCGGTGTAGCCGGTGCGCCTAAATTTGGTGACAAGGGCGCTTGGGGCGAGCTGATCAAGCTGGGTCAGGACGAGTTGGTCAAGAACGCTATTCACGGTATCCGCGCCATGCCTGCCAAGGGTGGTAACCCTTCGCTGGACGACATCGAAGTGGCTCGTGCTGTTGCTTACATGGCTAACGCTGCTGGCGCTGACTTCAAGGAACCCGACGCTCCCGCACCAGAAGGTGAAGAAGCTGACGCCAAGCCTGAAGCCACTGCGGCTGCCGATACCAAGCCTGCTGAAGAAACTCCTGCTGCAGAAGCTCCCAAAGCAAGCCAAACCGCTGCTGCGGATGACAACAAGGTCGACCCGGCCGGTATCAAGCTGTACGACACCATCTGCTTTGCCTGTCACGCAGCCGGTGTTGCTGGCGCGCCCAAGTTTGGCGATCAAGCGGCCTGGAAGCCATATATCGAATCCGGTATGGACACTATGGTTCAAAAAGCCATTCACGGTGTAGGCGCCATGCCTCCACGCGGTGGCTCGCAAGCCTCCGACGACGAAATCCGTGCTGCCATCCAGCACATGGTTAACGCCGCCAAGTAAGACTGCGACAAGGTTCTGGCACCGTACAGAGCCTGCGAATACAAAAAGCCCGATGAATATTCATCGGGCTTTTTTATTGCCTGAAACGGTTTGCAGGTGACTGATGCAGAAGCTGCCCCCTACAATCTAGCCCTCGGATCACTGCACCCTGCAGCTATCAAACAGCTGCGGATACTTACCATGACACGTATTACTTCCGCTGCCCGTCTGGCCGTGACGGGCGTCTTGTCAGCCCTTGCCGCTTTAATTTTTCCTTCGGCCCAGGCCTTCGCCAATGAGTCGACAACGGCAGCCACACCGAGCATAGCGCAGGCTACCAGCATCCTGAATCGAGATAGCCTGGAGCAGGCTATGCACACGCTGCTGCAAGCCACCATGGCCAGAGACCTGGAAACAATTCTGCAATTTCAGTCGCCGCGCAAGATTCAGAAAATTTCAAAGGCAATGGGCAAGGACCATGCAGAGACCGTTGCCGAACTTATCCGGGTAGGCCGCTCTATGGATGAGCATCAGCCCGTACAGATTCTGTCTGGCCACTACGACGTGGATACTGCACAGTTCGGCAAAACCAGCACAGGACGCGACTACGCCGTGCTGATCTACAACCGTACTTTCAAGAAAGACGGCAAGACCTTTGAGCTTAGCTATCCCACATTGGCCAGCGTAGATGGCAAGACGATTTTCATCATCCCGCTCAGCGAGGATGCGCTGCTGCCCGAACTGATCGAGCTGTATCCCGATCTGGCTTCGGTGAAAATACCCGCGACCAAAACACAGAAGTAATAGTCTGCTCTCCTGGAGCCCTGAGCCCGGCCTAAGCATCTGTTTATTGAGCACCTGGTTCAGGCTGCCAATAAAAAAGCCTGAGTCCGGTGTCATCCCGGACTCAGGCCGACTCATAAGCTTGTAGGCTGATCTACCTCTAGAACACGCTATAAAGCGTCCAAGAGAGCAATCTCAGGCCTTACTGCGCCTTGCACTGAGCCAATGCCGTCAAGGACATACCCAGTTGGACACGGCGTTGCAGCCAGGGGCTGGCGCGGTAGCGCATATCGCCCGTGACAGCTTGCAAGGTGTTCAATACATCCAGCAAATCACGCGAGCCGACGGCATCACCCATGGACAGCGGGCCATTGTGCGGATAACCCAGGCCCAGACGCACAGCGGCGTCGATATCTGATGGGGTCGCTATCTGCTGCTGAGCGATATCGCTGGCGATGTTCACGATGGTAGCCACCAAACGCTGGGCCACAAAACCGGCAGAGTCTTCGATCACGCTAACCGCCGTACCATCGCTGGCCAGCATGGCCCAGGCTTGATCGCGCCATTCTGGTGTGGTCGCAGCCGAGCACATCAGCACGCGGCGGCGGCCTTTCTCCAAGCCGAACAAGGTATCCAGCGCGACGGTGCGAGCTGGGTCCAGGCCATGCAAGGACACCAAAGTCGCCACGTCTTCACCGTACGGCGTCAACAGAATCAGCGCATCAGCCGGTGGCTGGTCGCCTTCCACCACTTTCACGCCCAGTTCGCTCAGCAATTGCAGCGCGCGCGCCTGACCTTGCTCATGGTAAGGCGAGACCCACACAGGAGCAAAGGTCGTGACAGCGGGAACAGCAGGCTCTTGAGGAACCTGTTTCTTGCCATCTTCATACTTGTAGAAGCCTTCGCCGTTCTTGCGACCAAACAATTTACCGGCGTGACGCACGGCGGTAATGGGCGAAGGACGGAAGCGCGGCTCGTCGTAGAACTGACGGTAAATGGATTCCATGACCGGATGGGACACATCCAGCGCGGTCAGATCCAGCAGTTCAAAGGGCCCCATGCGGAAACCGGCCTGCTCGCGCATGATGGCGTCGATCTGGTAGAAAGGCGCCACGCATTCCTGGGCGATTTTCAGGCCCTCGATGTTCATGCCACGACCGGCGTGGTTCACGATAAAGCCGGGCATATCCTTGGCGCGCACAGGCGTGTGGCCCATGTCGCGCGACACTTGCATCAAGGCATCGCCCACTTCCGGCGAGGTGCGCAGGCCGTCGATAACCTCGACCACTTTCATCAGCGGTACGGGGTTGAAGAAGTGATAGCCAGCCACACGCTCGGGGTGACGGCAGGCTTGGGCAATGGCAGTAATGGACAGCGAAGAGGTATTGGAGGCCAGCACGCAATCGGCCGACACAATCTCTTCCAGCTGTTGCAGCAAGCCTTGTTTAACGTCCAGGCGCTCCACAATGGCTTCCACGACCAGATCGGCAGGGGCAAGAGCTTGCAGATCGCTGGCGGTTTGCAGACACGCTTTGGCCGCGTCCACCTGTTCAGCCGTCATGCGGCCTTTTTCTTGCAAACGACTCCAGACGGCGTGTACATCCGCCAAAGCAGCCTTGACCGAGTCCGCATTCAGGTCATACAGCAAGACCTGCTTGCCAGCCTGGGCAGCAATCTGGGCAATGCCCCTTCCCATAGCACCTGCGCCAACAATAGCGATGGTTTGTATCTGTTTCATGATTCACAACCTGATCGAAAAGCAATAAAAATTAAGCCTGTGCAGCGGAGCCGGACATCAGGGCCTCGACCTTGTCGGGCGACAGCTCCAGCACTCGTGCCAGGACCTCGCGGGTGTGTTCTCCCAGACGCGGGGGCGCACGGCGATACTGCACCGGCGTGGCCGACAAACGTAAAGGACTGGCTACCGAAGGCATGCTCCCCCCCTGCCCGGTCGGCAAGTCCAGGCGCAAGCCGCGCGCCAGCACCTGCGGGTCCTGATAAACCTGTTCCATCGTATTGATGGGCCCGGCTGGAATACCCACGGCTTCCAGCGTCTGCAACCAGCTATCGCGCCTGCGGCTTCGCATGATCTGCGCCAGCATGGGCACCAACTCATCCCTATGCATGACTCGTCCGGCATTGCGCGCAAAACGGGGATCATCCGCCCACTCGGGGTGACCCAGCTCCCGCGCAAAACTGCGAAACTGAGCATCGTTGCCCACCGCCACAATCAAATGCCCGTCACTGGCCTCAAAGACCTGATAGGGCACCAAATTCTGATGTGCATTACCGGGGCGCTGTGGCGCCTGTCCGGTACACAAGTAATTCATGTTCTGGTTAGCCATCATGGCCACCTGACAATCCAGCAGAGCAATATCCAGATGCTGACCCAGGCCACTGCGATGGCGCTCCACCACGGCCGCCAGCACAGCCACGGTGGCGTACATGCCTGTCATGACATCGGCCACAGCCACACCCGCTTTTTGCGGTTCACCACCTGGCTCACCTGTCAGGGACATCAAACCACCCAGCCCCTGGATCATGAAGTCATATCCAGGACGACTTGCATAGGGGCCAGTCTGCCCAAATCCGGTAATCGAACAATAAATCAGGGCCGGGTTGATGGCTTGCAGGCTTTCATAGTCCAGTCCGTACTTTTTCAGGCCACCGACCTTGAAGTTTTCCACCAGAATATCGCAGCGACTGACCAGCTGACGCACCACCTCAGCACCTTGTGCAGTGCCTATATCCAGGATGATGGACTCTTTATTACGGTTGGCAGCCCCAAAATAGGCCGCATCTTCCGTGTCCGCTCTGTGACCATCCTGCAGATACGGCGGCCCCCAGCCTCGGGTGTCGTCCCCGGCACCGGGACGTTCGACCTTGATGACTTCTGCACCAAGATCAGCCAGGTTTTGAGTACACCATGGCCCGGCCAGCACGCGCGTCAAGTCCAGAACACGCAATCCTGCCAAGGGCGCTTTTCGTTCAGTCGTGGTCATAGCAAACAAAAATCCTTCAAGTCGCTTATTGTGCACTACGTCTTCTTAGTCCGGTCTACGGACAGAAAAAAGTGCTCAAACCATGGTCATTTTCGAGGCCGGAGGAATTTGTGCAGCGCACCAAGCCGGGCGACGATAAACCGTCCTAGAATAGGTGACGATAGATTATCAGCGGCAGATCTTCCTTGCAGGACCCCGCCCCTTCAAGAGGCAGGGCACTTCTTTCGATAACAGGAGACCGACCTTATGCCATCGGCATTAACGCAGCAGCTTTATCAATCTATGACCCTGCCTGTAATGGCAGCGCCCATGTTCATTGTTTCGAACCCCGCCCTGGTGATTGCACAATGCGCCAGCGGCATCATCGGTTCCGTCCCCGCCTTGAACGCCCGCCCCCAGGAAAAGCTCAAGGATTGGCTGGACGAAATCGACGACACCCTGGCCGAACTACGCGAGCGCCATCCCGAGCGCCGCATCGCCCCCTACGCCATCAACCACATCATCCACCAGTCCAACGACCGCCTGGAGCAGGATTTGCGTGTGTGCGCCGACCACAAGGTGCCACTGGTGATTACCAGCCTGCGCGCCCCGCAAGACATCGTGCCGCATGTGCACGCCTGGGGTGGCAAAGTCTTCCACGACGTAACCACCTTGCGTCATGCTGAAAAAGCGCTGGAAGCGGGTGTGGATGGCCTGATCGTGGTGGCTGCAGGTGCTGGCGGCCACGCCGGTACCTTGAGCCCCTTTGTGCTGGTTAACGAAATCCGTCAGATTTTTGATGGCCCGATTGCCCTGTCCGGCGCCATGAGCCGGGGTCGCGACATTCTGGCGGCCCAAGCCATGGGGGCCGACATGGCCTACATCGGCACGCGCTTCATTGCCAGTACCGAAGCCAATGCCTCGGACGATTACAAGAACATGATCGTCAAGGGTCGTGCCGCCGATATCGTCTACACCCCGCTGTTTACCGGCATTCCCGGCAACTACCTGAAGGACAGCATCCGCGCGGCAGGCCTGGACCCGGACAAGCTGGACAGCGAAAAAAATGCCGACACCGCCTTCGGTTCGGGCATGAGCAAAGCCTGGCGCGACATCTGGGGCGCTGGTCAAGGCATTGGTGGCATTGACTCGGTGGAATCTACTGCCGACATCGTGGCCCGTTTGCATCGCGAATACCAGGAAGCCAGGGCAGCACTGCTGGCCTCCCCCTTCGCCTGAACAGGAGCACGCCATGATACGGACTCATGACGCAGGTCATTGGCTGGAAGTCATTCTGGACCGCCCGGAACGACGCAATGCCTTGACTGGCCCCATGTACGAAGAGCTGGCCGACATCATCGACCAGGCCAATCAGAACCAGAAATATCGTGCCCTGATTCTGACCGGCGCTGGCGAGCATTTCTGTGCCGGCAACGACATCTCGGAGCTGTCCAATGTGCGCAATAGCGACATGCCGCCACCGATCAAATTCCTGCGCAGTCTGGTCCAGGCCGACATCCCACTGATCGTGGCCGTAGAAGGTCACGCGGTGGGTATTGGCGTAACCTTGCTGCTGCATGCGGACTTTGTGTACGCGGCCCGTGACGCGCGTTTGCGCATGCCTTTCACCGCACTGGGCCTGTGCCCGGAAGGCGCCTCCAGCCACCTGCTGGCGCAGTACGTGGGGCCACGCCGTGCCAACGAATGGCTGCTGCTGTCACAAGCCTTCAGTGCCGAGCAAGCCATGGAAGACGGCCTGCTCACTGAACTGACCGACCACGGCAATAGCCTGGAAGCCGCCCGTGCCTGCGCTCACGCGTTGTCCGAGCAGCCTCCCATTGCCTTACGCACCAGCAAGCGTCTGCTACGAGAACCCCAGCGCGAAGTTTTGCTGGAGGTTCTGGAACGCGAGCGCAAGCTGTTTTCCGAACTGCTGGAAGGCGAAGAAGCTCTGCAGATTCTGGGGCAAATGAGCCAGAACCGCAGCGGCAAATAGCGCTTGTGTGGACCTGATTTCTGCGCAAACCCGCATGTGCAGCGATCTTGCCACACTGCACCCGGTTCAGACGGGTGATAAGGGGCCTGTGAGAGCAGGTCCCTAATTTTTTTTACCGTATTCGCAAAAAAATCTTGCGTGCAAAAAAAAAATCGCTGTATTTTATTTTTTGCGCTGCAACAAATGCACCGCTTTAACACGTTCTTTGCGGATACGCCCATGACACACTCCTGTCCCCCCCAAGCCCAAGGCTTGTACCTTCCCGCTAACGAACACGACGCCTGCGGCGTCGGATTTATCGCACACATCAAAGGCCAGGCGAGCCACGCCATCATCACCCAAGGCCTTAAAATCCTGGAAAACCTTGATCACCGCGGCGCTGTAGGCGCAGATCCCTTGATGGGCGACGGTGCAGGCATTCTGATCCAGATCCCCGACCAGCTTTACCGCGAAGAAATGGCCGCTCAGGGCGTGACCCTGCCGCCCCCCGGCGAGTACGGCGTAGCCATGGTGTTCCTGCCCAAGGAAACCGCTTCCCGCCTGGCCTGTGAACAGGAGCTGGAACGTGCGGTACGTGCCGAAGGCCAGCACATGCTGGGCTGGCGCGATGTGCCGGTGGACAGCACCATGCCCATGTCGCCCACCGTCAAGGCCAACGAACCGGTGATTCGCCAGCTGTTCATTGGCCGCGGCCCGGATGTGATGGTGCCCGATGCGCTGGAGCGCAAGCTGTACGTGATCCGCAAGACCGCCAGCCACGCCATCTACCGCATGGCATTGGCCCACGGCCAGGAATACTTTGTGACCTCGGCCTCGGTGCGTACCATCGTCTACAAAGGCCTGCTGCTGGCTGACCAGGTTGGCCGCTACTACCGCGATCTGGCCGACCCTCGCGCCTGTTCCGCCCTGGCCCTGGTCCACCAGCGCTTTTCCACCAATACCTTCCCCGCCTGGCCTCTGGCTCACCCCTACCGCCTGATCGCTCACAACGGCGAGATCAACACGGTACAGGGCAACTTCAACTGGCTGCGTGCCCGTGAAGGCGCCATGGAATCGGCCGTGCTGGGTTCGGATCTGCAAAAGCTTTACCCCATCGTGTACGAAGGCCAGTCCGACACGGCCACTTTCGACAACTGCCTGGAACTGCTGGTGATGGCCGGCTACTCGCTGCCGCACGCCATGATGATCATGATGCCGGAGGCCTGGGAGCAACACGCCGAGATGGACGAAAGCCGTCGCGCTTTCTACGAGTACTACGCCGCTCAGATGGAACCATGGGATGGCCCTGCTGCCATCGCCTTTACTGATGGCCTGCAAATTGGTGCGCTGCTGGATCGTAACGGCCTGCGTCCCGCCCGCTACGTCATTACCGACGACGACATGATTGTGCTGGCCTCTGAAGCCGGTACCCTGCCTATTCCCGAGCACCGCATCGTCAAGAAATGGCGTCTGCAACCGGGCAAGATGCTGCTGATCGATCTGGAACAGGGCCGCATCATTGACGATGCCGAGATCAAATCCCAACTGGCTAACACCCACCCCTACAAGCAGTGGATTGAACGCCTGCGCTTGCGCCTGGACTCCCTGCCCAGCGTGCCCGGCGTGCGCCCCCAATTGGCCACACGCGACCTGCTGGATCAGCAACAAGCTTTTGGCTGGACCCAGGAAGATATCAAAGTCGTCCTGCAGCCCATGGCCAGCAAGGGCGAAGAGGCCACCGGCTCCATGGGCAACGACGCGCCGTTGGCCGTGCTGTCCGACAAGTCCAAGCCCTTCTACAACTACTTCCGCCAGCTGTTTGCTCAGGTTACCAACCCGCCTATCGACCCGATTCGGGAACAGATGGTGATGTCGCTGGTGTCCTTTATTGGCCCCAAGCCCAATCTGCTGGACATCAACAACGTCAACCCGCCGCTGCGCCTGGAAGTGTCCCAGCCCGTGCTGAGCCCGGCTGACATGAACCAGATCCGGCGCATTGAAGCGGCCAGCAATGGCAAATTCCGCAGCCAGGAACTGGACATCATCTACCCCAGCGCCTGGGGCCCGGAAGGCATTGAGGCCAGCGTGGCCGCACTGTGCGCCCGTGCGGCAGATGCCGTGCGCGATGGCTACAACATCCTGATCCTGACAGATCGCCGATGTGACGCCGAGCATGTGGCCATCCCCGCCCTGCTGGCAACCTCGGCCATTCACCAGCACCTGATCCGCATCGGTCTGCGTACCCGCACGGGTCTGGTTGTGGAAACTGGCTCGGCCCGTGAAGTGCATCACTTCGCCCTGCTGGGTGCGTATGGTGCCGAAGCCATGCACCCCTGGCTGGCTTTTGAAAGCCTGCAGCATCTGGCCCAGGACCCGATCAACCAGATCGACGCCTCCCAGGCCGAGGGCTACTACATCAAGGCCATCAACAAGGGCTTGTACAAGGTGATGTCCAAAATGGGCATCTCCACCTACATGTCCTACACCGGCGCGCAGATTTTCGAGACCATCGGCCTGTCGCGCTCGCTGGTGGACAAATACTTTGTGGGCACCTCCTGTCCGGTAGAAGGGATTGATATCTTCACCGTGGCTGAAGAAGCGCTGCGTCAGCACCGCGCCGCCTACAGCAAAGACCCCGTGCTGGAAAACCATCTGGAAGCCGGTGGCGAATACGCAGTACGCGTGCGCGGCGAAGCCCATATGTGGACCGCCGACTCCATCGCCAAGCTGCAACACGCCACCCGCAGCCAGAACTACAGCACCTACAAGGAATACGCCCAGCTCATCAACGAGCAAAGCCGCCGTCACATGACACTGCGTGGTTTGTTCGAACTGCGTCTGGACCCGGCTCAAGCGATTCCTTTGGAAGAGGTGGAACCGGCTAGCGAGATCGTCAAACGCTTTGCAACCGGCGCCATGTCGCTGGGTTCGATTTCAACCGAAGCCCACGCCGTACTGGCCGTGGCCATGAACCGGATTGGCGGCAAGTCCAATACTGGTGAAGGTGGCGAGGACGAGCTGCGCTACCAGCATGAAATGCAGCACGGTAAAAGCGGCATTCGCCAGGGTGACACCTTGGCCAGCGTCCTGGGACAGGATCGCGTATTTGCCGACATTGAGCTGCAAGAGAACGATTCACTGCGCTCGCGCATCAAGCAGGTTGCGTCCGGCCGCTTTGGCGTATCCGCCCAATACCTGTGCAGTGCAGATCAAATTCAGATCAAGATGGCACAAGGAGCCAAACCCGGTGAAGGCGGTCAATTGCCCGGTCATAAAGTGTCCGAGTACATCGCCAAACTGCGTTACTCCGTTCCCGGTGTGGGCCTGATTTCTCCTCCCCCCCATCACGACATTTACTCCATCGAAGATTTGGCCCAGCTGATTCACGATTTGAAGAACGTGAACCCGCAAGCGGATATCTCCGTGAAACTGGTGTCCAAAGTAGGCGTGGGCACCGTGGCCGCTGGCGTTGCCAAAGCCAAGGCCGATCACATTGTGATTGCCGGTCACGACGGTGGTACGGGTGCTTCGCCCCTGTCCTCCATCAAGCATGCCGGTACCCCGTGGGAACTCGGTCTGGCTGAAACCCAGCAAACCCTATTGCTGAACCGCTTGCGCAGCCGCATCCGCGTGCAGGCCGACGGCCAGATGAAAACCGGCCGCGATGTGGTGATCGGCGCCTTGCTGGGTGCGGATGAGTTTGGCTTTGCCACCGCTCCGCTGGTCGTGGAAGGCTGCATCATGATGCGCAAATGCCATCTGAACACCTGTCCCGTTGGCGTTGCCACTCAGGACCCCGTGCTGCGCCGCAAATTCAAGGGCAAGCCCGAGCACGTAGTGAACTACTTCTTCTTCGTTGCAGAAGAAGTGCGTGAACTGATGGCCAAGCTGGGTGTACGCCACTTTGACGATCTGATCGGTCGCAGCGACTGGCTGGATATGCGCAGCGGTATCGAACACTGGAAAGCCCAGGGCCTGGACTTCTCCCGCCTGCTGCACAAAGTGGACAATGAAGAGTCCCCACGTCAGATCGCTACCCAGGATCATGACCTGGAACACACGCTGGATCGCCAACTGATCGAGCGCAGTGCCGTGACCTTGAATCAGGGCACCCCACTGTCCTTCATCACCCCCGTACGCAACCGCAACCGCAGCGTCGGTGCCATGCTCTCGGGCGTATTCACCAAGAAATACGGCCATCAAGGTCTGCCTGACGACAGCCTGCACATTCAGTGCAAAGGTACAGCGGGCCAGAGCTTTGGCGCTTTCCTGGCGCAGGGCATCACCCTGGATCTGGTGGGTGAAGCCAATGACTACGTAGGTAAAGGCTTGTCCGGCGGCCGCATTATCGTGCGCTCGCCCAACGACTTTCGTGGCTACGGCCCGGACCACATCATCGTGGGCAATACCGTGCTTTACGGCGCCCTGTCCGGTGCGGCTTACTTCAACGGCGTGGCCGGTGAACGCTTTGCCGTGCGTAACTCCGGTGCCAGCGCGGTTGTAGAAGGCGTAGGCGATCATGGTTGCGAATACATGACGGGCGGTACCGTGGTTGTCCTGGGCGAAGTGGGCCGCAACTTTGCAGCCGGCATGTCCGGTGGCGTGGCCTACGTGTGGGACCCGCAACGTCGCCTGCAACTGCGCTGCAACCCCGGCATGGTGGATCTGGAGCCGGTCCTGAGCAAGGCCGAGCAAGAGATGAACAGCAGCATGGCGCAATGGCACAGCCGTAGCGCCCAGGGCGAACGTCAGACCGACGATGCCATCTTGCAAACCCTGGTTCAGGAACATTTCAAGGCCACGGGCAGCTTCCAGGCCCGCGAGCTCTTGAAAGACTGGGACAGCGCCCGCGCACAATTCGTCAAAGTCATTCCACGCGAGTACCGCCGTGCATTGAGCGAATTGTGGCAAGGCCCGCCAGCGAGCAAAGCCGCGCCCAAAAGCAGTAAAACCCGCCGTTCGGCTTCGGCCTGAACCCTTCCCATCACCATCAGGAAACGACACATCATGGGAAAGACGACTGGATTTCTTGAGTTTCAACGTCTGCAAGAAGCCGTAGAAGCTCCTTTAAAGCGGGTCAAGCACTGGAAAGAGTTTGTCCAGGTATTGAACGACGAGCAGGCAGGCCAGCAGGCCGCCCGCTGCATGGATTGCGGCATCCCTTTCTGCCACAACGGCTGCCCGGTCAACAACATCATCCCCGACTGGAATGATCTGGTTTACCGCCAGCAGTGGAAAGAAGCACTGGACGTGCTGCACTCCACCAATAACTTTCCGGAAATTACTGGCCGCATCTGCCCCGCTCCTTGCGAGGCAGCCTGTACCCTGAACATCGACCGTGCGCCCGTGGGCATCAAATCCATCGAGCACGCCATCATCGACAAAGGCTGGGCAGAGGGCTGGGTTGTGCCACAAGTGCCTACCCACAAAACCGGCAAACGCGTGGCCGTCATCGGCTCCGGCCCTGCCGGCTTGGCCAGTGCCCAGCAATTGGCACGCGTCGGCCACGAGGTCACCGTGTACGAGAAAAGCGACCGCATTGGTGGCCTGATGCGCTACGGCATCCCCGACTTCAAGCTGGACAAGCACTTGCTGGATCGTCGCATCGCCCAAATGCAGGCCGAGGGTGTGCAGTTTTGCCCTTCTACCTATATTGGTCAGGCACAAGATCAAGCCGCCCAGGAACCGGGGCTGACCGTGCTGTCCCCTACCGAGCTGGAACAACAGTTCGACGCCATCATCCTGGCAGGCGGCTCCGAAACCCCCCGCCTGCTGGAGGCCCCCGGTAGCCAGCTGCAAGGCGTACATCCCGCCATGGACTTCCTGCGCATCCAGAACCAGCAGGTTGCCGGTTCGCGAGGCACTCCCGCCATCAGCGCTCAAGGCAAGCATGTCGTAGTGATTGGCGGCGGTGATACCGGCTCGGACTGCGTGGGCACCAGCACACGCCAAGGCGCAAAATCAGTCACCCAATTCGAACTGATGCCCCGCCCGCCCGAGCAGGAAAACACGGAGCTGACCTGGCCTTACTGGCCCATGAAACTGCGCACCTCGTCCTCGCACGAAGAAGGCTGCGAGCGCGACTGGGCGATCAACACCGTAGAGCTGGAAGGCAAGAACGGCCAAGTCAAAGAACTGCGCGCCGTGCGGGTGGAATGGAAAACCGATCCCGCGACAGGCCGCATGAGCATGACGCCCATTGCCGGTTCCGAAATGACCTTCCCCGCCGACCTGGTCCTGCTGGCCATGGGCTTCACCGCCCCCGTACGCCAAGTGCTGGACGCCTTTGCCGTAGAAGCCGACCAGCGCGGCAACGTCGCCGCCAACACAGACGACTACCAAACCAGCCGAGCCAAAGTCTTCGCCGCCGGAGACATGCGACGCGGCCAGTCCCTGATCGTCTGGGCCATCCGCGAAGGCCGCCAATGTGCCCGTTCCGTAGACGAGTTCCTGATGGGGAGTTCGACACTTCCCCGCTAAGCCTTCTTGGTAGTACCAGTACACAAACAGCCAGCCGCTATAAACGGCTGGCTGTTTGTCTTCAAGCGAACGAGATCACTTCCAGGCCCCCTGAGTTCGCGGGTTCTTATTTGTTGTTTGCGGCTCGCTGCCTGCTGCCTGCTGCCTGCTGCCTGCTGCCTGCTGCCTGCTGCCTGCTGCCTGCTGCCTGCTGCCTGCTGCCT